>JBLNCQ010000081.1:0-15618 GCA_050260815.1 Bacillota bacterium
GAATCAGGTCCAGCGGGTCCACAAAGTAGGCCACCGCCAGGGCCGTGATCCACTTGGACCGCCGTGGCACCCGCGGGTCGCGCATCAGCCGCACCAAAAGGGCAAAGCTGTCCGGAACCAGCAGCAGCCAGGGAACCAGCGGCTGCAGCCGCGACGGCAGGCGACGGCGGGCCTGCTCGCTGACCTGGGCCTTGAGCCGGTCGTAAAAATCCTGGTGTTCCGGAACGGCCACCAGGGCCCGGTCCGGACCGGTTACCGCCACGGGCTTGGGCACTTGCTCCCCAGTGGCTGCTTCACCCGTGGAGACCACGGGCAGATACCGCAGGTTGGCCAGGGACAGGCTCAGCCATCCGGCGCGGATCTCCACCCCCGCCAGGTCAAACTGTACGGGGGCTCCCCCCAGGAGTTCGTCCAGGTCTACCCTGACCTCTCCTTGGTGGTATGATACTCCAGGGACTGGTAGGCTATCGAGAACTTTTTTTAAGGCAATATCTTTCATTGCGGCGGGAAGCAGCGCGGGGGCCGTAATGTCCACCTCCAGGCGCAGTGTGCCTGTCCCTATCTCCCGCAAGCGCAGTTCCGCCTCCACCGGCACGGTGAATCCCAGCTTGGCAATCTTCAGTGCGGCGTGCATCACGCCTTCCTTCAGGCCAAGGCGGAGGTCGTCGATGTCCTTGAAGTCCAGGACCTCATCCGCCAGGCGGTTGAGGTCCTCCTCGGACAGGGTCAGGTCGAGCCGCTGGACCGAGAGCATTGTGCCCATCTCCCTATCTGCACGCCGTTCCCTCGTGCGGACGCTCCCCGGCAGGATAGCATGTCCTGCGGAAGCCCTCTCCTCACAGGTTCTTGTTTGGAAAGCCCTCCATTTATTGATGCCGCCGGTTGGTTCTGGTATCACCATCCCTGTGGGTCCCATCCACGCCGGCATCATTGAGCCTGGTCACTTCCGCTTCGGACCGTGGGTGAGAATGTCCTCCATCTGCCACCGCTTTCTGCGCGGCGCACAGACGGTGGGTGGCGTCCGCCGGGACCTTGCCGACGGAGAGAGTGGGCTGCTGCTGAGGGTGCTCGCCGAGGTAGAGGCTGAGTTCGCGGAACTGACGGAAGTCCTTTTCGCCAACACCTCGGTGATGGACCGGTTCGCGACCACCGGCGTCCTCACGCCTGTCGTCACGGAGCCTGACGGAGACGTGCTGGACATTGTCCCGGATTTCCCGCTGATCAACAAGAGCTTTGAGCTGTGCTACGTCGGGGCCGGCCCGGAACTCGCACCGCTGCTCCAGGAGCTGGACAGCAAAACCCGCCGTATCCTGGGGCACTCCCTGCACATCCGGCACGTGGACGCCGGGTCCTGCAACGGGTGTGACTTTCAGATGAACGCCCTCCTCAACCCCGTGTATGACCTGCAGCGCCTGGGGATGGACTTTGTGGCCTCACCACGCCACGCCGACCTCCTGATGATCACCGGGCCGGTCACTCACAACCTGCGTCAGGCGGTACTGAAGACGGTGGAGGCCACGCCCGTCCCGCGCCTGATCATGGCTTTGGGCGACTGCGCCTGCAGCGGCGGGATCACGTCCGGCAGCTACGCCTGCAGCGGCGGCGTTGACCAGGTGGTACCCGTGGACATCTATGTGCCCGGATGCCCGCCGACCCCTGCCGACATCATCCGCGCCCTGCTCGCGGCCCTGGACCGAATGCCGTGAGAAGGGCCCCGTCGCCGGCATGGTGACGGGGCCGCTTTACGTTGTCTGGGCTCTAGACGCCCAGCGGCCGCCCCTCCCGGGCGGACCGGTAGGCGGCATCCAGCACCGCCTGCGCTTGCAGCGATGAGCCGATACCAGGAGTCAGCCGGGTGGAGTCCGCAGGCGCCGCCGCGGTGCCGCCGGGGCGCACCGCGTGGACGTTGCGCAGGCACCAGGCGAGCGAGGCCGCATGGGCGTTGACGAACCAGCCCAGGGACAGCTTGGCCGGAGGCCAGACGGAGAGCACCGCCCGGGTGGTGTCACCGTCCAGGTCGCGGGTGGAGGGCCTCAGTTCCCCGGCCCGCCGGTCAAACCAGCGAGGAAACTCCGGGGCGTCGGCGCGGATCTGGAGAGAGCCGTCGCGACCGAAGATCTCGATGGCCGTCTCTTCCATGCCGTCGCCTATACGGGAGGCCTCAACGGTGCCGGGAACCCCCAAGGCCGTCACGCACCGCACCTCGGCCCAGTCATCCACCTTCACCCGCACCCGCCGGGCCGACCCCGCGGAGGCGGGCCGCTCCGTGACATAGGTGCGTGTTCTGGCGTCCACCTGCGCGATATCGCCCAGGAGGAACTGCACCAGGTCGATGATGTGGATGCCCAGGTCGGCCAGGGCGCCGCCGCCCGCCAGTTCCTGGTCGAGCCGCCAGGACATGGGGCGCTGCGGGTTCAGGTAGCCGCCGTGGATCATGCGGCCGCGAAAGGCCAGGATGGGCCCCAGGGCGCCCGCGTCCAGGATGTCCTTAGCCCGGGCCACCGCAGGCAGGAAGCGAAGGATGAAGGCGGACTGGTCCGTGTCAGGCGACCCGGCCGCTCGCCAGGCCTCGCCAAGGCGTTGGGCGGACTCCATGGACTCCGCCAGCGGCTTCTCCACGTAGACAGCCTTGCCGTTTCGCCACGCATCCGCAGCCTGCTGGGGGTGCAGGGCGTTGGGAGTGCAGATGTCCACCACGTCCACCTGAGCATCCCCGGCCAGCTCCGCCGGGCTGGACATCACGTGTTCAAAGCCCGCGTTTCGGGCGTCGTCGCCCGCACGCGCCGGGTCGCGGGTGGCCACTGCGGCCAGGCGGACGTTGAAGGGCAGGTCGGGGAACAAAACGGGCAGGCTCTTCAGGGCGAGCATGTGCACGCGGGCAATGCCGCCCCAGCCGATGATGCCGACACCCAGCGGGGGCTTCTTTCCATTGGCGATCTCGTCCCGCATGAACCAGTCCCCCTCCAGCCGTACCCGTGACTTGTACCTGTGACCCGTACTTGGCCGAGCCTGGGCCGAGTTCCTGCCTTCCGAGGCCGCAGGCTGCGACGCGCTCCGGGTATGCCCTAGCGGGCCGGGGCTGGCCGCCTTCCCTCACCTGCCACCTTGGCTTTCAGAACCTCATCCTGCAGTTGGCGCCAGACCTCCACGTAGAGGCGGGAGGCCCGCGGGTCGGCGCGGGTCTCCGTGACGTCGCGGGGTCGGGGCAGGGGCACATCCACAATGCCCTTCAGTCGTCCGGGCTGGGCGGTCATGACCAGCAGCCGGTCGCCAAGGTTAATGGCTTCGTCGATGCTGTGGGTGATGAAGACCACCGTCTTCTGCGTACCCTCCCAAATGCGCAGCAGTTCCTGCTGCAGCAGAAGGCGATTCTGCTCGTCCAGGGCGGCGAAGGGCTCATCCATGAGGAGGATTTCGGGGTCGTCGGCAAAGGCCCGCGCCACGCTCACCCGCTGCTTCATGCCGCCGGAAAGTTGATGCGGGTAAGCCCGGGCGAAGCGGGTGAGGCCGGTCATCTCCAGGTAATGGGCGACCACTTCCCTCTGACGCCTGCGGTCGACACCGCGCATGGCCAGGCCGTACGCCACGTTCTGCTCAACGGTCATCCATGGGAGTATGGACTGTTCCTGAAAGACCATGCGCGCCAGGGGGCGGTCGCGGCGGGCGTGACGCACGTCCAGCGTACCTGCCGATTGCCTCTCCAGCCCGGCCAGAATGCGCAGCAGTGTGGTCTTGCCGCAGCCGCTGGGGCCCACCAGGCAGACGAACTCGCCTTCGGCAATGTCCAGGCTGATGTCCTGCAGGGCCGGCACCTCGCCGGCCTGCGTGCTGAAGACCTTGGTCACGCCGCGGAGGCGGATTTTGGGGGCCGCCTCGCCGGGATGTTCAGGAGAAGGACGGTCGTAGGAGGCGCGCTCGGCCGCCCGGTCGCCCTCCTTGACGCAAGCTCCGCTTCTGCTCATGACCTCCACGGTACCCACCTCTTCTCCAGCGCCGCCAGAGCCGTCATGGACAGGAAGCCCAGCAGCGAGGTCAGCAGCAGCCCGGCGAACATGCGCTCAATGTCGAAGGTGTCATAGGCCTGCCAGATGAGATAGCCGACGCCCTCCCGAACGCCAATCTGCTCGGCGAAGACAATGAGCAGGTAGGCCGTGCCCAGGCCCAGCTTGAGTCCCGCGAAGATGGTGGGGAGGGCTCCGGGGAAGGCTATCGTCCGGTAGAATCGCCATCCCCGGGCGCCAAAGCTGCGGCCCACGTCCAGATAAATGGGGTCGATGCCCATCACGCCGGCCATGGTGTTCACCAGCACCAGGAAGAAGACGCCGATGGCAATGATGGTCACCCGGGAACTCTCGCCCACTCCCAGCAGCAGGATGATCCACGGCAGCAGGGCTGTCTTGGGGATGGGCAGAGTGGCGGACACGATCGGCTGCAGGGCGGCCCGCACCCAGGGAACCAAGCCCATCGCCAGGCCAATCAGAATGCCCGGGATGGCGCCCGCGGCAAAGCCCAGCAGCACGCGCAGGAAGCTCCACCCCACGTGCTGCCACAGCTCTCCGGTCAGAGCCATCTCACCGATGCTGACGGCCACCAGGGACGGGGGCGCGAAAAAATGGGTAAGGCGCGAGGGAATTCGAGCAAGGACTTCCCAGAGTAGGAGAAGCGCCGCGGGTGAGGCGATGGAGAAGGTTCGTTTCAAGTCCTTCACGTTGTCCCTCCTTGGCCCGAGCCCCGGCTAGGTCTAGTACTGGCCCAGTTGCTTGAGCGCGAAGTCCACGTACTGGTTGTCGACCACGATCTTCAGGTCGATCTCGCCCTTGAGCAGGTCGGCTTTCTTGTAGTAGTCAAGGTCGTACTGCATGCCGGCGATGTTCACGTAGCCGTTGGGGTTGATGCCCGCGGGGCGCATCTTCTTGAGCAGGGCGGCGTCCTTGATGGTCGAGACCTGCGTCAGCAGGGTGACCACGTCATCCAGGCCCTTCCCCTTAATGAAGGCGTCGTTGTAGTCGCGGATGGACTTCAGGTAAGCCACCATAAAGCGGTTGGCCAGTTCCGGGTCCTTCAGCATCTTCTCGCCGAAAGCGACGACAGCCACCTGCTCATCCGGGGCGTAGTCCACGGGCTCCTTCCAGGCCACCAGGACATCCTTGCCCTCGCCCTGGGTAACGAAGGGCTCGATGATCAGGGCGCCGTCCACCGCCTTGTTGGCCAGGGCCGTGACCATGTCGGGAAAGGCGCGGATGACCTGGATGTCCGCGTCCTTCTCCGTCAGGCCGCCCCTGGCCAGCACGCGCAGAAGGAAGACATAGTCCATGGAGGCCTCACCCACTACGGCCAGCTTGCGGCCCTTGAGGTCCTTGTAGTCCTTGATCTGGTCGGCCAGATCCTTGCGAATGGCCAGCCGGTAGTAGCCCCTGTCGGGGAGGTTGTAGCCCTTGTCGGCAACCACCTTCAGGTTCACACCCCGCAGAATGGCGTTGAAGAAGCCGGCGTCGGAAACGGTCATGCCCACGTCCAGTTGGCCCGCCGCCAGCAGGTTGACCAGTTCCTGGCCCGACCGGAAGTTGGTGGGGACAATCTCAATGCCAAGGTCCTTGTAGTAGCCCCTGGCCATGCCAATGAGGACGCCCGAATCCGAGGGTGTGCCCTTCATCCCCACGCGCACCTGCACCGCGGGGTTCGGCGGGGAAAGGGCGTTGCTTGCGGGTGGCGGTACCTGGCTGGGCTGGGGTGCGGGCTGAGGAGCCGTCCTGGCACAGCCCAGGAGGGAGACGGCCAGAGCCAGTACCGGGAGAACGGCCGGCAAAATCCGGAAGCGACGCATTCCGTCAATCTCTCCTTTGTATGTAATCGGCCCCTGGCTCTCGCCGGGGCTCTGACCATGTTACGGCCCGGCTGCGGGAAGCGTGCGCCGCCGGGCCCGATTCCGCCGGAGGCGGACACGGGCAAAGGAAAGGCCCCGCCCAGGGGCGGGGCCAGGTATTGCGTTATTCAGTCTGCCGGCTCCGGCGCCTGCCGCTGGCGGCGCCGGATGAAGCGGTAACCGTAGAACGCCGCTCCGGCGGCGGCCACCGCCCCGACGGCCCAAAAGGCCCAGGTGCCGTAGGTGGCCATGAGCCTCCACGCCTCCTCGCCCGCCCACAGGACTGCGAACGCCCACGGCCAGATGCCAAGGAACGTGAGGAGCACGAACCGCCACAGCGGCATGCGCACCATGCCGGCGGGGATGGACACCAGGTTGCCGATCCAGAACGGGCGGCTCCAGGCCACTGCCGGCTCGCCGTAGCGGTGGAACCAGACCTGGAGTTGCTCCAGTCGGGCTTCTGTCAGGCGGAAGCGGGGCAGGAAGGAGGGCGCGCCCAGCCGGCGAATCAAGAGTCCCAGAATATATGGCGCCAGGGCGCCGGCCGTGTAGCCGGCACTTGCCGTCAGGCTGAGCGTCAGAAGCTCCAGGGGGGACACCCGTGCCGCAGCGCCAATCAAGGCCAGCAGCCAGGTTCCCGGGAAGGGGATTGCCAAGCCCTCGAGAAATCCAGAGAGAAATGCGGCTGGCACCAGGGGGATCAGGAGAGTACCGCCCTGGGGCAGTGGAAAGCCAAATTGCATTGCGTTGTCTCCCGACTCAGGTTGCGTACACGAACGATTAGGCGCTGGACTGGTTCAAACCCTTCGGATGGAAAGGACGAGGGAAGAGGCTTTTGGGTTCTGGCTCCATAATCAACGGAAGAGCCCGAGGTGAGGCCTGTGTTGGAAGCCGTGGTCATCAGCAAGAGCCTGGCGTCTCAGATGGAGACCCTTCGCCCCCGCGTTCCCGCTTGGCGCATCCAGGTAGCCGGTTCCGACGAAGAGGCGGCCCAGCGTTTTCCCGACGCTGACGCCCTGGTCTGCTGGGGCACCCAGCAACCCGTGCGGTTCCTGCAGGAGGCGGCCCGCCTGCGGTGGGTGCAGTCGCTGTCCGCCGGCGTCGAGGCCCTGGTGGAGGAACTCCGCCGCGTCCAGGCCGGGGGACGGACGGTCGCGCTCACCAACGCCCGCGGTGCACACGGCGAGCCCATCGCCGAGCACGTTCTGGGCATGATCCTGGCGTTCACTCGCAGGCTCCTGGCGGCGGAGCGGGCTCAGGCCACCCACGAATGGGTCCAACTGTCGCCCGTTGACCTGGCGGGGCAGACCGTCGGCATCGTGGGCTTCGGCAGCATCGGCCAGGCCATCGCCGCCAAGCTCCACCCGCTGGGCGTCCGCATCCTGGCCACCCGGGCGCGGCCCCAGCCTCATCCGCTGGCGGAACAGGTTCTGGGGCCGGACGGCCTGGATGTGCTCCTGCGCGAGGCGGACGTCCTGGTGGTAGCGGCGCCGGCCGTCCCGTCGACCGAGGCCCTCCTGGGCGCCCCAGAGTTTGCCCGGATGAAGCCGGGGGCCCTGCTGGTCAACATTGCCCGGGGTAGCCTGGTGGACGAGACGGCGCTGGTGACGGCCCTGGAGAGCGGCCGCCTGGGCGGCGCCGCGCTGGACGTCTTTGTTACCGAACCGCTGCCTGCGGAGAGCCCCCTGTGGGGTGCCCCCCGCCTGCTGATCACGCCCCACTACGCCGGAATCTCTCCGCGCACGATGGAGCGCGTCCTGGATATTGTTGCCGAGAACATGCGGCGGTTTGCATCGGGCGAGCCCCTGCTCAACCAGGTGGACCTGGAACGGGGGTATTAGGCCAGGCGGTCAGAGCTAAGCGCTGCGGCGCCCCGCAAGGCTCGCGGGCGCTCCCCTCCCATTCTCTTTCAGTTTACCAGACCAGCCGGAAACAAGTCTGAAGACGTATGACGGTCAGCACCATATCAGAAGGGAGGACATGCCCATGAGCAGGCATCGTTGGCTTGCGCGCCACTACCGGGGTGTCCTCACGAGCGCCGCCGGTCTTGTTGCGCTTTTGGTCCTGGCCTCCTGCGTCAAACCACCTGTCAGACCCCCGAGTCCTGGGCTTCCATTCGCGCGGGATGCCGCCGTGGTGGTGGTGTCGGACCGTACAGCCTGGGCGCTGGAGAGGACGGAGACCGGCATCCAGGTATTAGTTTCACCGGACAAGGGGGTGCAGTGGACGGACGTGACCCCCGCCGATCTCAAGGCCCAACCGGTGGTGCGGTACGCCAACAGCCCGGCGGCGTCGTTCCGAAGCGACTGGGTTGCCTTTCTGGCCCTGGCGGTGCAGACGAAGACCGCCGACGGGGCCCTTGACTACATGAAGCTTATGTATTCCACGGCGGACGGCGGGCAGAACTGGACGATGGTGTACAACACCAACCCCTAGGCCGACGCCCATGCCGGGCGCACGAACGGACCAGGGAGGCACTCCGCGTGCCTCCCTGGTTTGCTCTCTGGCGTTCGTTGCCGAACTCAGACCTTCTTGGCTGTGGAGCAGGTGCTGATGCCGAAGAGCTTGTAGATGCCGCAGAAGCCGATGATTCCGGTGATCAGAAGAACAGCGCCGATGACGCCGAGGAGCCAGGGCAGGGGCAGGTTGCCTGCGAAAGCGGCCCAGAGCAGGACCACGCCCAAAATGCCTCGAATCCAGCGATCCGCCGTTCCCACGTTGACCTGCACGAGAGACTCCCCCTTTCACCTGTCGAGGAGGCGTCGTCGCGGGGGCGGCACCTCCCCGGCCCCATCATAGCATGCTGTCCGGCTGGGGGCGAGTCAGGGGGATGGCTGGCGATCGGCGGCGATCACCAGACGGTCGGGCGTGTGCCCCGCAAAGATGATGGGCCAGCAGGTAATCAGGGTCAGGGTGGGTTCCCGGGTCGGCCCGACCACGCTGACGTCGGTTTCCTTGACTATCCACCTGCTGCGGACAGTGTAGGCGTACGTGCCGTCCGCCGTGATGACCTGGATCAGATCGCCTTCCGCAAGCTCCCCCAGCCGCCAGAAATGCCGGTCACGGTGTGCCGCCACCACGCTATTCCCGCTGCCTCCAGGCAACGGCGCCCCTTCCAGCAGACCAGGCCCTTTCCGCAGTGCTGCCTCGCTGGTGCCGGCCACAACCACGCCGTCAAAGCCGATGCGAGGGATCTGCAAGCGAAAGAGCGGTTCCCCCGAGACCGGCGACGGCTCCTCTGGCGCGGACGACCCGGTGGGCTGGCCGTTAGGACGCGCTCCAGCCGGGTGTTCCAGCATGACGGACGAATTCACTCCCACGTCCATGAGCAGCCGGCGCTGCTGCAGTTGGGAGCCGGCCACCTGCCACCCGGCCGCGCCGGCCAGGACTAGCCCGGCGACCAGGCAGGCGATGGCGACAAGCCGCAGCACCGTAGTCTCACTCCCCTAACGGACCACCAGCCGGGCCACCATCCCTTGTTCCTTATGGCCCTTTTGGCTACATACCACCTGGAACTGGCCGGGCTTGTCGGCAACGAACTCGACGACCTGGCTCTCCCCCGGTTTCAGAAGGTCGCCTTCAATTCCATACTCCCCAAGGATGTTGAAGTCATGAGAGTGCTGGCCCGCGTTCGTTACGGACAGCTTCACCTTCGCCCCCAAGGGCACCACGATTTCGTTCGGGGTGAAGGTGTAGTCCACCACCAGCACGGCAACCGACACTTCCTGACCCGGCGCGGCGGCGCCGCCCGTGTTCGGTGCGGGTGACGCCTCTTGCCTGGGCTCGTAGCCAGGCGCCGTCTGGTCAACTGCGGTACTGCAACCGCCTGCCATGAGCACCGCGACCACCAAAACCAGCAGAAGCCTCATCCAGGCCATGTGCACCACTCCGGCCTAGGGCCGCACGGCGGCCCCGCGGCGGCTGCGGCTGAACAGGTAGCCGCCCAGAAGGAGAAGGCCAAGGCCCAGACCGGCGGAGAGGGCCAGCCCACTGCCCGTCCTGGGCAAGCCAACGGTGACGGTGATTTCCCGTCCGGTGTCGCCGGGGTAGCGGCTGTGGTCGCCCTGGTGGAGTTCAACCCCCAGGGTATGCTGGCCCACGGTCAACCCTTTGAAGGTAAAGGAGTTCACCGGCCCCTTTCCGACCTCCGTCCCGTCGGCAAAGAAGTGCCAGTGCCCTTCCCCCGGCACCACGGCGCCAGGCTTGGTGACCTTGATCTGACCGGGATCCACGGTGATGGTGACGTCCGGCCCGGCGACCACGGCTCCGTCCGCCGGGCTGAGGATCTTGTAGGTGTCCTGGGGGCCTTCAGCCAGTGCTGAGGTTGCCGGGGCGGCCACCATCACCAGGGCAAAGAGCAGAACCAGGAACTTGCGCATGCGCCACGCCTCCTTCTTTGAACTCGCAGGTTCGCCCTACCTACGATGGAGGCCGATGGACGGATCACTCCGGAGCTGGGGGCGGCATGAAAACGGGGGATGGGTGGAGAATCAACCGGTTCAGTTGATCCGAGCCGGGTCTCCTCACGTAAGGTTAGGGGGGGCGAGGAACGGGCATGAGCGTCGACGACCGCGTACTCATAACCAGGCTGGCCGGCGGAGACCGGACGGCCCTGGCTGAGCTCTATGACCGGTACGGCCCCGGGGTCTACGGCCTGGCCCGGCGCATGCTGGGGGACGCAGCCCTGGCGGAGGATGTGACGCAGGAGGTCTTCCTCAAGGTGTGGCGTGCCGCGGCCCGGTTCGACCCGGAACGCGGTCGATGCGCCACGTGGATCCTGCACATTGCCCACACGACGTCGGTGGACGCGGCGCGGGCCCGGCAGCGCTCGGCGCCCAGCCGCTTTGAAGAGCAGCCCGAGGAACCCGACCTCCGCACCGATACGGCCGCGGAAGCCGAGACAGCCATCTTGGGCGGACAGGTTCGGGCCGCCCTGATGCGCCTTCCCGCGGAGCAGCGTGAGGTGCTTGATCTAGCTTACTTTGGCGCCCTGACCCAGCAGCAGATCGCGGCCCGGCTGCGCCTGCCTCTGGGCACTGTCAAGAGCCGGATTCGCCTGGGGCTGGAATCGCTGCGCAGATTCCTGATGACGCCGGAGGGAAGGGAGGCTGGCCAGCATGTCCACATGCCCATTCACTGATGAAGCAGTTGCCTATGCACTGGAGCAGCTGACCCCCCGGGAGAAAGCAGCCTTTGAGCTTCACCTCGATGCCTGCAGCGCCTGCCGCTTGAAGGTCAGGGAAGTGGCCGACGTATCCGACCTCCTCCCGTTCTCGATTCAGCCCGTGATCCCGCCGCCGCACTTGAAGGAGCGAATCCTGGAGCAGGTCGCCGTTGAGCAGGGTCTGGAGCGCAAGGGCAGGAGCCGTCGCTGGGTTCTCCTGGGAGCCGCCGTCGCTGCGGTAGCAATCTTCCTGGCTGGTGGGTACACGCTGGTGGGGTTCCAGGGGTGGGGCGGCTCCCGACACGCGACACCACAGGAGCGGGCCGTAGTCCTGGTTGGAACTGAGACTGCGCCTGCCGCGTCGGGGCGGGTTGTGCTGCATCAAGAGGGGGATGCCACCGTGATCACGCTGCAGGCCCAAAGCCTTCCTGGCCTGCAGCCGGGCGAGGCTTACCAGCTATGGTTGATCAAGGACGGCAAGCGCACCAGCGCCGGCGTCTTTGTTGTTGACGGCGCCGGCGACGGCGGCCTGGCCACTTGGATTTCAGGCGTTCCCGAGTTTGATGCCCTGGGCATCACGCGCGAGCCCGACGCCTATGGCAGCCAGCCACGGGGGCCCAAGGTTTTGGGATCCCGCACGTAGGAATTGCCGTCGCGCAGTTACCCGAAATTGTGAGCCGGAGGCGAAAGTCGAGTTACCTCGTCCGGCGGTGTGCCGGCGTTCACGTCCCTGCCAATCGCGACCTCCCGCGCCTGACTGAGCGGCAGCATCCCCGTTGCCACCAGGTTCAGGATGCCGTCCCGGCGCTGAACGGCAGCGCGCAGCAAGAGCAGGGGCTCGGCCCGCACGATGGCCCGCTGGGCCTCGTACACGCCGGGCTTGACGATGACGTTGGCCACGCCGGTCTCGTCCTCCAGCAGCAGGAAGATAAACCCTTTCGCGGTGGCCGGCCGCTGGCGGGTGACCACCAGCCCGGCCACCCGCACGTCGGCGCCGTCCTCCAGGGATTCCAGGCGGCGAATGGGCAAGATGGGCGGCAGGGGCCTGACGCGCCGACCGCGGGCCTGGTTCATGGCGTCCAAAGCCCGGTTGGCCGCCTCCAGCTTGGGCCGCAGCAGGCCAATGGGATGGTACCCCGGGGACATCTGGGTCACGTCATAATCAGCGGCCATCTTCTCCCACGGCTGCATGTCCGGCAGCGTCACCATATCCGGCTCCGTGGACAGCGGCAGGACCATCTGCCTGGCCACCACCTTGCCCTGGCGGTGTACCGGGATGTCCAGGTTCAGCAGGCCAAGCTGCCAGAGCAGCTCGCGGCGCGCCAGCCCGAACCCGTCCAGGGCGCCCACGCGAATGAGGTTCTCCATGGCCTCCGGCCGCAGCCGTACCCGCCGGGCAAAGTCGTCCAGGTTGCGGAAGGGGCCGTTCTTCGCCCGCTCCGCCTCCAGGGATTCCGCCGCCTCCAGGCCGAGACCGCGCACGTAGACCAGGCCCACCCGCACCTGCCCCTGTTCCACGGAACAGCGGGCCCGGCTGCGGTTGACGTCCACGGGCAGCACGGCAATGCCGTGCCGCTGGGCGTCGTGCACCAGGACGTGGGGCGGGTAGAAGCCCATCGGCTGGTTGTTGAGCAGGGCCGTGTAGTACTCCGCCGGGTAGGCGTGACGCAGCCAGGCTGACTGAAAGGCCAGGACCGCAAAGGCGGCCGAGTGGGACTTGGGGAAGCCGAACTCGGAAAAGGCCACCAGCTTGCGGAAGACCTCCGCGGCTGTCTCTTCGGAGACACCCTTCGCCGCCGCACCGTCACGGAACGCGTCCCAGAGAGCGGTCATGGCCTCACGGGAGCGCTTGCGGCTCATGGCCCGCCGCAGGTCGTCTGCCTGGCCGGCGGAGAACCCGGCCAGGGCCATGGCCACCTCCATCACCTGATCCTGAAAGAGAACGACGCCCAGGGTCTCCTTCAGAGCAGGCTCCAGCAGGGGGTGGTCGTACTCCGGCACGTAGACCTCGCCCCGGGCCCGGGCCTCCCGCTCCTCCTGACGCCTTTTCACATAGGGGTTAACGGCCCCGCCCACGATGGGCCCCGGGCGGACAATGGCAATCTCGATGGCCAGGTCCTCCAGGTTGCGAGGCCGGGTCCTGGGCAGAAGCTGCATCTGGGCCCGGCTTTCAATCTGAAAGACGCCGGTGGTGTCGGCCTGGCAGATCTCGTCATAAACGGCGGGGTCATTGAAGTCCAGACGCGACAGGTCCAGGGCCACGCCGTGCTGGTCATAGACGTGCTCCACGCACTCCTCCACCAGCGACAGCATCCCCAGTGAGAGGAAGTCCACCTTGATGAAGCCCGCGTCCTCACAGGAATCCTTGTCCCACTGGCAGACGATGCGCCCGTCCATGCGCGCCGGCTCCAGGGGCACCATCTCCACCAGCGGGCGGGAAGAGATGATCATGCCGCCGACGTGCTGGGAGACGTGGCGGGGGAAGCCGCCGATCTCCCTGGCCAGCTCCACCATCAGGCGCCACAGGGGAGCATCCTTGCGGTCCTGAAACTCGGGCAGGTGGGCCAGTTCCTCCTCCAGAGAGGCGGCCCGTCCTCCCTCGCTCACCTTGGCCAGCCGGTCCAGCTCCACCTCCGGCAGGCCCAGGGCCTTGCCCACCTCCCGCACCGCGCTCTTCAGGCGGTAGGTGGGGAAGGTGCAGACCAGGCCAGCGTGGTCCCGCCCGTAGCGCTCATAGACGCGAAGGATAAGCTGCTCGCGGATGTCCCGGGCGAAGTCGATGTCGATGTCCGGGACGGAGCGCATCTCCTCGTTGAGGAAGCGGCCCAGGAAGAGGTTGGCCTTGATGGGGTCGACGTGGGAGAGCCCAATCAGGTAGCAGACCAGCGAGCTGACGGAACTGCCCCGGCCGCGGCCGGGAGGCAGCCTGGCCG
The DNA here is from genome assembly GCA_050260815.1 of Bacillota bacterium. Taxonomy (GTDB): domain Bacteria; phylum Bacillota; class Sulfobacillia; order JAMDAP01; family JAMDAP01; genus JAMDAP01. Next base: position 13,961 of record JBLNCQ010000081.1, read on the forward strand.
CACGCCGCGCTTCGCTGGGCCCCCGGACCTCCTCCGCCACCTCTTCGGCCAACTTCAGCAGGTCACGGTAGACCAGGAAGAAGCCGGAGAGGCGGTGGTGCTTGATGAGGCGCAGTTCCTCCGTCAGGCGCTCCTGTGCCGCCACCTGCATCTGCGGGGACTCATTCTTATACCTCTCCGCCAGGATCTGGCCGGTGATGCGCTCCAGGGCCTGGTCCGCCGTCTCCGGCGGGTCGCCTTCCGGCGTGTCGGAGGCAAAATCCGGGAAGCGATACCCCAGGTCCCGGGTGAGGTCGAAGGCCTGGCAGCGCTCGGCAATGATCCGGGTGTTCCGGACCGCCTCTGGGAGGTCATGGAAGAGGGCCTCCATCTCTTCCGGAGCGTGCAGGTAGAATTCCCGGTTGCCGCGCCGCTGGGCGTGGCAGCCATCCAGAGTGGTGCGGTTGCGGATGGCCACCAGGGTGTCCTGCAGCCGGCAGCGCTCCGGCCTGTGATAGTGGACGTTGCCCGTGGCCACCAGGGGCAGCCCCAATTGCCGGGCCAGGGAGGTCAGACCGCGGATGCGCTGGGTATCACCCCGGGTCAGGGTCTGCTGGAGTTCTATATAAAAGCGGTCTGGCCCAAACCAGTCGGCCAGGCGTCGGGCCACCGCCGCGGCCCGGGCCAGATCCCCCTGGTCCACCCGCTGGGCCAGTTCACCCCGCCGGCAGCCGGAGAGGCAGATGAGGCCGGTGGCATGCTGTTCCAGGAAGGTGGGATCCAGGGAGGGATCGCCTTTTTCCCGGCCCTGAAAGGCCAGGGTGATGAGGCGGCAGAGGTTGGCATAGCCCTCCGGCGTCTCAGCCAGGAGGGTCAGGTGAAAACCGCCTTCGGGAGTGCGGCCGGCCGGAGCCTCGTCACCCAGGACGCCCCGCCCCAGGGTCAGCTCCGCCCCGGTGATGGGCTGCAGACCCCAGGCCCGCGCCGTCCGTGCGAACTCCATGGAGCCGTAGAGGCCGTCGTGGTCGGTGAGGGCCAGGGTGGGGTAGCCCAGGTCCTGGGCCTGCAGCACCAGCTCCTCCGGCAGAGAGGCGCCGTCCAGGAAGGAAAAGGCGGAGTGCATGTGCAGTTCAACGTAGTCAGCCATGCCCTTTCGTCTCCCGTGCTGCTGAGTGGGGGAACCCGCTTGAGGCCGTGAAACGCAGGTCAGTCCCTCTGCAGAAACCAGGCTCCCGTCTCCCTGTCCTGGTAGAGGACGTGAACCATTCCGCCGTCCGTCAGCACCTCAAAGTAGTAGCGGCTGAGGGGCTGGCGCCACCACTGGTCTTCCACGCGCCAGTGGTCATGGATGGCCTCCACCGGACGCCAGCGGCGGTCCAGGAGGAGCGCCAGAGGGCGTCCGTCCTCCCCTACCCGGACGCGCAGGGGCCGGGGTTCGTTCAGGGTTCGAAACTGATGAGGCCGTACCGCCGCTCGGGCAGGCGTGACCATGGCTCAAGGCTCACCACCTGAAAGAGAGTGGACTCGCCGTAGCGGGCCTGCAGTTGGCGGGCGGCCTCAGCCAGGCGGGCCTTCCGCTCATCCGCCACCACATCCACGGTAAGCTGCTTGTGGTTGGCCTCCCCCTCCTCCAGCACTTCCAGGGCCATGGCCTCGGCGGGAGCGGGAAGGGTCAGCGT
>JBLNCQ010000082.1:0-3144 GCA_050260815.1 Bacillota bacterium
GGCCAGGCTGGCCTGCAGCCTGGCCTCCCAGTCGGCTTCGGACAGAACCCCGGCGCCGCGGGAGACGCCCGTCCGGTCCGCCGCTTCCTTCTTCCACAGGCCCTGGGTCCTGGTGCGGAGCCTGATGGACTCATAACCGCCGCCCAGGGGGCAGTGCCCCTCGCCCAACAGGGCGCGCGCAGCCTCCAGGTACAGGGGCACCTGAAGGTCCCGCCCCACCTCAATGTCGGTGCTGCTGGGCGAGACGCCGGTCTTGTAGTCCAGGATCATAAACCCGCCGTCTTCGGCCAGGTCCAGACGGTCCATCTTGCCCTTGAGGAAGAAGCCGGTGTCTGATCCGCCTGCGCCCGTTGCACCGCCTTGCGGCTCGCCGATCCAGATCGGCTCCGGCCGGCTGTCCGGGTCCAGACCGGGAACGCCGAAACCCATCTCCAGCCAGGTGGGCGAAAGGCCGCTGCCGGCCGTCCGATCCAGCTCCCAGTCCAGCAGTGCCAGAACGCGCCCGATGATCTCAGCCCGCTTGACCCGCCACAGGCCGGGATGAGACCGCAGTCCCTGGGCTTCGAACGCGGTGAGCTGAACCTCCGCCACCTGGCGCAGTTCCGCCAGGTAGGCATTGCGCCGGGACAGGTCGACGGCTTCGCCCCGGTGCAGGCTCCAGAAGGCATAGAGTATCTGGTGGTAGAGGTTGCCCACCTCCAGCGGGTCCGCCTCCGGCTCGGCCTCCTCCAGGGGCGCCAGGCGGAGCACCCGCTCGGCAAAGAAGCTGAAAGGACAGACGCCGAACCGGCTTAGCTGGCTGGCGCTGAAGGCATAGTGCCGTCCGTAGCGGTCGGCCAGGGAGGCCACGATGTTGGGCTGAGCCAGACGGCCGTCGAAAGGGCCCCAGTACGGCCCCTCTCGCTCCGCCTGTGCCTCCAGGCGCGGCCACAGCGAGTCGTCCAGGGCTCCGGCCTGCTTCAGCCCAGCGAGCAGGGCGGCGTCCTGCCCGGGGGACGCGCCGGCACCACCTCTGCCATCCCGCGGCTCCCGGGCAGCCCTGAGGACTGCCATTTCCAACAGCTCGCGCAGACCGGCGGCCTCCTCCCAGCGGTCCGGCCAGAGCTGGCCGGCCCGCGGGCCATAGCGTCGGACCGTCTCAGGCGGGAACAGGCTCACGGCTTCCTGGACCAGAAAGGACCGATGCTGGGCGCTGCCGTCGTCGCCCTGGGCCGGGTAGGCGAAAACCAGGCGCCGGGTGGCGCAGGTGGCGGCCTGGTAGAAGGTCAGGCGCTCCGCCGCAGCCAGGTCGCGGCGCGAGTCCAGGAAGATGCCCTGCGCCCGCAGGTCCTCCCTCTCCCGGTCCGGGAGCAGCCAGTCGGGACGGAAGACCTTGGGGAAGACGCCATCCAGCATCCCCGCCATGATCACCAGCCGGAAGCGCAGGCGGCGGGCGGCGGCGGCCGGGAGAATGCGGACGGCCGCCCGTCCCCGGGGAGCGGCGTGGGGGAGGGTCAGGTCCTGCACGGTCAGCGCCTCTGCCACAGCCGCATACCAGCGGCTGGGCGCAACGTTGCCCGCGCCGCCGGCCGCCAGGGCGGCGGCCACAGCCTGCACCGCCTCCTCCAGACGCTCCAGCGCCTGCAGGTCACGGGCCACCAGGCGGGCGGCCTCATCCTGGCCCAGGCTGCCGGGCTGCAGTGCGGCCAGCACCGCCTCCCGCAGGCGGAAGGAATCCAGCAGATGACGGGTCCTCTGGGCGGCGTCGGCCGGCGTCAGCGCATCCGGCCACTTGCCCAGCCGCCCCAGGAGGGAGCGCGCAGCCGACCGGGCTGCCTCCAGGCGCTGGATGTCCCGGGCCAGCCGCCAGGCCGTCATCTCCAGGTCCGGCTCCTCGCCCGGACGGGCCTCGGCCAGGGCCGCCTGTTCCCGCCGCAGGCCGGCCAGGACCGCCTCCAGTCGGTCCTGCCACTGGCGCGTGGACAGGGTGGCGCCCAGTTCCATAACAACGCCTTCGAACTGCGGCCCATGGGGAATCTTGACGTAGCCGCATTTGGCCACCGCCAGCAGGCTGGCCACCTGGCCGGGCCCGGCGGCGGCGGCCAGCAGACACAGGGCCGCCTGCACCACCGGCACCCCGACCAGCGGTAGCGTTTCGGCCCGGTCACAGGGGATGCCGGCGCGGCGCAGTTCCTGCGCCAGAAGGTCCGCCTGGGGGCCCAACTCGCGGTAGACCACGGCCACGTCTCCCGGCGATAGGTCCGGGTCATCGCGCAGGGCCAGCTTGATGACCCGCGCCACCTCCCTGGCTTCGGAGGCCTCGCCCTGGGCCGTCAGGACCTCGACGGCAAAGGAGGGCCGGGTGGCGTCAGCCTGGCCGGCGGACTCAGCCTGGGCGGCGGCGTCAGCGCCGCCGGCGGTGAAGGCCGACAGCGCTCCCGGCCGGAACAGCTCCTCCGCCAGCCGCCGCAGGGCGGGCGTCCGGGCTTCCTCCCCATCGGCCGGCCGGGGCGTCAGGACACCCCCGGCAATCTCCTCCAGGCGCTGCACGGTGCGCTCGGTGGGGCCGTACAGTTCGGGCCGGTCCGGGTCATACTCCAGGTAAACGGTCACCCGCGGCGCCAGCGAGGCCGCCGCCTGCAGCCAGGCCAGCTGCACCGGGGTGAAGTCCTGATAGCCATCCACCAGCACCCGGGTGATGGCGGGGCGGCCCCGGTCCGGGTCGCCGCGGAAAAAGGCGCCGTGGGTGCGAACCAGCGCGTCCAGGGCCCAGAGGCCCAGGTCATCCGGGTCCACCGCCGACATCCGCTCCAGGGCTTCCTGGTAGGCCTCATAGATGGCGGCAATATCCAACTGACGCTGTATACCGCGGGCTTCGGCGGCCCGTCGCCACTGCGCCGGGCGGACACCGGCCCGCTTGAGTTCCGCCAGCAGGCCGGCCACGGACCGGGCTAGGCCGGGCCTTCCCGCGATGGGCCCCAGGACCGCCAGACGGTCCTCCGCAGCCAGACGGGCCAGGGTCTCCGAGAGCACCAGGTCCCGCGCCGCCGGGTCCAGCACCGGCTGCTCCAGCAGAGCGTCGCGCAGGATGAGGTTGACCAGCCCCTGGAACAGGACCATGCGGAGGCGGCCCAGGCCCGGCACGCCGGGGCGCAGCAGCAGGGC
>JBLNCQ010000083.1:0-9412 GCA_050260815.1 Bacillota bacterium
GCGCCCGCGGCCAGCAGCGGCAGGCGCCAGTCGCGCAGGACCAGCCGGCCGGAAGAACGGCCGCCGGTCACGGACGACCCCTGAGCTCTGTTGGGCCGTGGCCTACCGCGCATGGGCCGACTCCACGGGGACGGGCACCTGAGAAAGCACGTCCGCCAGCACCTTCTCCGGGGTTCCGCCGTAGAACCGCGATTCCGGCTTCAAAATGAGCCGGTGCGCCAGGGTCACCGGCGCCAGCTCCTTGACGTCGTCGGGAGTGACATAGCTGCGGCCGCGGATCAGCGCCAGCGCCTGCGCCGAGCGGGACAGGGCGATGGAGCCGCGCGGGCTGGCGCCCAGGTAGACGTCCGGATGCTGCCGCGTCCGCTGCACAACGCGCACAATGTAATCCTGCACGGATGGCTCCACGAACACTTCGGCCACCTGGGCCTGGGCCTGCAGCACGTCCTCGGTCTGGGCTACCGCCTGCAGCTTCTCCAGCGGCAGCTGGCGCGAGCGCTCCACAATCAGGCGCTCCTCCTCCGGCCGCGGGTACCCAATCTGCAGGCGCAGCAGGAAACGGTCAAGCTGGGCCTCGGGGAGGGGGAAGGTGCCCTCGTATTCAATGGGGTTCTGCGTGGCGAGAACCAGGAACGGGCGCGGCAGCGGGCGGGTGACGCCGTCCACGGTCACCTGGCTCTCCTCCATGCTCTCCAGGAGGGCAGACTGTGTCTTGGGAGAGGTCCGGTTAATCTCGTCCGCCAGAACCACCTGGCTGAAGATGGGACCGGGCCGGAACTCACACTGGCCGCTGCCCTGGTTGAAGACGGAGACTCCCGTCACGTCCGACGGCAGCAGGTCCGGGGTGAACTGAATGCGGCGGAACTGACAGCCCAGCGACCGGGCCAGGGCGCGCACCAGGGTGGTTTTGCCCACCCCCGGTACGTCCTCCACCAGGATGTGGCCGCCGGCCAGCAGGGCTACCAACACATACTGAATCTCACGGTGCTTGCCCACCATCACCTGCTGAATGTTCCGCTCAACCGCCGCTGCAAGCCCGTGAACCTGGCTCATGCCGCCGCCTCCTCGTCGATGCTGTATTCTCAGAATTTCCGCTTGTAGTCAGCGGTTTCCTTCCGCACAGGGCGCCGGTCCATAGTCCTACGCCCGACAGCCGAGGTTAACCAGGAACATGTTCTGTAAGCCAAACACGCCTTCGGATGTGCACAGCCTGGGGATAACCTTGTTGATAACTCCCCTTGCACCTGCCCGCGTCACCGGAACTGCCGGTGACATGGGCGCCTCCCGTGCCGCGTCATGAATATACCCCCGTTCCCATTTTTCGCCCGGGACGATTCGGCGCCGGCACCACCGCGCCGAAATGCAGATACGGAGCGCTTCACAGCGTGCCCACAAAGGAGAAGCAACATCAATTGCCGCCAGGAACCCCCGGGTGGTATAATCGCCTCAGACCCGTTTTCAGAGCCAAAGCGAGGTGCGGCCGTGGGCCCGCAGACTGTCACCCTGCCGCTGGCGTTTGCCGCAGGACTCCTTTCCTTCCTGTCGCCCTGTCTTCTGCCGCTCATCCCCACCTACCTCACCTACCTTGCAGGCCACACGCTGGAGCAGCTTGCCGACCAGAAGTCCGGGCGCGCGCGCCTGATGGCCAACGCCTTTCTGTTCGTGCTGGGCTTCTCCACCATCTTTGTGGCCTTTGGGGCCGGGGCCAGCACCCTGGGCCGTTTCCTGCTTGAAAACCAGCGGCTTGTGGCGAAGCTTGCCGGCGTCGTGGTGATGGTCCTGGGGCTCAACACGGCCGGCGTCATCAACCTGGCCTTCCTGTCGCGCGAGGCCCGCGTGGACATCAAGCCGCGGGCGGCCGGGCTGGGCTCGTCCTTTCTGCTGGGCCTGGCTTTCTCCGCCGGGTGGACGCCGTGCATCGGCCCCATTCTCGCCTCCATTCTGGTGCTGGCCTCAACGCAGACCACCGTGGCCCAGGGCGTCGTGCTGCTGGGCGCGTACTCGGCGGGCCTGGCGGTGCCTTTCCTGGCCGCAGCCCTGGTGCTGAGCCGGTCGCCGGGGCTGGTTCGGCGGCTGTACCGCTACCTGCCGGCCATCAAGATCGTCTCCGGCTGGCTTCTGGTCGCCGTCGGCGCCATGATCTACTTTGGCCTGTTCAACCGCCTTGCCCGGTTCTCATTCTGGGGCTAGGCAGAGGAGGATGCCCGTGAGCACCACGAATCCCCGCTCCCGGTGGCTGACCGTCGCCGTTCTGGCCGCCGCTGCCGTGCTGGTCGGCTGGACCGTTTACCAGGCGCAGGTCAGTGCCCGTTCCCCCAACGCGCCCCCGCCCGGGCCCATCCCCGTGGACATCGGCAGTGGCGCTGTCGCCGGCGTCGTCCCCGTCAACCTTGAGGTTCGGCCGGAAAAGGGCTACCTGGCGCCGGATTTTGAGGCCGTTGACATTGCCACCGGCCGGAAGGTCAGGCTCTCCGACCTGCGGGGCAAGCCCGTCTACATCAACTTCTGGGCCACCTGGTGCAAGTGGTGCAAGGTGGAGATGCCTGACATCCAGAAGGTCTACCAGGCACAGCGGGACAAGATTCACGTCCTCCTTGTGGATGCGGACTTCAACGAGACGCCGGACATGATGAAGAAATTCGCCCAGGACAACAACCTGGCTCTGCCCATGCTCTACGACCCCAAGGGCGAGGTGGCCAACAACTACCTGATCCGCGCTCTTCCAACCAGCGTCTTCATCAACAAGAGCGGCGTCATTACCGGCATCTACCCGGGCGCCCTGGATGAGCGGGGGATCAAGATCTTTCTGGAAGAGGCGTCCAGGTAGCCGCGATTATCCCAAAGACGCAGCCAAGGCGGTGAGGGTTTCGGTGGTAAGGGGACTGGGCGCCTGGCTCCTGAGCATCCCCCCATCCCGGCGCTGGTGGTGGCCGCTGTTTTTCATCAACCTGGTCGGGTCGGTCTATGGCTTCTACTGGTACCGCGAGCAATTGGCCGTAACGCCCTGGTACTACTGGCTGTTCACGCCCGACTGCCCGCTCGCCAGCACCTACTTCACCCTGACGCTGGGCCTCTGGCTTTCCGGCCGGCGCAGCGATTGGTTCGAGGCCTTTACCTACGTGACGTCCGCCTACTTCGGCGTCTGGACGGTGGTCGTCATCGCGCAGTACTTCATCGTCCATCAGACCTTTGACTGGGCCAACTTCATGCTCCTTGCCTCCCACGTGGGGCTGGGGCTGGAGGGGTTCCTGTTCCTGGCGGTGCACCGGGTGCGCCCAAGGCACCTGGGCATCGCTTCCGGCTGGATCCTGACCCAGTGGTACTCTGACTACTACCAGGGGACCAACCCGTGGCTGCAGGCCCCGGAGCTGATCAACCAGGTCAAGACCTTCTCCTGGGTCTGGCTGCTGGTTCTGACGCTGGGTCTGGCGCTGGCCGTTCGTCGGCGGAGCGACGGACGGGTGCAAGGCCTGGCGGAGGCCGCCGCACGGCGTTGACACGAGGTTGAGCCCGTGGGATACTTGAATCAGCCTGAACCTACTTGGGTAGGGTAGGGTCACAGCCGGGAGGGGTCAGTATGAGCGGAATGGAAATTGAACTTCATCATAGCTCTCGCACCAGCCGCGAGAACCAGGACCTTCTCGACCGGCTTCGCAAGATTGAAGGCCAGGTCCGCGGCCTGCAGCGCATGATTGAAGAAGGGCGCTACTGCGTGGACATTCTGACGCAGGTGGCGGCGGTTAAGGCCGGCCTGAACAAGGTGGGCCTGGCGCTGTTGGAATCCCACACGCGCGGCTGTGTGTCCCGCGCCATCAAGCAGGACCAGGGCGAGCCGGCGGTGCAGGAACTGATGGACGTCCTGTCCAAGTTCGTGAAGTAGGGTTTGTGGTGCTTCGCAGAGAATAGTTTTGGACAAAGTAGGGCGGCGGGCCTTGACAGCTCGCCGCCCCTTTCCTATGATTAACTAGGATACCCCAGTAGGGTACAGAACATTCTTCGGCGGAACGTCCGGCCTCCCTTTTTGGGGCAAGATACGCCTGACCAGAGGCTTCGCCGGCGAGGTGAGAACAATGACCGGGACCACGGAATCCGTCACGGATCGGACAGACGACTCCAGGACCATCAACCTGGAGCTTAAAGTGCCGCAGGCTGCGCCGCCTTCTGGAGAGGCCGGGCCCCTGCAGCATGCAGCCTTTGGCATCACCGGCATGACCTGCGCCAGTTGTGCCACGCGCATCGAGAAGGGGCTCAACAAGCTGCCGGGAGTAACGGCCAACGTCAACCTGGCCCTGGAGAAGGCCACCGTTGACTATGACCCCAAGGCTGTCAAGCCTGAGGACCTCATGAAGGTGGTCACGGACCTGGGCTACGGGGTGGCAACGGAGAAGCTGACCCTCAGCGTACAGGGCATGACCTGTGCCTCCTGCGTGGCCCGGGTGGAGAAGGCCCTTCGCAGGACCCCAGGCGTCGTCACGGCCGGCGTCAACCTGGCCACGGAGCGCGCCACGGTGGAGTACACCGCCGGCGAAGTGTCCCTGAAACAGCTCATCCACGCCGTTGAGGACGTTGGCTATCACGCCGCCCTCCTGCAGGACAAGGGCGGCGCGGACACGGAGAAGGAGGCGCGGGAGCGCGAGATCCGCGGCAAGATGCGCCTGTTCGTCTTCTCCGCCGTCCTGACCGTGCCCCTGCTGCTCAACATGGTCCTGGAGAGCCTGAGCGTGCATACCGTCCTGGCCGATTTGACGCTCCAGTTTGCACTGGGCACGGTGATCCAGGTGGTGGCGGGGGCGCCGTTCTACAAGCACGCCTACCTGAATCTGCGCCACGGCAACGCCAATATGGACGTGCTGATCGCCATGGGCACCACCGCTGCTTACGGCTACAGCGTCTACAACCAGTTCTTCAGCCCCCTGGCGGCGCACGCCCGAGCCGGTATGGGCGGCATGGTCCCCGTCTACTACGAGGCGGCGGCCGTCATCCTGGTCCTCATTCAACTCGGAAAGCTTCTGGAGGCCGTGGCCAAGGGCCGCACCTCCGAGGCCATCAAGAAGCTCATGGGCCTGCGGGCCAAGACGGCCCGGGTGATCCGAGACGGGCGGGAGCAGGATATTTCGATTGACGACGTGGTTGTGGACGACATTGTGGTCGTCCGGCCCGGCGAGAAGGTGCCGGTGGACGGCGTGGTGGTGGAGGGCTCCTCCGCCGTCGACGAGTCCATGCTGACCGGCGAGAGCCTGCCCGTGGAGAAGGGCGTGGGCGACCAGGTGGTCGGCGCCACCATCAACAAGCACGGCGCCTTCAAGTTCAAGGCCACCAAGGTGGGAAAGGACACCGCCCTGGCGCAGATCATCCGCATGGTGGAGGACGCGCAGGCCTCCAAGGCGCCCATTCAGCGCCTGGCCGACGTGGTGTCCAACGTGTTCGTCCCGGTGGTCATCGCCATTGGCGTGGTCACGTTCCTCATCTGGTACTTCCTGGTGCCGGCCGCCTGGATCCCCGGCGGCGACCGGCTGACCGTGGCCCTCCTGAACATGGTGGCCGTTCTGGTGATCGCCTGCCCCTGCGCCCTGGGCCTGGCCACGCCCACCGCCATTATGGTGGGCACAGGTAAGGGCGCTGAATCCGGCATCCTCTTCAAGGGCGGCGAGCACCTGGAGAAGGCGCACCAGCTCAACACCATCGTCCTGGACAAGACGGGCACCATCACCAGGGGTGAGCCCGATGTTACGGACGTCGAGGCCCTGGGGATGGACAGCGACGAGCTTCTGCGGCTGGTGGCCGCGGCTGAGAAGTCGTCGGAGCACCCGCTGGGTCAGGCCATCGTCAAGGGCGCCCAGAACAGGGGCCTCGCGTTGGAAGAGCCGCAGGGCTTTCAGGCCATTCCGGGCCACGGTATTGAGGCCACCGTTGCCGGCCACAGCTTGCTGGTGGGCAATCGCAAGCTCATGGCGGCGAGGGGACTGGACACGGCCGCAATCGAAGAGCGCATGGACGCCCTTGAGAACGAGGGTAAGACCGTGATGATTGCCGCCGTTGACGGCCGCCTAACCGGTATGGTGGCGGTTGCCGATACGGTCAAGGAGCATTCGGCTGAGGCCATTGCCCAGCTGAGGGGAATGGGCCTGGACGTGGTCATGATCACCGGCGACAACCAGCGCACCGCCCGGGCCATTGCCCGTCAGGTGGGCATCGACCACGTGCTGGCCGAGGTTCTGCCTGAAGACAAGGCCAGCCAGGTGGAGAAGCTGAAGGCCGGGGGGCGTGTGGTGGGCATGGTGGGCGACGGCATCAACGACGCTCCCGCCCTGGCCACGGCGGATGTGGGGCTGGCTATCGGCACCGGCACGGACGTGGCCATGGAGGCCGCGGACGTTACCCTGATGGCCGGCGACCTGCGCGGCATTGCCGCCGCCATCCGGCTCTCCAAGAAGACGATGCGTACCATCAAGCTGAACCTGTTCTGGGCATTCATCTACAACGTCATCGGCATTCCCATCGCGGCCCTGGGCTACCTGTCGCCGGCCCTCGCCGGCGGCGCCATGGCCTTCAGTTCTGTGAGTGTGGTCAGCAATTCCCTGCTGCTCAAGCGCTATGACCCGCGTCGGGCTCACGCCTGATTCCCTATCCCGCCGTGATTCGCGGCCGGCGCTGCAGCACCGGCCTGAGGTAAAGGAGGTATAGTCCATGGAGACCAGGACCTTTTCCGTGAAGGGCATGACCTGCAGCCACTGCGTCATGGCCGTTGCCAAGGCCCTCAAGGGCGTTTCCGGCGTCAGCGACGCCAGGGTGGATCTGGATAAGGGTCAGGCCACCGTTACGTTTGACCCGGCCACGGCTTCCACGTCCAAGATGAAGGAGGCCGTGGAGGACGCCGGTTACGAACTGGCGGTCTAGGCGGCTCCTCCCGGTCCCGGCTTGGGGGGGCAGAGCCCCCGGCTTGAAAGGTTTTGCCTGACAGGAGGGTGACGGGGCTATGTTATAATAGCCTCGTCACCTTTTTGTATTATTTTCTTTGCAAAACCAGATATAGCCGGACAGTGGGAGGGAGCGGCCCTGAAAAAGCAGACCCGGATACTGCTGGCCGTGGGGGTTATTCTGGCTGCCGTGGCGTTCCTGATCGTCAATGCCTTCGGTCAGGGGAAGCAGTACTACCTTACCGTGGACGAGGCCCTGGCCCAACGGAGCTCCCTGGAGGGCAAGCCGGTCCGCATGAGCGGTCCGCTGGATCCTGCAACGGTTTCATACGATGTCAGCGGCTCCGTCCTCACCTTCTCCGTCCAGGGAGCGGGGGGCGAGCGGGTGTCGGTGGTCTACCGTGGGGTGAAACCCGACAACATGGACATGGCCACCCAGGCCATTGTGGAGGGCCGCTTTGACGGGTCCGGCAGCTTTGTGGCCAACAAGGTCATGCTGAGCTGCCCCAGCAAGTATCAGTCCAGAGAGACCGCCAACGCGGACACCTTCGGCGGCCGTCCGGCGGCCCAGTAGGAGGGCGAGCGATGACCTGGAACTCTGCGGGCAGCGCCCTGATGGGCGTTGCTCTGGTTGCCGTCCTGTGGGCTCTGGCGGCCCTGCTGCTGGGGGTCCGGCGTCGGGATGGGCGCCTGGTCGCCAGCGGTCAGGGGGCCGTCGTGGCGCTGACCGTGGTGCTGACGGCAGCCATGGGACTGCTGTGGGTGCAGTTCGCCACCAATGACTTCAGCAACCAGGTGGTGGCGGAGCACTCCTCCACCGACCTGCCCGTCTACTTCAAGGTGGCCGCCCTGTGGGCCAACAATCCGGGGTCTCTGCTACTCTGGGTCTGGATGTTGAGCCTCTTTGCCGCCGTGGCTATCTTCCTCAAGCAGAAGGAGGGCCGGGAGGTGTTCCCCCTGGCCCTTGCCATCATGATGGGCGTGGCCCTGTTCTTCGTGGGCGTGCTCAATTTTGTACGTACCGCCAGGCCCTTCGTGGCCCTGCCCGAGCCGCCGGCGGAAGGCCTGGGCCTGAACCCGCTTCTGCAGCACCCGGCCATGACCATCCACCCGCCCATGCTCTACCTGGGCTTTGTAGGGTTCGCGCTTCCTTTTGCCTACGCCCTGGCGGCCCTGATTCAGGGAACGCCCGGCGTCAGCTGGATCAGGGCCACGCGCCGCTGGACCCTGTTGACCTGGATGCTGCTGTCGTTCGGCATCATCCTGGGCGGCGAGTGGGCCTACATGGTGCTGGGGTGGGGCGGCTACTGGGCCTGGGACCCGGTGGAGAACGCCTCGCTCCTTCCCTGGCTGACGGGCACGGCCTCTCTTCACTCGGTGATGGTGCAGGAGCGCAAGGGGATGCTCAAGGCCTGGAACGTGGCCCTGGTGGCGGTCACCTTCCTGCTGACCATCTTCGGCACCTATCTGTCGCGCAGCGGCATTCTGGCCTCGGTGCACGCCTTCGTGGATCCGACCCTGGGCCAGTGGTTCCTCACGTTCCTGGCCTTCCTGGTGCTGTTGACGGCGGGCGTCATGGTGCTTCGTCGCCGCCTGCTGCTGGACGACCGCCCCTTTGAGAGCCTGCTTTCCCGGGAGGCCGGCTTTCTGTTCAACAATCTGCTGCTGGTCAGCTTCGCCTTTGCGGTGATGTGGGGCACGCTGTTCCCGCTGATTTCCCAGTGGCTGGGCGGCGTCAAGATTGCCGTGACCCAGGAGTTTTTCAACGCTGTCAACGTGCCTCTGGGCATCGCCCTGATATTTCTCATGGGCGTGGCGCCCATGCTCCCCTGGGGCAAGGCCTCGGGCCGCCAGGCTCTGCAGGCCTTCGGGGGGCCGCTGCTGGCTGCGGGTCTGTTCGCCGTACTGGCCGTCATTCTGGGCATTCGCCGGCCCCTCGCGGTGGCGGCCTTCACTGCCTCGCTCTTCGTGGTCTTCGTTACCATTCTGGAGTTCTGGAGCGGTACGGCCGCCCGCATGCGGATGACGGGGGAGGGGCCGGGGGTGGCCCTGCTGCGCCTCACCACCCGCGCCCGCCGGCGTTTTGGCGGCTACCTGGTGCACCTGGCCATCGTCCTGATGGTGCTGGGCATCACCGGGTCATCCGCCTACAAGATCGAGCGCACGGTCACCGTCAACCCGGGCGACACCATCAGCGTCGGCCGCTACTCCCTGACCTATCAGGGCGTGCAGCTGGCCCGGAAGGGCCGTATTTCCGAAGTCACAGCCCCGCTGCTGGTGAGCAGCGGCGGCAGGCTGCTTCCGGGGCCCCTGCGGCCCGGGCAGCGCCTGTACCCGGGCAACCCCTCGCCTATGGCGGCGGTGGCCATTCGCGGCAGCCTGCAGGAGGACCTGTACGTGGTGCTGGGCGGCTTCGGCGGCGGGCCTGACTCGAAGCGCGTCAACGGATACCTGTTGGTGCCCGCCAGCTTCAGTGTCGTGGTCAACCCGCTGGT
>JBLNCQ010000084.1:0-9460 GCA_050260815.1 Bacillota bacterium
GGCAAGACGTGGCATGACATGCTCCTCCTCCTTAGGAAAAGCATACCACATTAAGAGTCCAATTGCAAGAGTCCTGTGGCACACTACGCTTTAACAAAGCGAAAAATGGCCAAACTCAAGAGCGCCGGGGAGGTCCCCGGCGCCCACCAAGCTTTGCTGCGGCGCCATGGCGCCGCTCTCCTCCAGCATCCATTCGATGAAGACCCCATAGCCCCGGGTGGGGTCATTGACGAAAACATGCGTGACGGCTCCCACCAGGCGCCCATCCTGGATGATGGGGCTGCCGCTCATCCCCTGGACGATGCCGCCGGTCTTGCTGAGCAGGCGCTGGTCCGTGACGCGCAGGATCATGCTCTTGCTGTCCGGCGTCGTCTGGCGGATCACGCGCTGGATCTCGATGTCAAACGCTTCAATGTTGGTCCCGTCCAGCACTGTGAGGATCTTGGCCGGCCCCTCATGAACCTGGTACAGCAGGCCCACCGCGATAGGCGAGGGGAAGAGCGGGTTGCGCGGCACGTTCTCCGCCTCTCCGGTGATGCCGAACTCCGTGTTCTTCTCGATCAGCCCCCAGGGCGGGCCGTCCTCCGTGAAGACGCCGATCTTTTCCCCCGCCTGGCCTCGCTCTCCTCGCTGTATGCCGGTGATCGTGGCCTTGACGATTTGCCCCTCCCGCACATCGATGGCCTTGCCTGTGTCCTGGTCGGTGATGACGTGCCCCAGGGCACCAAACTTGTGGGACTGCGGATCATAGAAGGTCAGGGTGCCCACCCCGGCGGCGCCGTCGCGGACGTAGAGGCCAATCACATAGCGGCCGGTGCGGTTGTCCTGGACGGCCGTCAGCGTTCGCGTGAAGACGCCGCCGTCCCGCTTGACGCGGACTTGAAGCGGCCGGCCCGCGGCCGCTTCCTCGTTGATCACCTGCCCCGTCTGGGCCTCGCTGGTGAGGGCCCGGCCGTTGATCGACAGAAGCACGTCGCCGGGCTGAATGCCGGCCTCTCGACCCGGCGGGTGGCCGTCCGCCACCACGGAATAGCCTACCACCATGACGCCTTCGGAGCGCAGCCGGACGCCGATGGAATGACCGCCCGGGATCACGCGCTTCTCCGGAACCACGGCAACCGATACGCGCTTGATGGGGACCCAGCCAAAGAGCCGAAGTTCAAGGTTGGCGGCACCGGGCTGGACACCGTCCAGGACGATGCTTTCGCCTCTTGGGACCTGCGTCACATCCCGCCCTATGGGGCGTCCGTTGAGGCCGATGACTCCACCTGAGTCCGCCTCGACCGTGAGTCCGAACGGTAGGTTCAACTGGAGTTCCTGCGCCTGGCCCGCCGGCAGCTCAATGTGGCTGGGCAGACGGGCATAGGACTTGAATTGGGGCGTGTTCACCAGTCCGACGATGGCGGCGGCCAGAACCCAGCCGGCGAGGGGGCGGTTCCAACTCACGGGTTGATCACGCTCCTGCGCAGTTTCTCCTCTCCCTGCGCAGGCTTCCTCCGGCAGGTTGCACCAGGTCCGGTAGGGCTTGAAGATGGATGGTCTAGGCCACCCTTCCCTGACTACCTCGCGCTGGCTTTCGAAATCTCCTTTCCACGCTTAAAATCTCCGTCTTGCGGCAACGCTATCCCCTGCGAAACGCTGTCAGCGGCCGCAACTTTCTGCCCGCATTGTCAACATAGAAAAGCCGGCGGAAGACAGCTTCCGCCGGCACCAGGGTTCCTATGAGCCTGATGAAGCCGCCCCGGCCGCTTTACCGGGCCTGGCCCGCGGCCAGCAGTTCCCGGGCCAACTGCACGGTCACGGCCGTGATAGTGCTGCCGCCCAGCATCCTGGCCAGCTCGTCCACGCGGCCGGCCTCGTCCAGCACCTCCAGTTGGGTGGAGGTTCGGCCTTGCGCCTCGCGCTTGCTGACGCGCACGTGGTGGTCGGCCAGGGCCGCAATCTGCGGGTGGTGGGTGACGCAGATGACCTGGCGGCCCTGTGCGGCCACGGCCATCTTGCGCCCCACCGCCTCGGCTGCGCGGCCGCTGACACCGGTGTCAATCTCGTCAAAGATGAGGCAGCGCACCTGGTCCACGCGGGACAGGGCGACCTTGAAGGCCAGAGCCACGCGCGCCAGTTCGCCGCCCGAGGCGACGCGCGCCAGGGGGCGCACCGGCTCACCGGGGTTGGCGCTGAACAGAAACTCCACGGCGTCGGCGCCCTCCCGCCTGACGGCGGGGCTGCCGTCGCCGGCGGTCTCCAGCGACACGGCCACCTCAAACCTGGCGTGCGGCATGTGCAGATCCTTCAGTTCGCCCGACACCGCCCTGGAGAGGGCCGCGCCCGCCCTGCTCCGGGCCTCGTGCAGGGCCTGAGCCGCCTGGCCGTAACGCTCCAGCAGGGCTTGCCGCTGCTGCTGCAGTTCCTCGCGCAGCTCGGCGGCCGACTCCAGGCGTTCCAGCCCGGCCGCGGCCTCGTGGCGGAAGGCAAGAATCTCGGCCACGCTGTCGCCGTACTTGCGCTTGAGCGAGGCCAGCAGGTCCAGGCGGGATTCCACCTCCGCCAGGCGCTCGGGGTTGAACTCCACCCCGTCCCGGTACCGCGCCAGCTCGCGGGCCGCATCCTCCAGCTGGACACGGGCCCCCTGAAGCTGCTCCAGCAGCGGGGCCAGCGTGGGATCCAGGCGGGCGGCCTCACTCAGCGCTGTCTCGGCGTGCCCCAGCAGGTCCACGGCAGCGGACTCGTCCGCATTCCCCTCGTAGAGGGAGCCATAAGCGGCGCGGCAGGATTGAGCCAGGCGTTCCGCGTTGGCCAGGCGGCGCCTTTCCACGGCCAGTTCCTCCTCCTCCTCGGAACGGAGGGCTGCCGCGTCGATCTCACTCAACTGAAAGCGGAGCAGGTCCACCTGACGCGCCCGGTCCCGGTCGTCGCCGCCCAGGTCGGCCAGACGCCGGTCCAGCTCCTGAAGCTCGTCGGCCAGGCCGCGCACCTCGGTCAGGCGCTTCTGCAGCGGCTGGTCGCCGAAGAGATCCAGCAGCCGGCGATGGCTCTCCACTTCCAGCAGCGACTGGTGTTCGTGCTGGCCGTGCAGATCCAGCAGGTGACGGGACAGCGTCTTGACCATGGAGGCGGTGGCGGGCCGACCGTTGATACGGCTGGTGCTGCGCCCGCTCTTCTGAATCTCGCGCGACAGGACCAGCGTGTCGCCCTCCGGCTCAAAGCCCAGTTCCTGGAGGACGCCGGACAGGTGGGGCACGCCGGAGACGTCAAAGGCGGCCTCCACCAGGGCACGGTCGGAGCCGGTGCGCACGTAGTCGGCCGAAGCCCGGCCGCCCAGCACCAGTTCCACGGCGTCGATGACAATGGACTTGCCGGCTCCGGTCTCGCCCGTCAGGACGTTGAAGCCTGCGCCGAGGCGCAGGCGTAGCTTGTCAATCAAGGCAAAGCTCTCAATGTAGATCTCAGCCAGCACGTCTTTCCCTCCCGGGTCTTGAGGCGGCTTACCGTCAGGCCATCAGGCCCCGCAGGCGCTCGGCGACGGCGGCGGAGGCGTCCTGCGGCTTGACCACCACGAAGACGTTGCGCTCGCCCGCCAGGGTGCCGATGACCTCGCGCCAGCGCAGGCCGTCAATGGCTTCGGCCACGCCGGAGGCCGTGGCCGGCAGCGTGGTCACCACAATGAGGGGCCCGCTGTTGTCCACACCCAGAATGCACTCGCGGAAGATGCGCAGCATGCGGTCCGACTGGGCGGCCAGGGCGCCTTCCTCCGGCTGGGCGTAGCGGTACCGGCCATCGCCGGTGGGCACCTTGACCAGCTGCATCTCCTTGATATCCCGCGACACGGTGGCCTGCGTGACCTGAATGCCCGCCTCCCGCAGACGCTGGGCCAGGTCCTCCTGCGTTTCCACCACGTCCTGACGGATCACCTCAAGGATCTTCATCTGGCGTCTGGCCTTCATTTCCACGCCTCCCGCAATACACCATTCACCTGCGTCTTTCTCGTATTCGCCCGGGGTCGTCCCGAGTCCTGCCGGTACGCCCGCCGACAAAGAACGCCGACAAAACAGGGGCCGCACCCCTAGGATGCGCCCCCGCGCGACCAGTGCGCCAGATACTCCTGATTGCCGTCGCCTCCCGTCACCGGCGACGGCAGGGTCTCCCGGTGGTGCAGCCCCAGAGCCGCGGCCGCTGCCAGCACGTCCTCGACGGCCTGGCTGCGGTAGGCGGGATTGCGTACCACACCGCCCTTGCCCACCCGCGACGGCCCCACTTCGAACTGCGGCTTGATGAGCGCCACCACGTCCGCCGGAGCGTCCGGTCGAAGCTGCGCCAGCACGTGCGGCAGAACCAGCCGGAGCGAGATGAAGGCCACGTCCACCACGGCCAGGTCGGGAGGCGGGTCCAGCTGGTGGGGCGGCAGCCTGCGGATGTCCGTGCCCTCCAGGTTTACCACCCGTGGGTCGCCTGCCAGCGACGGCGCCAGCTGTCCCGTGCCCACGTCCAGCGCGTAGACCCGGAGTGCCCCCGCCTGCAGCAGGCAGTCCGTGAACCCGCCCGTGGAGGCGCCAACGTCCAGCGCCACCCGACCGGCCACCGGTAGCGCAAAGCGGTCCAGCGCCGCCTGCAGCTTCAGGCCGCCGCGACCCACATAGGGCATGGGCTCCTCCGCCTCCAGCAGGGCGCCGGTCGGAACCCGCAGCGACGGCTTGCCCGCGGGGCGCCCGTCCACCAGCACCAGCCCGGCCTGGAGGGCCGCCTGCGCCCGCTGGCGGCTGCCGAACAGCCCGGCCTCCACCAGAGCCACGTCCAGGCGCGCCTGACGCGGGGCCCGTCCCCTCATCGGCCGTCCTCCCCGCGCTTGCGGCGCTGGGTGCCGCCCAGGAACTCGCGGTGGAGCGCGTACTCCAGCCAGGAGAGCACCAGGCCGGCGCGCAGCGTCACGTCCACGGCGTGGGTCAGGGCGTAGGTCTTGCCCAGGGCCTTGCCGCCCACGGTACCCGCCGCCACCAGGGCCAGCAGGACGGTATTCGTCACCGTCCGCACCAGGGGTGCGCCCTGCCCCATGGTCGCCAGCACGTGCACCGCCACCGTGGCGCCCAGGGCGCCGGACAGCGTGCCGGCGATGTCGCCCACCACGTCGTTGCAGAAGCTGCTGACGCGGTCGGCGTTGCGCGTCAGGCGCAGGGCCTGGCGCGCGCCCGGCAGCCGTTTGGCGGCCATGGCGTTCAGCGGGCTCTCCTCGGCCACGGCCACGCCCATGCCGACAATGTCGAAGATAATCCCGATCAGGATGACCAGAATCAGCAGCGGGAACGCTATGTAGAGGGGAGAACCCGAGGCAACGGACTGCAGAGGAAACGTCAGCAGGATGGCGATGAGGAACGTCATCAGCCCCACGCCCAGGGCGCGTCGCCAGGGGCCCGGTAACTCGGATTCTCGTGGCTTCTTCAGCCTGCTACCCCTTTCCGAAACGGGTTCATTGATAGGAAAAAAGGGCCAGGGGGTATTCCCCTGACCCCGTATGTACGGTAGGTGGCAGCATCATGGGTAAATGTTGTGGCTTAGGTCCAGCTGGCTTTCCCACGCAGGTCACCTGAGCGTCGCCGCCCAGGCGGTTTCCCTTTACGCCTGCTCTGCCGCGTCACCGCAGGCAGTGCTAGATTACCACTTAGTCCACACTGTAATCCCCATGTGCTTCGCAGGTAGGCGAGTAGCCTAGGAGTTTTCCTCGACAACACGCAACTTCTTAGCCTCTTTTGCAGAAGGGGTTTCAGACCGACAGGCCGGTTTTTCGGCGGCCGCCGAAGCGCCGGCTTTGTCCCCCTGACGGAGGACCGACATCCGCCACTTCCACTCAAGGCAGGCTACGCTGCACCCAATGCCTGACCATGTCCAGCACCGCATGCAGGTTTAACGCCAAGCCGTCCGCGACTTGCTCGGTGCAAGCCCGACGAGCTTGGGCCTCCACGGCGGCGGGGTCAACGCCTGTATGCCATTACAGATCGCCCCATCCGCCTTATCCCCCAGCACCAGCCCCCGACTGGGCGTCGGCAGCCAACACCAGGGACTTCATCGATGTGCCCGCGACGGATTTTTAGGCCCGTCTTCAGAAGCCGCAGGACTGACTAGGATACTACGCCACCCACCATTATGGCGGCGAAGGCTTGAAAAGCGTTCGCCGGATGATTTTCAAAGAGCAATGTGTGAAGGATTATAGCACGGGCGCCGAAGCGGCTTCAACCGCGGCGTGTGCCGTTCTTGCCGGACCAGAGACGATTTCGGACGATCTTTCAGCCCTGTCTCGCCACCGCGAACTCGGCCAGTTCAGCGAGAACCTGCGCACGCTGACCGAAGTGCAGCAAGGCTTTGGTGGCGGCCAGCGCCTCCGCCTGCGCCCGCCGCTGCGCCTCCTCCAAACCTAGCAAGCCGGGATAGGTGAGCTTGCCCAAC
The DNA here is from genome assembly GCA_050260815.1 of Bacillota bacterium. Taxonomy (GTDB): domain Bacteria; phylum Bacillota; class Sulfobacillia; order JAMDAP01; family JAMDAP01; genus JAMDAP01. The sequence continues at coordinate 6,433 of JBLNCQ010000084.1, forward strand.
CGCGCGTCGGCGCCGGTAGCCTTGCCCATAAGGGCGGCGTTGCCGGACACGTCCAGCAGGTCGTCGGCAATCTGAAAGGCCAGCCCGAAGTGGCGGACGAACGCGTCCAGCGCTTCCAGGTCGTCGTCGCCGGCCCCGCCCACCAGGGCGCCGGCGCGCACCGCCGCCCGAAAGAGCGCTCCCGTCTTGAGGCGATGGATGTGCTCCAGCCGCTGCACGTCGCCGCCTGTGGCGCCCTCGGCGTCCAGGTCCTCCACCTGGCCGCCCACCATGCCCTGGCTGCCCGCGCCCCAGGCCACCTCACCGATGACGCGCAGCATCGTCTGCGGGTCGATGCCGCCGGCCACGCCGTGGGAGGCCAGGACTTCGAAGGCCAGGGTGAGCAGCGCGTCGCCGGCCAGGATGGCCAGTGCCTCGTCGAACGCCTTGTGCACCGTGGGGCGGCCGCGCCGCAGGTCGTCATCGTCCATGGCCGGCAGGTCGTCATGGATCAGAGAATAGGCGTGAATCATCTCCAGGGCGCAGGCCACGGGCAGGGCGCGCCGGCGGTCACCGCCCACGGTTTCGCAGGCGGCCAGCACCAGGGCCGGCCGCAGCCGCTTGCCGCCGCCCAGCACGGCGTAGCGCATGGCCTCGTGGAGGCGGCCGGAGCCGCTGCCGACGGGCGGCAGAACCCGCTCCAGGGCCTGGTTCACCTCGTCCGTCGCCTGACGGAGGTACTCCTCAAGCACTAGGCGCCCTCCTCCAGCTGGGCGGTCTCCAGGCGCGGGCGTCCGCTCTCATCCAGGGTCAGCTTCTCAATCTTGCGTTCGGCCTCGTCGAGCATCTGGGAGCAGAGCCGGGTCAGCTCCACGCCCTCCTGGAACAGCTCCAGCGACGCGTCCAGCGACAGGTCTCCCTGCTCCAGTTCACGCACCACCTGCTCCAGGCGCTCCAGGGCCTGCTCATAGCTCATGGTCTCAGCCTTCTTGCGGGCCATGATTTTCCTCCTCTTTCGAACAAGCCAGGCCCATCTCAGCCAGGCTCATCTGCTGCGGGCGGACCCGCTCCTCAGCCGCGCCATTGCCCCGCACGCCGGACTCCAGCACGCGGCAGCGAAGCTCACCCTCCTGCAACGTGACGTCCACCAGGGTTCCGGCGGGCGCGTCGCGGGCGTCCCGCACCACGCGGGACGTCCCCGCCAGCCGGGTCAGGCTGTAGCCCCGCCCCAGCACCGCCAGCGGGCTGAGGGCCTGAAGCTGCGCCGCGGCCTGGTCGCGCCTGGCCCGCTGCAGCTGCAGGCGGTGGGTCATGGCCGCGCCCATCGCCCGGCTCAGGTCGTCCACCCGCTGCCGGCGCTGGCGGACCCCGTCCAGGGGGCGCTCCAGGGCCGGGCTCCGCAGCAGGCTCTTCAGGCGTGATGCCCGGACCTCGTGGCCCCGGCGCAGGCTGGCCAGCAGCCGGGCCTGGGCGGCGGCCAGGCGCAACTGCTCCTCGCGTCGGTCCGGCACGGCCAGTTCCGCCGCCGCCGAGGGTGTGGGCGCCCGCAGGTCGGCCACGAAGTCGGCAATGGTGAAGTCCGTTTCGTGCCCCACCGCCGAAATCACCGGCACGGGGCAGCGGTGGATGGCCCTCGCCACCCGCTCGTCGTTGAAGGCCCAGAGGTCCTCCAGCGAGCCGCCGCCGCGCCCGCAGATGATCACGTCCACACCGTCCACCCGGGCCAGGGCGTCCAGGGCCCGTGCAATCTGGGGCGGCGCCTCAGCTCCCTGGACCAGAACCGGCGCGATGACCAGGTGCACGTTCGGGAAGCGGCGCCGGCTGATGTTGATGATGTCGCGGATGGCCGCGCCGGTGAGGGCCGTGGCCACACCCACCTTGCGCGGCAGGCGCGGCAGCGGGCGCTTGCGGGCCGGGTCGAACAGGCCCTCCTCCTCCAGCCGCGCCTTGAGCTGCAGGTAGGCCAGGTTCAGCGCGCCCAGGCCGTCCGGCTGCAGCTCCTCCGTGTAGAGCTGATAGACGCCGTCGCGCTCGTAGACGCTGACGGAACCGCCCGCCAGGACGCTCATGCCGCTCTCCGGCTCGAACTGCAGCCGCTCCGCGTGGCTGCGGAACATGACGCAGCGCAAGGACGAGTGGGCGTCCTTGAGCGAGAAGTACAGGTGCCCGGAGTAGTGCCGCTTGAAGTTGGAGATCTCGCCGCGCACCCAGATACGACGGAGGACGGCATCGCCGTCCACCAGTCCTTTCACGTAACGGGTCAGTTCGCTTACGGACAGGGGTCCTTCCTTGCGCGCCAAGAGCGGTCCTCCCGTGCGGGGCCTGACTGGGCGGCACCCGGCCTTACCTGACGGTGGCCTCGGCAGCCGTCAGCGCGTTTTTCATCAGCATGGCGATGGTCATGGGACCCACGCCGCCCGGCACCGGCGTGATGTAGCCGGCCACCTGGGAGGCGGATTCATAGTCCACGTCCCCCACCAGCTTGTCGTCCACGCGGTTGGTGCCCACGTCAATCACCGCGGCGCCGGGCTTGATCCAGTCGCCCTTGATCAGGCGGGCCTTGCCCACGGCGGCCACGACCACGTCGGCCCGGCGCACCTCGCCCGCCAGGTCGGCGGTGCGCGAGTGGCAGATGGTGACCGTGGCGTGGCGGGAGAGCAGCAGCATGGCGGCGGGCTTGCCCACAATGTTGGAGCGGCCCACCACCACGGCGTTCCTGCCCTTCAGTTCAATGCCGGTGCGGTCCAGCAGGACCAGGATGCCGGCCGGGGTGCAGGGGATGAGTCCCCGCTGCCCCGTGTGCAGCCGCCCCACGTTGATGGGGTGGAAGCCGTCCACATCCTTGTCCGGGTCAATGGCCAGGACGATGGCTTCCTCGTTAATGTGGTCCGGCAGAGGCAACTGGACCAGAATGCCGTGGACCGTCGGGTCGGCGTTCAATTTCGCGATGAGCCCAAGCAGGTCCTCCTGGGAGGTGCTGGCGGGCAGGCGGATGACCTTGCTGTTCATGCCGATCGTCGTGGCCGCCTTCTCCTTATTCCGCACGTAC
>JBLNCQ010000085.1:0-42856 GCA_050260815.1 Bacillota bacterium
CACGGACTGACCCGCCACCTGAATGGCCACAGCCGGCACCTGCCGGTTGGCGGCCGCCCGCAGGCGGGCCGCCACTTCCTCCCCCGATAGCTCCAGCACCCGGTCCGAGTCCGGCACGCGCGGGATGGTTACCAGCTGCGACAGGTCACTGCCGCCCGGCGCCAGCACCGCCAGCCGCTCGACGGCCTCCCTGGCTTGCGTTTCGGACGGTACCGCGCCCAGAACCGTGCCGTCCAGGCTGACGGCGTAGACAAACCGGGACGAGGCGTAGTAGCGCCAGAAGAGCGCCACAAGAGCAAGCGCTAGAACAGCGCCAACCAGCAGGAGGCGCTTCTGGTGGGGCAGACGCAAATGACTCAATCGGGTGTCCCTCCTGAATGGGGTGGGGAGAGAAAATTCTCCATCAGGGGATGGTTTCCTGCCTCACCAGCAACCTAATATTTGAGGAAAGTTGCTGGTAAAAGGTAGGGTGCCATTCCAACACCCGGTTTTATGCAAATTGCCCTCCACCCCGAACCGGGGCGAAGGGCAATTCCGTTCAGCGGTTCCTGGATCCGTTCAGCGGCGCATGTCGGAAAGCACCTGTCGGGTGGCCTCCAGCGTGTCGTCCAGGTCCTGCTGGCTGTGCGCGATGGTCAGGAACCAGGCCTCAAAACGGGACGGTGCCAGGTGCACGCCCCGGTCCAGGAGGCCCCGGAACAGCCTGGCGAACCGCCCGGCGTCCGCCGTCTGGGCGGTGGCGTAGTCCCGGACGGGCGTCGCCGTGAAGAACAGCGTAAAGCCCGAGCCGTAGCGGTTGAGCTGCACCTGGTGGCCGAATTCCCGCGCCGCCTGCAGCACACCATCGGCGAGATAGCGGGACCTGGCCTCAAGCCCTTCGTAAGTGCCGGGGCGCCGCAGGATCTCAAGGGCCTTGAGTCCGGCCGTCACGGTCAGCGGGTTGCCCGCCAGGGTGCCGGCCTGGTAGGTGGCGCCGCTGGGCGCAATGAGGTCCATGAGCTCGCGCCGGCCGCCATAGGCCCCAATAGGCAGCCCGCCGCCGATGATCTTGCCCAGGCAGGTAAGGTCCGGGCTCTGCCCCAGAATGTTCTGCGCCCCGCCGTAAGTGAACCGAAATGCGGTGATGACCTCGTCGTAGATCACCAGGCCCCCCGCCTGATGCAGCAGTTGCGTGACACCGTCCAGGAAGCCCGGCTCCGGCGCCACAACGCCCATGTTGCCGACCACCGGCTCCACCAGGATGGCTGCCACCTCGCTGCCCCAGCGGTCGAGGGCGTCCTTCAGAGCATTCAGGTCGTTGAACGGCAGGGTGATGACGTCCGCCGCCACATGGGGCGGCACGCCGGCGCTGTCGGCGATGCCCAGCGTGGACGGACCCGACCCGGCCTTGACCAGGGCGATGTCGGAATGTCCGTGGTAGCAACCCTCGAACTTCATGATACGGCTGCGCCCGGTTGCCGCCCGGGCCAGGCGGACGGCGGTCATCACGGCCTCGGTGCCGGAGTTGACCAGGCGGACCCTCTCCATGGAGGGGATGGCCTCGCGGAGCCGTTCGGCCAGCTCCACCTCCAGCTCGGTGGGCGTGCCGTACAGCGTGCCCCGGCTGGCCGCATCGGCGATGGCTGCGGTCATCTCCGGGTGGGCATGGCCCAGGATGACCGGGCCGTAGGCGGCCAGGTAGTCGATGTAGCGGTTGCCGTCCGCATCCCAGAGGTAGGCCCCCTGGGCGCGGGCAATGAACACCGGGGCGCCGCCGCCCACGGCCTTGAAGGAGCGGGAGGGACTGTTCACACCTCCCACAATGGCGTCCCGGGCGCGCTGATAGAGTTCCTCCGACCGACGGTAGCGTTGTGTGCTCAAGAACTTCTCCCCCTTGGTGAACGGCTCAAGGGATTCGGCGCCCGGAGTCCCCTGTCCTGCGTAGTACGGGACAGGCAACGTAAGGCCATAACATTTTCCATTCTCTGATTTCCGGAGGAAAGGTTTACAGGATGCGCCGCAGTGATATAATAGGACCGCCAACTTAGCCCGATGAGGTAGGTTGTAAGATTGAAAATGCGACTACGAGAGCTGCGGGGCAGGGTCGCTCGCCCTGCCGCCGTCGTTGCGGCCGCCACGCTGGCCGTTTCCCTGGCCGCGGGGATAACGGTGGGAGCGAATCGAGCAGCCGCCGTTTCCCAGGCCCGGTCGCGCGACGCCGCCGCCGAGGCGGTCGGCGCGGAGCCCGAGTTGCTGAACCAGGCCCGACTTCTCCAGTACCAGTCCACACTGGGACCCGAAGAGCTCCAGCCGCCTGAACCGCCGTTGCCGCCAGGCCTGAGGTGGTATGAGGTAGGTGAGGGCGACACCTTGTGGGACATCGCCGCGAAGCTGGGGACAAGCGTTGAGCAGATTACGGCCAGCAACACCCTGGACCGCGAGGATTTGATCAGTCCGGGCAAGCGGCTGCTGGTACCCATTGTTCCCGGCTTCGGCTATCGGATCAAGGATGGCGATAGCGTCTCGGCCCTGGCCACCCGTTACGGCATCGAGGCCGATGCCATTCAGACGGCCAACGGAATCGCGGCGGATCAGGCGCTGGTGCCGGGGACGATCGTTCTGCTGCCGGGTGCCAAGCCGCCGTCCGGCGGTTCGGTGCGCACGGCGGCCGCCTCCCGCTCCGTGTCGGGCCGCGACTCCGGCAACTGGGCCTGGCCGGCCCGCGGCCCGATCACCTCGGGTTTCGGGACACGGTGGGGGCGGTTCCACGAAGGCATTGATCTGGGCGTGGGCACCGGCACCTCCGTCCGCGCCAGCCGCTCCGGCCGCGTGACCCGGGCGGGGTGGGACGGCGGCTACGGCAAGGTGGTCATGATCAGCCACGGCGGCGGCCTGAGCACCGTGTACGCGCACCTCTCCGAGATCGACGTGAGCGTCGGCGAGCAGGTGGACCAGGGACAGGTCGTTGGCCTTTCCGGGAATACGGGCAATTCCATGGGCCCTCACCTGCACTTTGAGGTCAGGGTCAACGGCACGCAGAAAAACCCCCTGTCCTACCTGCCATGACCCCTTCATCTCCCCCATGAGAAAGCGCCGGACGCTGACGTCCGGCGCTTTCTTGCACTGTGCGTTCCGCCTGGTCCTCAGTCTCCGGCCACAAAGGCTTGAATCTGCCACTTACCGTCGTCCGTCTTGCCGACGCCCAGACGGGTCTCCAGCGGGTGGCGTACGAACTTGTCGAGGATGTAGCCCTTGCGCCCATCATCAAGGACCACCGAAACCCAGCCGTAGCTCTTGCCGTCGACCGTCACCTGCGGGCCCACCGGCTGCGGCGAGTCCACCTTGACCACCGTAAAGCCCAGGTTCGTCAGAACGTTGCCCTGGGGGTCGGGAGACTCGCGGACGGCCACGTTGTCCGCAATGACGGCGGTGTACTCGAACTGGTCGTAGCCTTCCGGAAAGCGTACAAAGAAGTTCGGCGCAAAGTAGAGCCTGTCATCCAGTGAAGCCCCGCCCAGCGAGAGGATCTCATCCAGGTCGGCCCACAGCGGCGAACCGGCGGGGTCCGTATCCAGCTTGAAGTGCTTGATGAAGCTCGCCTTGCCGTTCGCTTCACCGAAGGTGTAGCGGACATTGTCCGACACCAGGGCCAGAAGGCCGTCCTTGTCCCGGGCCGCAGCGGCCTGGCGGACGGATTTCATGAAGGCCGCCAGCTCCGGGTTCCGCACCGACTCATCCTCGATGCTGATCCGAGGACCGGCGGAAGCCGCTGGTGTAGACGGCTCCTTGGGCTCGGTCTGCCCGGCGTTCGCTCCCTGCGGCGGCTGTGGCGCGTCCGCGCCCGCAGCGGGAGTGGTGGGAGCGGGCTTCTGGGCCGCCTGTGGCGCACAAGCCGCCACCGTCAGGGCCAGCCCCAGGACGACGGTCACCAGCACGGCTTTCTTCGTGGTAAACAGTGGAACCACCTCTTTCTGCGCGTAGAGACGCAGCGAGGGCAACAAGGTTTCGGCCTATGCCCCGCCGTTTTCGCCCGTCTGGCGCAGATAGGCCACCAGGTCAAGCTGGGGCGGCGCAGCGCCAAGCTCACGCATCATCACCGATACCTGCCCGCGGTGGTGCGTGCCGTGGTTAACGAGATGCAGGAACACCTCCCACGGCCGGTGTTGGTACTGCTTCCCGGACGTGGTTGTGACGGTGAGGGGGCGGTTCAGCGTCTCCTGGTCGTACCCTGCAAGCAGGCGCCGCATCGCCTGCTCCGCCTGGCTCCAGCGAAGGCTGAAGTCAGCCGGCGCGGCGCACTCCTCCGGCTGGAGGGGCGGAGTCGGACGCCCTTCCAGACGCGCCATCCAGACCTCCTCCACGTTCAGGAGGTGACCCAACGTGGCCTTGAGGGACCGAAAGCCGCCGGTCACCGGCCTGGTAAACTGCTCCGGCGGCATCTCCGCCAGAGCCGACAGGAGCCGGGCGTTGGCCCAGAGTGGTAGTCCAGCAACAGGTTCAGGATCTGCACATCCATGGGCCGTACCTCCTTGATTGCGCGGCGTCGGCGGGTTCTATGGCGCGCCGCGGTCAACTTATGGAGTGTTTCGCGACGGCAACCGGGGCTGCCTTCCTGCCCGCGGACGCAAACGGGAAAGGCCACCGGACGTTTCGTCCGATGGCCCTTTGTTTCAAAAAAGTGGAGCCGGCGGTGGGAATTGAACCCACGACCTGCTCATTACGAGTGAGCTGCTCTACCTCTGAGCTACGCCGGCGCAGATGCAACACTTATCCTAGCATACATAGTGCGGTCGTTCAAGGGAAATGGCTGGGACAATTGGCGAGGGAGGCTCACGGCCTCCCTCTCTTTTGCTTCGTCCGCGGCATTTTTCAGGACTCGTCTGGATCAGCCGCAGGCATGGGCGGTGCCCACATCAGTCCGGGGTCAGGCATCGCCGCCGGCGCAGCCGTGGGACACGGAATGTACAAAACCTGCCCCACGTTGATCAGATCCGGGTTGGGAAGGCAGTTGGCGCCGATAATGGCGGCCATGGAGGTCCGGAACTTCTGCGCGATGATGAATACGGTGTCACCGGGTTGCACGACATAGGGGACAATACCCATCGGCCCGACGGGTCTGCGGGCCGCATAGGGTGCGGCCGGGCGCTGTGGAACCATCGGCCAGGTCATGGCGGACTGACTCCTCCCTTCTGTCACTGCTTCAGGTTATGCAAAGTGACAGAGTTGGTGCTTATGACAAGCGAGAAGGCTCCGTCCGGTGGCCCAGCCCCGGCAATCCGCAGGCTCGGCCCGGCAAACAAAACGCCACCCGTCGGGGTGGCGCTCAGATAATCGGATGGAGCGGGTGAAGGGAATCGAACCCTCGCCTAAAGCTTGGGAAGCTTTCGTTCTACCATTGAACTACACCCGCGCGGAACGTATCGTCATTATAAGCGAAACGACGGTGTTTTGCAAGCAACGCGGACGGCGGTCGGTCACCGAAACAGGGGCATCAGCTCCACCGTCTGGGTCCGGTCGCGGCCAATGGATACCAGGGCCAGATCCACCCCGGTCAGTTCCCGCACGCGCTGCAGATAGGCCTTGGCGGTGGCAGGCAAATCGTGGTAGCTGGTCAGCCTGGACAGATCCTCCTGCCAGCCGGGCATCTCCTCGTAGACCGGCTCACACTGAGCCAACGTCTTGAGGCTCTGTGGAAAGTCCCGGGTAACGCGGTCGCCCAGGCGGTAGCCGGTGCAGATCTTGACGGTGTCCAGGCCGCCCAGGGTGTCAAGCCGCGTGATGGCCAGGCCCGTCAGGCCGCTCAGGCGCGCTGCATAGCGGACAATGACCGTGTCCAGCCAGCCCACACGGCGGGGGCGGCCCGTGGTGGTGCCGTACTCGTGGCCGCGCTCGCGGATCCAGTCGCCCACTTCGTTAATCTGCTCCGTGGGGAATGGACCATCGCCCACACGCGACGTGTATGCCTTCACCACGCCAATCACGGTGCCGATGCGGCCAGGCCCTACCCCGGCGCCCACGCAGGCGCCGCCGGCAATGGGGTGCGAGGACGTCACGTAGGGGTAGGTCCCAAAGTCAATGTCCAGGAGGGTCCCCTGCGCTCCCTCAAAAAGGACGTTCTTGCCGGCATCAATGGCGTCGTTGATAATCGCCACGGTGTCGGTGACAAAGGGCCGGATGCGCTCTGCGTACTCCAGGTACGGCTCTGCGATCTCTTTGGCCGTGAAGCCGGCGACACCGTACACCTTCTCCAGCAGCGGGTTCTTCTCGGCCAGGTTGCGGTCCAGCAGTTCCAGGAATCGCTCCCGGTCCAACAGGTCATCCACGCGAATGCCCACGCGTGCGAACTTGTCCATGTAGCAGGGACCGATGCCCCGGCGCGTGGTACCAATCCGATTCTTGCCCTTGCGGTCCTCGTCCACCTCGTCCAGGCGGATGTGATAGGGCATGATGACGTGGGCAGCCGGGCTGATGCGAAGCTGAGGCTTGGTGACACCCTGCTCCGCCACGTAGTCCAGTTCGCGGGCCAGCACGGCCGGGTCCAGGACCACGCCGTTGCCGATCACGCACACCTTGCCGGGGTAGAAGACGCCGGAGGGGATCAGGTGAAGCTTGTACTCCCGGTCGCCCACCACCACGGTGTGGCCGGCGTTGTTGCCGCCCTGATAGCGCACCACCAGGTCGGCCCGCTCCGCTGCGTAGTCTACAATCTTGCCCTTGCCCTCATCGCCCCACTGGGCGCCGACCACTGCGACCGTTGCCACTCAACGCACCTCCCGGAGATAGAAAGGGGGTGTGTTGCTGTCAACGCACCCCTCATACCGGTTTCCGCTATGACGGCTTGACCGCGGATGGGCGGGCTCTGAGCCGAATCTATCGTAGCAGAGCAGGCTGCCCGTGTCAACGCAAAAGGCGAACATTAACTGGCTAAATGACGGTTATCGATCGACACAAACTTGCCGAACTCTTTCAGGAAGACCAGTTCGACCACTCCTACCGGGCCGTTGCGCTGCTTGGCCAGGATGACCTCGGTGATGTTAGGTTTCTCACTGTCGCGGTTGTAGTAGTCATCCCGATAGATAAAGGCCACCACGTCGGCGTCCTGCTCAATGGAGCCGGATTCGCGCAGGTCGGACAGCATGGGGCGCTTGTCTGTGCGGGACTCAACGGAACGCGACAGTTGGGAGAGCGCCAGCACCGGCAGGTGAAGCTCGCGCGCCAGCGCCTTGAGGGACCGGGAGATCTCCGAGATCTCCTGCTGTCGGTTCTCCTTGTTGCCGGGCGCGGTCATGAGCTGAAGGTAGTCCACCATCATCAGGCCCAGGCCATGTTCGGACTTCATGCGGCGGGCCCTCGCCCGCATCTCCATGATGGAGATGGCCGGCGTGTCGTCAATGAAGATGGGCGCCTCGCTCAGCCGCGCCAGGGCCGAGGTGAGCCGCTGCCAGTGCTCCTCCGTCAAGTGGCCGGTGCGCAGCCGCTGGCTGTCAATGTTGCCCTCCGCGGCCAGGAGGCGCATGGCCAGCTGCTCCTTGCTCATCTCCAGCGAGAAGATGGCGGCGGGGACGCCCTTCTCCACGGCCGCGTGGCGAACGAAGTTAAGGCCCAATTGGGTCTTGCCCATGGAGGGGCGGGCCGCCAGGATGAACAGATCCGACGGCTGAAGGCCGCTGGTCAGGTCGTCCAAGTCTTTGTAGCCGGTGGGGACCCCCGTGACCTCGCCCTTGTGGGCGTAGAGGTACTCGATGTGATCCAGGGCCTTGTCCAGGACGTCCCGCAGCATCTCATAGCCGCGGGAGATGCGCCGCTGGGAGATGTCGAAGATGGACTTCTCCGCCTCGTCCAGAATGGCGTCGATCTCCTGGTCCGGCTGATAGCCCTTGGCCAGGATCTGCGATGAGGCGTTGATCAGCGCCCGCAGCGTGGCCTTCTCCTCCACGATGTGGGCGTAGTGTTCAATGTTGGCGGCGGTAGGAACAATGTTGGCCAGCGTGGTCAGGTAAGCCGCGCCGCCGTACTCGTCCAGCACGCCGCGCCGCCGCAGGTCCTCCGCCAGGGTGACCAGGTCTACCGCCTCGCCGCGGTTGAAGATCTCACAGATGGCGCTGAAGATGACCCGATGGGCGTCGCGGTAGAAGTCTTCCGGGCGCAGCAACTCCTGGGCGCGAATGATTGCGTCCCGGTCCAGAAGCATCGAGCCAAGAACCGATTGTTCGGCTTCCTGGCTCTGCGGCGGGACCCTGTCCAGCATCAGGCCCATAGGCTACCCTCCCCGAGCCTTTCGCTAATCGGCCGCGCGCGCTTCCTCCGCCGCCGCGGCTACTTCCTCTGCAGCCTCCTCGGCCGCGTCGTGCGGATGCGTTGGCTTCCAGGCGCGGATGGCCTGGAGGCCACCCTCAAGCAGCAGGTCCAGCGCCTCCTCCACCGTGTTGATGCCCACCAGTTCCACGCCCCCTACCTGGGAGGGCAGTTCCTTGAGGTTCTCGGCGGGCAACAGCACGCACTTCATGCCGGCCTGCTTGGCGCCGAAGATCTTCTCAAAGACGCCGCCCACGGGCTTCACCCGCCCCTGGATGGAGACCTCGCCGGTCACGGCCAGGTTTTGGCGGATGGGAAAGCCCGTGATGGCGGACAGAATGGCGGTCAGGATGGCCACGCCGGCGGACGGGCCGTCGATGTTGCCGCCTCCGACCACGTTCACGTGAACGTCGTAGTTGGCCAGATCCTCGCCGGTCAGCCGGCGCAGCACCGAGGCCGCATTGAACACGGAATCCTTGGCCATGCTGCCGGCGGTGTCGTTGAAGCGCAGCGAGCCCTTGCCCTTCTCCGCGCAGGGGAAAGCAATGGCCTCGATCTCCAGCACCGACCCCAGGAAGCCCGAAACCCCTAGGCCGAAGGCCTGGCCGACCTCGTTGGAGTCGGACGCCCTGGTCAGCACGGCGGTGGTCAGGCGGCTGGCGTGGATGACCTCGCGGACGTCGTCCAGGGTGACCTGCACCACCGGCCCGGCGAGAACGCCCTCACCCGCCTCCAGGCCGGCCTGGGCCGCGCCTTCGCCGCGGTCGCGCTGCAGCGCGTTGCCGAAGGCGTCGGCCAGGATGCCTACGGCCTTGCGGCCTTCAATGGTGTACTCGGCAATCACCTGGACCGCCGCGTCCTCAATGACGGCGTTCAGCTTCTTGGCCGCGGCGCGAACGATGTCCGAGATGTCGGCCGGGGTGAGCGGATCAAAGTAGACTTCGGCGCAACGGGATCGCAGGGCCGGATTGATCTCCGACGGATCCCGCGTGGTGGCGCCAATGAGCACGAAGTCGGCAGGGGCGCCTTCTTCGAACAGCTTCTTGATGTACTTGGGGACCTGCGGATCGTGCGGGTCGTAGTAGGACGAATCGAAGATGACGCGTTTGTCTTCCAGGACCTTGAGCAGCTTGTTCTGCAGCATCGGGTCCAGCTCGCCGATCTCATCAATGAAGAGGATGCCGCCGTGGGCGTCTGTGACCAGGCCCAGCTTGGGCTCGGGGACGCCAATGTCCGCCAGATCCCGGCGCGCCCCCTGATAGATGGGGTCGTGCACAGAGCCCAGCAGCGGGTTGGTCGCCTCACGCGGGTCCCAACGCAGCGTGGTCCCGTCGACCTCCACAAACGGCGCGTCGCCGGCGAAGGGCGCATGGGGCGACAGCTTGGCCTCCTGCAGGGCGAGCCGCGCCACGGTGGTCTTGCCCACGCCCGGCGGCCCGTACAGCAGGATGTGCTGGGGAAACGGCGACGCCAGCTTGGACAGCAGGGCCCGGACCGCCTTGTCCTGGCCCACCACCTCGCTAAGCGACGAGGGGCGGAGCACGTCAATGGCGGAGCGCGCCAGCTTCTTCTGCTCCAGCTTCTCCAGCAGGGCGTAGCGCTTGAGGGTCTGGGCGTTCTCCGGCCCGGCGTCCTCCCGCACCACCTGCATCTTGATCTCGCGCACGTACTCCTCGTGGCGCTTCTGCATGCGCTCCTGAATCTTCTTCTCGATCTTGTCCTCCACGGAGCGGCGGGCCATCAGATCGGCAATCTCGTCCTCCACCTGCTCCAGCGCCTGCTGCACCTCGGCCAGGTCCTTCGGGCCCTCCAGGGTGGGGTCCTCCAGAACCAGGCGCTGCAGGGCCTGCACCTGCAGGAGCAGATCGTCCGACCGCATGCCTGTCAGGGCCTCCAGCTTCCCGGCCTTCAGGACCAGCTTGTCCGCGCCGAAGAGGTTCGTCAGCAGCGAGAAGAGCGCCGTGACCTGGCGGCGCATCTGTTCCTCGTCGTCCAGGCGGCGCGCCAGCGCGGCGCCCGGGCGCACCCACTTTTCGATTAGCTCTTTCATCCCCGGGTTTCCTCCACCACTTCCACCGTCACCTGGGCGGTGACGTCAGGGTGGAGCTTGACAAGTACCCTGTGCTCGCCCAGGGTCTTGATGGCGTCCTTCATCTCAACCTTCCGCTTGTCAACGGCAAGGCCCGCCACCCGCTGCAGAGCCTCCGCCACGTCCTTGGAGGTAACGGAGCCGAAGAGGCGGCCGGCCTCACCCACCCGGGCGGGGATGGCCACTTTGATGCCCTCGAGCTTCTTGCCCAATTCCTGGGCCTCCTGACGCAGACGCTCGGCCCTGACCCGCTCCCGCTCCTTTTCGTGGGCCAGGCTCCTGACGGCGCCCTCCGAAGCGGCGGTGGCCAGACCGCGCGGCACCAGGAAGTTGCGGCCGTATCCCTCGGCCACCTCCACCATGGCGCCTTTCTTGCCCAGCCCCTTGACGTCTTGCAGCAAAATGACCTTCATACCACCAGGGCTCCTTTTCTATGTTGACAGAAGCTCACTCACGGCTGTCGAGCGACAGCCGAAAATCAAAGACCGAATCCAGAAGGCCGCCTATCACTACCGCGGGGATCGCGCTGACCGCCGTCAGGACTGTAAGCAGAGCTGCCAGGAACCGGGGCAGATTCCACCGTACCAACAGCCCATACGTCAGGGCCAGCCCGTTGAAGGCGTAAAGATACACCATCATGACCAGCACGCCAAGACCCAGGTTGACTACGACTTCCACGGGTGTCAGCAATGCGCCCAGCCCAAGTGCGAGGGGCAGAAGGGTTTCGGCCGGCAGGTGCCAATCGCCGAACGAGGGAATCGGAGGTAGGGTGTACCGAAACCGCCTCAGGCTCCACCTGGCAACGGCGTAGTACAACAATGCCGCTGGGGCGATGGCGACCATGAAAACCGCCCACCACGTGCGACGAAACACGTCCAGGAAGAGTTCCGCAAACGCCAACTGTGCCTGACCCTGCGGAGTATCCAATACCTGCTGCTCTTCAAGGGTCTGATGGATTTGCGTCCGCGCCTGGGCAACAGCCTGGTCAAGGCGGGGGCTAATGTCGACACCGGCGATGAAAACGCCGATCCCCAGCGAGAGTGCCAGTGTCAGCAGCAGAGCTGCCGCGGTCAGCAGTACGGTGCCTCCAGCCTCCCAACGGCGGGTGGCGCCCCAGCCGATGGCCAGGCCCACGGAGCCAAAACTGACCGTCTGAAACAGAGCGGCCCCCGGCCCCAGCACATAGGCGAGAAGGACTCCCACGACGGCTGTTGTCATCAGGGCGGTTCGAAACCCATGGCGTACGGCGATGAGGACGATGGGCACCGGGATCAGGAGGGGCAAAACGGGCACCAACTGGCCAAGGAGAGCCATCACGGCGGTGATGGCGGCCAGCAGGCCGGCCTCGGTCAGCGCCCGTGTACTCAGGCGGTTAGTCACGTGCCATTTCCTGCCTAAGCGGGGATGTCATGGAAAACCTCACTGCCAGTTGGTTTGGGCTGCGTTCTCGGTAGCTTCGCTGACAACGGCGGCTTCTCCTGCGAGGGGTGTGCCGCGCCGGGGACTCCTGTCAGGGAACAGAGACCGGCTCCGCGGCCTGAGCGGCCATCGGAAGCCGGTCCGGTGGGTACGCGAAAGGGGCACCTCGCGGCGCCCCCCTCGGGCTAGTCGATGGTAAACGGCATCAGCGCAACAGTCCGAGCCCGCTTGATAGCGGTGGTGAGCTGACGCTGGTGCCGGGCGCAATTGCCCGAGGTGCGGCGCGGCAGAATCTTGCCGCGCTCGCTGGTGTAGCGCTTCAGCTTACCAATCTCCTTGTAGTCGATGGACTCGACCCTGTCGACGCAGAAGCTGCAGACGCGCTTCTTTGGCCGACGGCCACGTTCACGCCTCAACGATATTCACCTCTCTTGTACCGGAGCACGAGACCACAGCCAGGCGAGCGGCGTGCGGTTCTCACTCCGCGGACTTTGGAAGACTGATTTAGAATGGGACGTCGTCGTCGTCAAAAGTGACTTCCGACCCAAGGTCGGGAGCATTCCCGACCGCCTGCGCCTTCTTGGAGTCCAGAAACTGCACGGACGAGGCCACGACCTCCGCAGCCTTGCGCTTGGTGCCATCCTGAGCTTCATAGGACCGAATCTGCAGACGTCCCTCGACGGCCACCAGGCGACCCTTGTTGAGGTGCTGGGAGACCGTTTCGGCCTGCTTATCCCAGACCACGATGTCGATGAAGTCTGCTTCCTTCTGCCCCTGCTGGTTCGGCCGGCCGCGGTCCACCGCCAGGGTGAAATTCGCGACAGCCTTGCCGCTGGGCGTATAACGCAGTTCGGGGTCGCGGGTCAACCGGCCGATGAGAATAATCCGGTTTAGCATCCCAACCACCCCTGAAGGTTAGTCGTCAAGCTTGATAACCATGTGCTTGATCACGTCGTCACTGATCTTCAGCACACGCTCTACTTCCTTGGAAGCCTGCGGCTCCGCCTGGAAGTTGACAATGACGTAGTAGCCGTCATTGTAGCCGCCAACCTCGTAGGCAAGGCGACGCTTGCCCCACTTGTCGACGTTGGCGACCGTACCACCCTGCTCGGTAATCAGATTGGTGTACTTGTCCACCAAAGCCGCCGTGGCCTCTTCTTCAAGGTCCGGCTTGATGATGAACATCAGCTCGTAGTTGCGCACCTGAGGTGCCTCCTCCCTCTGGACGTTGGCTGGACGCCGGGCGGCATCCGCATGGTCCCGCGATGCGCGGGACAGGGGGAAGTCCTGCCGGCAGCAGGACAGAGAACGGCATAATTATAGCATCACCGTTCGGGTGGGGCAACCTGTTTGTTTGCGGCTGACTGTATGATTTCGCGGACGCTCTTCTCAAACTTGGGCCGCGGAATCATGACGCGGTGGCCGCAACCCAGGCATTTCAAGCCAAAGTCAATGCCCGTCCGCGTGATCTCCCATCGGTCGGATCCGCAGGGGTGCGCCTTCTTCAGCCGCACCACGTCCCCCAGGTGAAAGCGGTCCATGCGTTTCCTCCCACACGCTACTGCCGGCTGCCGTCCCCCGCTGTTGCTGCCGCCGATGTCCCGGGGTCTGCGGCCGGACGGGGCCGGTCGCGGCCCTGCAGGAAGACCTGCTTGGGATAGGCGATCTCAATTCCCTCTCGCTCAAAGGCCTCCAGGATGCGGTGGCGCAGTGCGCGTTCAACGCCCCACTGCTCCATAGGACGAGTCTGCGCCTGAATGCGGATGTCCATGGCGCTGGGTCCAAAGTTGACCACGCCCAGCACCTCCGGTCCGGCCTCAACGGTCTCCCCAAACTCCCGGGCGATGTCCGCCGACACCTGGCGCAGCACCTCCAGGACGTGGGGCAGGTCTTCTTCGTAGGCCACGCTGACGTCCACCATGGCCCGCATCCGGCCACGGGACATGTTGCTGACGGCTTCAATCACGCCGTTGGGGAGCACGTGCACGGCGCCGGAGAAGTCGCGCAGGCGCGTGATGCGGAGGCCGATGTCCTCCGCCACACCCGAGTAGGTGCCGGTGGTGATGTAGTCGCCCACGGCAAACTGGTCCTCATAGAGAATGAAGAACCCGGCGATGATGTCCTTCACCAGGCTCTGCGCGCCGAAGCCGACGGCCAAGCCTACCACGCCGGCCGAAGCCAGGATGGGCTGGAGGGTCTCCGGCGGCAGGAAGATGCTCAGCAGGCTGAGTACCGCCACCACGTCCACCACGTACCGCAGCAGGCTGCGCACGAGGGGCACCAGCGTGCGGGCGCGCCGGTTGTCCATGGTCAGGACGCCGCGATGGCCGGCCCGGTCCAGGGCCCGCTCGGCCAAACGCACGCCCGCGGCCAGCAGCAGGCGCGCCAGAACAACAATCAGGAGGGCCTTCAGCAGGCGGCCCCCCCAGACGGTCCAGACCGCCGGGTCCAGCAGGTACTTCTGCAGGTAGATCGTGTCCATCAGCCTTGCTACAGCACCTCCCAGGGTGACCAACGGCGGAACAGGTCCTCCAGGTACGGCAGCAGCTGTGAGGCGTTCAGAAACTGCTGCAATCCTTCCCATCTCAGCAAGTGCAGTACCGGCACCAGCAGCCCGGCCGCGATGACCAGCACCACCAGCGATTCGGCGCCCCCCAGCAGAGCCCCCGCGAGGTGGTTCAGCGCGCTCAGCGGGGTTCCCGCCAGGGATCTGGTCACCTGCCAGGACAGGACGTTGGCCAGCGCCGTTGTCACCGCCATGATAACAAAGAAGCTGATGGCTGTCCAAACGACCATGGCCAGGCTGTAATACACCAGATCCCCCACGGTCTTGAGCTGCAGAAACTCGGCCCGAACCAGGGCGGAGTGAGCCGCCTGGGCCAGGGCGCGCTGCACCGGCCCGGGGAAGGGAAGGGCTGCGGTTAGCGACGGCAGGCTTTCCGGAGGCACCGACGACAGGGGCTGCGCGGCCAGGGCTGCCGGCAGCGGCACGCGTCCGGCCAGGTAGCGGGCCGTTGACGCCACCCAGCCCTGGTTTGCGTCCAGCCACTGGGCCGCGGCGGGCGCGTAGCGGGCAGCCAGATACCAGGCCAGGAGCAGTCCCCCCAGCCCCACCACAATGGAAAACAAGCCCCGGCGCCACCCATTCAGGGCTCCCCAGGCCACCAGGATGACGATGATATAGTCCAGGATGGTCAGCGTCCGTCACCTCCGCCGGCGGGCCCCAGGTCCACCATCTCTCTGAAGACCGTTTCGATAGCCGCCTCCCCCGCACCTTCCCGACGCCTGCGCAGGAACCCGCGCCCTGCATAGGCTGGGGCAGATGCCCATATACTCTTAGCGTTCTGCCTGGTGTGGGAGGTCGGGTCTATGCAGTCTGGGCGCCGCAGGTCCTGGTTTTCTCCGCCGCTGCCCCGCGAGCAGAAGTTCGACTCCGGCGCCTCGGGATGCGCCGGGCGCCTGGCCACCGCCGTTGTGGACTACAGTTGCGCGCTGGAGGGAGATGCGTCCCCGGTGGTGGTGCTGTGCATCGGCACGGATCGGTCCACCGGCGATTCCCTTGGCCCGCTGGTGGGGACGTTCCTGGCGGAGCGCCCCGGGCTGGCTGCCCAGGTCTTCGGCACCCTTGACAGCCCGGTGCATGCGGCCAACCTGCAGGAGGTCATGGACTGGCTGAAGGTCAAGTACGAGCGGCCTCTGGTGGTGGCGGTGGATGCCTGCCTGGGCCGGCTCGATTCGGTGGGTACGGTCACCGTGGGTGAGGGACCCCTGCGCCCCGGCGCCGGCGTGAACAAGAGCCTGCCGTCTGTGGGGGACGTTCATGTCACCGGCGTGGTGAACGTGGGCGGATTCATGGAGTACTTTGTGCTGCAGAATACGCGGCTCAACCTGGTGATGAAAATGTCCCGCGTCATCTCGACCGGCGTGGCCGAGGCCGTGGCGCGGCTGGAACAGATGCGGGGCAGCGCCGCCGTAGAGTCGTTTCAGGTCTGACGCCCGCTGGCCGGCCGGGTCGTGGCTGGGTACAAAAAGGGCCCCCAACCGTGGGGGTCTTTTGCTTTGCTCCCACGAAGCAATCTCAGGCCCTGCCTCCACCCGCCGGCGGGGCCGCCACTTCCAGCGCGCCCGGCAGAATCTCGATGGTCACCGGCAGGGTCCCGGCCACCTCGCCATCCAGGTGGACGGCCAGCGGGTACTCCGACGACACGGTCAGGCGCCTCCCCCTCTTCTCGCTCACCTTGGGAAGCCGCAGGTGGCTGCCGGAGTAGATTCGGGGGACGGCCACCAGCAGTTCCGGCAGGGTGAGGTTTCCGGCGGTGATGATGTCAAAGAGCCCGTCCGTCAGGCTGGCGTTGGGGGCGATGCGCATGCCGCCCCCGTAGTACTGGCCGTTGCCCACAGCAAGGAGGGTGATGGTTTCCTGGGCCACTTTTCCGTCCAGCTCAATGGTGACGGGGCGGGGGCGAAAGCGGACCAGCACTTTGGCCACTCCCACCAGATAAGGGATGGTGCCGCCAAAGTACTTGGGAATGGCGTTGGTTTCGCGGCACACCTCGGCGTCAAAGCCAATGCCTGCGGAGTTGAGGAAGTAGCGGTTCCAGGCGCGGCCCACGTCAAGCCTGACGGTATGGTCGCCCAGCGCTATGGCCAGGGCCGCTTCGGACTCCGTGGGAATGCCCATGGGCTTGCAGAAGTCGTTGCCGGTACCGGCCGGGACCACGCCCATCGTGGCTCTGGTGCCCACCAGGCCATTGACGGTCTCGTAGAGCGTCCCGTCGCCTCCCAGCGCAATGACGCGGTCGGCGCCCTCGGCAGCGGCCCTGGCGGCCAGTCGGGTGGCGTCTCCGGGACCGTTCGTTTCCAGCGTCTCAATGTCGTGCCCCGAGGCCGCGGCCGCCTGCTTTAGCTGTTCCCACGTCTTCCGCCCCCGCCCCCGTCCGGCGGTGGGGTTCACAATGACCGCTACCTTCATGGTCCGCCTCCGCTGGCTCTCGATGGAGTGTAAAAAGCCCGGCCAGGCCGGGCTTTGTTGGTCAACGCTTATCAGGCCGGTTTGGCCGTTGGTTTGCTCTGCATGCCGTCCTGAGGCTGAGGCGCCGCGGCAGAGTTGCGCATGACGCTCACGCCCTGGAAGACGGCGCCCTCGGCGATGACCAGGTGGCCCACCTTGATGTCGCCGTAGAGGCGGCCGCTCGGCACAATCTCCAGCCGTCCCTCACAGTCCACGTTACCCTTGATCTGGCCGGCTACGGTGATCTGCTTGGCCTTCACATTGGCCACCACCACGGCGTGCTCGCCAATCACCAACTCGCCGCTGTGGCTGATCTCACCTTCCAGCTTGCCGTCCACACGGACCACGCCGCTGGAAATCAGGGTGCCGCGAAACTCAGTACCCCGTCCGAGAATGGTCTCCACGCGTTCCAGCAGTGCGCCTTCCGCTTCCTTTCGGCCGAACACAGCGGTTCCTCCTCATGGTCCACGCGGGTTAGTCGGTCAGGTACTTGCGGGGGTTTACCGCCTGCCCGTTGACGTGGACCTCATAATGCACGTGGGGGCCCGTTGTCCGGCCCGTCATGCCCACATAGGCTATGACCTGGCCTTTCTTGACGCGGTCACCCACCTCTACGGCCAGCCGTGAGTTGTGCCCATACCAGGTTACGAACCCGTAGCCGTGGTCAATGGATACCTTCTTACCATACCCGCCGTCCCAGCCCGCCTCGATGACGGTTCCGTCACCCGTAGCATAGACGGCGGAGCCATAGGGCGCGGCGATGTCGAGGCCGGGGTGGTATTCCGACCCCCAGCCGTACGGGTTGCGCCTGTAGCCAAAGTCGGATGTGACGGTGCCGTAGGAGGGCCAGATGGACGGCTTGGCGGCCAGGTACCGAAGCTTCTCAGCAATGTCCTTCTGAAGCTGCTCCAGGCTGTCCTGTCGCGTCTCAATCTCCGTCTTGGCCTCTTCCAGGGCGGCCAGCATCTGCGCCGATATCTCCAGGTCCCCGCGGCTGACCTGGGCTTCGGAATCAGTCGGACCGAGGGCCGCGATCAAGCCGGAAGTCTCGGCGCTCCCCGCCGGTAGTCCAGGGCCGCCAATGGAAGCAATGCGCGCGGCATCCCGAAGCGTGGGCCGATAGTTGGGTTCGAGGCCCACCGACTTCGAGTCCTGAGAACCGCTGCTGGCGGGCTTGGGCGCAAGCTTCATCATCTCGCGGACCTGCCTGTCCAGTTCCTCCAGCTGCTTGAGGCTCTCCTGCACGGCCTCCGTTTCCTTCGAAAGGGAATCCAACTGTTCCCTCTGCTCAGAGGTCAGCTGGCGAAGCTGCCGCAGCTCACCCATGTTGGAGGCCATTTTCTGATAGGAGTTGGTGAAAATGAGCAGGGCCAGTCCAGCCAAACCAAGAACGGCCAGGCCCGCCTCCAGGTATGCCAGGGGCACACGGAAGCTGCGGACCGACCGCTCGGAGTGGGGAATGACCATGATCGTAAGGAACCGTTTACGATCTTTCGCCAACATCTATCACCGTTTCAACATGCTTTCAGGGTTGTCCACCAGGCGCGCTCCAGGACTGTAAGCCCGGCTGCCGATGGCGAGAGCGCCGTGGCCTTGGAGATATTCGCCAGGGCGCCCGATTTCCCTGCAAAGCTGGGAAAAGTGGCTATTTTGTAGCGGCCACCTGTCTGTGGCCTTCATCGCCCAGAGCCTTTGCCAAAGCCTCCTTCTCCTCGTTGGTTAGAAAGTAGGACGACTGGCCGGCGGTAACGGGCTTGGCGTATACTCTGGACTCGTCGCGTCCGTATAGGCTGGAGATGACCACGCCGTTCTGCTCTTCATCCAGCAGCGCGACGGCGAAGCTGAGGTCACTGCCGGTGTCCGCAAAGGCGTTGAAGCGGACGACCCCGACGTGCTGTACGTGACGCCGGCCCTGCTCCTCCAGGGAAGCGCAGCGGCCGTCCAACTGGCGCACGCGGTTCGTGGCCTCGTCGACCCGGCGCGCCTGGTCGGTGAGCAGGGCCTCCAGGTCGAGGGCCTTCGAGCTGCGCCATATGGCGTTATAGCGGCGGCGGAGAGAGGCAAGCTGTATGAGTTGGATAAGGACAAGAATACCCAGGACTCCCACCAGTACAAAAAGACCCAGCAGCCAGGGCGTTGGGTCCTGATCGATGTAGCCGAGCCAGGCAGACACCGTAGAACGTCTCCCTCCGCAGTAACGGGCGAGTCCTGCTCGCCCGTACCTCTGTCTATCGATCTAGTTGGCCATTAGCCTTGGGGCCTAGCCGTATGTTCCACGTGGAACGGTTCCACGTGGAACGTTTATCCCATAAGCAGGTCCAGCACCCGCTTCAGGTCTTCCTCGCCATAGAAGCTGATCTCCACTCGACCCTTGCTGTCCCCGTTAACGATTCGCACCACAGTGCCGAACCGCTCGCCCAGCTCCGCCTCCAGGGAGGACAGTGAGGGGTCCCGCGTGGCCTTGCGGCCCCCCCTGTTCGGTTTCGGCGCCGCCTTCTCCCTCTGGAGCAGAACCTCCGTCTCCCGGACGGACAGCCCCTTCTCCTGGATGGCTCTGGCGAGCGCTTCCTGGCGCTTCGTCTCGGCTACGGAGAGAAGCACCTTCGCGTGGCCCATGGACACCTTGCCTTCCGCCACACTACGTCGCACGACTTCGGGCAGGTGCAGCAAGCGCATTGTGTTGGCGACCTGTGACCGGCTCTTTCCGAGCCGCCGGGCCAGATCCTCCTGCGTAAGGCCGAACTCTCGGATGAGCTTGTCATAGGCCTCCGCTTCCTCGATGGGGTTCAGGTCCTCGCGCTGCAGGTTCTCGATCAGAGCGATCTCCATAACCTCGCGCTCGGTGAACTCCTTCACTACGGCCGGCAGGGTCTTGAGCCCGGCCATCCGGGAGGCGCGCCAGCGGCGCTCACCCGCCACGATCTCGAAGCCCTCGCCCTTGGACCGAACAACAACGGGCTGCACCACGCCATGTTCCCGGATGGACGCGGCCAGCTCCTCCAGCTTCTCCTGGTCAAACTGCCTTCGGGGCTGGAACGGGTTCGGCTTCACCAGGGCGACGTCAATCTCCCTCACTCCGTCGCCGGGTGCGACTTCAACCTCAGGAAGAAGCGCCTGCAGCCCTTTCCCTAGCCCTCTCTTCTGCACGCTCCACCACCTCCTTTGCCAACTCGTAGTACAGCTCAGCGCCCTTTGATTTGGGGTCGTAGGTCAGAATCGGCTTGCCATGACTGGGAGCCTCCGACAGGCGCACGTTGCGGGTGATGACGCTACTGTAGACCTTGCCCTTAAAGAACCGCTTGACCTCCTCCACCACCTGGATGGACAGGTTGGTCCGGCCGTCGAACATCGTCAGCAGCACGCCCTCAATCTCCAGGCCCGGGTTGAGGTTGCCCTGCACCAGCTTGAAGGTGTTCATCAACTGGCTGAGCCCCTCCAAAGCGTAATACTCGCACTGAATGGGGATCAGCAGAGAGTCCGCGGCGGTCAGAGCATTTACGGTCAGCAGCCCAAGCGACGGGGGGCAGTCCACCAGGATGAAGTCGTAGCGATCGCGGACCGGCTCCAGGGCCTTCTTCAGCTTGTTCTCCCGGGACATCTGGGGGACAAGCTCAATCTCCGCTCCCGCCAGGTCGATGGTCGCCGGAATGACCTCCAGCCTTGGCAGCGACGTGCGCTGGATCACGGACTCAGCAGGCGCGTCGTTGATGAGCGCGTCGTAGACCGAGCCTGACACTCTCTTCTTATCGACGCCCAGGCCGCTGGTGGTGTTGCCCTGCGGGTCGATGTCCACCACCAGGGCCCTCTTGCCCATATCGGCCAGGCAGGCGGAAAGATTGACGGCGGTGGTGGTCTTCCCCACACCGCCCTTCTGATTAGCAATGGCCATGACGCGCCCCATCTGTGTCAGCTCCCGTCCTTCAGACCCGAACTACAGTCGAATAGATTCGCTCTCGCTCGGCAACCCTCCTCCCCTTCCAGAGGATTGCATTCCTGCCAAAAAAGGAAAGGCCCGCCGCGAGGCGGGCGCGTCATCCCGACGGAGAATTAAAGAGGCCGCCGTTCCGGCGTTCCCGCCCGGCGAGGGTACTCCGCGGGCGTCTCCTGCACCTTCAGAACACGCACGATCGACCGGCCCTCCTCCGTGCCCGGGAGCGAAAACGAGTCCACGCCGCGCAGGCGCCCACCCAGGCGCTGCAGTGCGCGCCCGGCGCTCTCCACCTCCCCGGCGATAGCCGGGCCCTTCATGGCCAGAAAACTCCCGCCCACGCGGACCAAAGGCAAGCAGTACTCGGCCAGGACTGGCAGGTGGGCCACGGCCCGCGCCGTGGCCAGATCGAAACGCTCGCGCCACTCGGGACGGCGGGCCGCATCCTCAGCCCGGGCGTGCGCGGCCTGAACGTTTCCGGCGCCGAGTTCCGCCGCCGCTGCCCGCAGGAACTCGACGCGTTTAGCCAGTGCATCCACCAGCACCACCCGCCACGCCGGGCGGGCGATGGCCAGCACCAGGCCGGGGAACCCGGCGCCCGACCCCACGTCCACCAGAGACACCCCCTCCCCCTGACATTCGGGGGTTCGGAGCAGCGAGAGGGAATCCACGAAGTGCTTCCTGGCCACCTCATCTGGGTCGGTGATGGCGGTGAGGTTAAACTTCTCGTTCCACTCCGTCAGCATGGCGGCGTAGCGACGCAGGCGGGTCAGCGCCTCCCCGCTCACCGAGATACTCAAACCCTCTGCCCCTTCACGCACAAGCGCCTCCACGTCAGGATTCACCGATGGACGCCTCCTTTGCCTGCGCCCGGCGCCTCTGTTCCAGGTGCACCAGCAGGACGGCCACGTCCGCGGGCGAAACGCCCTCCAGACGCTGTGCCTGTCCCACCGAGGCCGGTCTCGCCGCTTTGAGACGTGCCCTTCCTTCGCTGGAGAGTCCCGAAATGACGTCGTAGTTCAGGTCCTCCGGCACCCGGCGCTCCTCCATGCGCCGAAACCGCTCCACCTGAGCCTGTTCGCGCTGCAGATAGCCCTGGTACTTGACCTCCAACACCGCTTCCTCCAGGCTCTCCCGGCTGGCTGCGGCGAGTTCGGGATAGGCAGCGGCCACATCGGCGGTCCCCACCTCCGGCCGGCGTAGCAGCGCTTCGAGAGCCTCGGGGTGGCGAAGTCCACCGCCGCCGGCCTGCATGGTCCGCTGATCCAGCACGGACCCCGGCTGCACAGCCACGGTCACAAAGAACCGGCGCAGCGATTCCACCTCGGCCTTGCGCTCCAGGTAGCGCCGGTAGCGGTCGTCGCTGACGAGACCAAGCTCCCGACCCTTCTCGGTCAGCCGCAGGTCGGCGTTGGACTGGCGCAGCAGCAGCCGATACTCGGCGCGGCCGGTCAGCACCCGGTAGGGCTCCGTGACGCCCTTCGTCACCAGGTCGTCCACCAGTACGCCAATGTAGGCCTCGTCGCGCCGCGGCGTCCAGGGCTCCTTCCCCTGCGCGCTCCGGGCCGCGTTGATGCCGGCCACCAACCCCTGCGCCGCCGCCTCCTCATACCCCGAGCTGCCGTTGAGCTGGCCGGCACTGTAAAGCCCCGCCACGCCCCTCACCTGCAGACTCAGATCCAGCTGATGCGGCAGCAGGTAGTCATACTCAATGGCATAGCCGGGGCGCAGCATCTCCGCCTCCTCCAGCCCGGGGATGGACCGCAGCATCTGCCACTGCACCTCTTCCGGCAGGCTGGTGGACAGCCCCAGCACGTACATCTCGGTCGTGTTCCAGCCCTCCGGCTCCAGGAACACCTGATGCCGCTGCTTTTCCGCAAACCGAACGATCTTGTCCTCTATGGACGGGCAGTAGCGCGGTCCGGTGCCCTCGATGACGCCGGTGTACAGCGGAGCGCGGTACAGGTTCTCACGGATGAGGCGGTGCGTCTCCGCGGTAGTGTGGGTCAGCCAACAGGACAGTTGTGCGCGGGGGACCGGCTCAGACAGATATGAAAACCGCCGCGGCACCTCGTCCCCCTTCTGTTCGGCGAGGCGGCGCAGGTCCACGGTGCACCCGTCCACCCGCGGGGGCGTCCCCGTTTTGAACCGACCCAGCCGCACTCCGGACCCCCTCAGGTCGTCGGACAGCCCCTGTGCCGCCAACTGCCCGCTGGGACCGGACGAGTACGCGTACTCTCCGGTGACCACCCGGCCCGCCAGAAACGTGCCCGTTGCCAGCACCACCGCCCTGGCCACGTACTCCACCCCGGTGCGCGTGCGGACGCCAACAGCCCGCCCGTCCTGGATCAGGACCGCTTCGATGGCGGCCTGGCGAAGCTGCAGCCCCGGCTGGAACTCCAGCGCCCGGCGCATATAGGCCTGGTAGGCCCGCTTGTCCGCCTGGGCGCGCAGCGCCTGCACGGCCGGCCCCTTGCCCGTGTTCAGAAGCCGCATCTGCAGGAAGGTGGCGTCGATGGCCAGGCCCATTTCACCGCCCAGCGCGTCGATTTCCCGCACCAGATGCGCCTTCCCCGGCCCGCCGATAGACGGGTTACAGGCCATAAAAGCGATATTCTCCAGGCTGGTGGACACGGCCAGCGTCCTGCAGCCAAGTCGGGCCGCGGCCAGCGCGGCCTCCACCCCGGCATGACCCAGGCCCACCACCACAACGTCGTATTCGCCCGCCCGGTACGCCAACGGCCTCCCCCTCACTTGCCGATGCAGAACCGCGAGAAGATCTCATCCAACACCGCATCGGGCGCGTTCTGGCCGGTAATCTCACCCAGGGCCCCGAGCGCGCCCCGCAGGTCCACGGTAACCAGATCCAGGCTAACACCCTCTTGCACCGCGGACGTGGCCGTGACCAGGGAGGCAATGGCGCGTTCCACCGCGTTCCTCTGCCTCACCGTTCCCAGCACCGGCTCCTCGCGGCGCATCAGGCCCGCGGCCCGGGCGATGGCCTCACGCAGCGGGCCGATGCCCTCTCCCGTTCGGGCCGACACCTCAAGGACCTCGCGGATGCCGCGAACGATCCCACGCAGATCGTCGCCAGGCGTCCATCGCCGCAGATCGCACTTGTTCGCGGCCACGATCACCGGCACGTCCGGCAGCGACGAGGCCGCAACCGCGTCCTCCGCGACCCAGCCCTCGGCAGCATCTACCACAAAGACCGCCACGTCCGCCTGCTCCAGGACTACGACCGTCCGCCGGGTGCCGGCCCTCTCCAGGGGATCGCCGCTCTCACGCAGACCGGCTGTGTCCGCGAGGGTGACGGGGACGCCCTGGATAGCCAGCCCCGCTTCAATGACATCCCGCGTCGTCCCGGGCATCTCGCTGACAATCGCCCTCTCCTCGCCCAACAGGGCGTTCAGCAGGGAGGACTTGCCCACGTTGGGACGCCCCACCAGCACGACATGAAGGCCTTCCCGAAGCAGCCGGCCCTCCTCCGCCCCGGCCAGCAGCCCCCGAAGTTCCTCGATACACCCCGCCAGCCCGCTGTTCACCTCAGCCGGCTCCAGCTCTTCCAGCTCCAGCTCCGGGAAATCACCCCTGGCCTCGATTTCGGCCAGCAGCGAGAGAATCCGTCGCCCCACGTCGCGGACGCGCCGCGACAGTTGGCCGTCCAGCCGCCTTCTGGCGGCCGCGAAGGCAGCCCCGGTCCGAGCCTGAATGAGATCCATGGTGGCTTCGGCCTGCGCCAGGTCCAGCCGCCCGTTGAGGAACGCCCGCCGCGTGAACTCCCCCGGTTCCGCCAGCCGCGCCCCGGCGCGGAGCGCGGACTGCAGCGCCAGCCGCGCGGGCATCACGCCGCCATGGCAGGAAATCTCGACCACGTCCTCGCCGGTGAAGCTGTGGGGGCCCCGGCTGAACCACGCCACGCCGTCATCCAGCGGTTGTCCCTCCGGCCCGTCCAGAAGCCGGCCGTAGTACACGTGCCGGGCCTCTCCCGCGGCCAGCGACGCC
This sequence comes from Bacillota bacterium, assembly GCA_050260815.1. Classification (GTDB taxonomy): domain Bacteria; phylum Bacillota; class Sulfobacillia; order JAMDAP01; family JAMDAP01; genus JAMDAP01. The sequence continues at coordinate 24,727 of JBLNCQ010000085.1, forward strand.
AGTTGGGAGCAGCGGAACACCCGCGCAGCCACGTCCAGGGCCTCGGGGCCGCTGACCCGGACCACGGCCACCCCGGCCGGTCCGACGGCGGTGGCCAGAGCCGCAATGGTGTCCCCCATCATGCTCCCACCTCCCTCATAACAGAAACCCTATACACAACAAGAACCACCTTGCGGTGGTTCTCGCGCGCTGTTGCTTTACCGCTTGGCCTCGATGACCACCTTGCGGAACGGCTCCTCACCCTCGCTGTACGTGGTCACGTACGGACTATCCTGTAGCGCCAGGTGGATGACCCGGCGCTCATGGGCGCTCATGGGCTCAAGCTCCATGCTCTGCCCGGACCGGCGCACCTTGTCGGCCAGTCGCTCCGCCAGCCGCTGCAACGTTTCCTCACGCCGGCGCCTGTAGCCCTCCACATCCACCACAATCCGCTGCTTCTCGCTGGAAGCGCGGCTCGCGGCCACGTTGGTCAGGTACTGGAGGGCGTCGAGCGTTTGGCCGCGCCGACCGATCAGAATGCCCAGCTCGTCACCCTTCACATCGAGAAAAATGTAGTCTTCATCACGGCGAGTAGTGATCTCAACGTCCAGACCGATTGTCCGGGACACGTCTTGCAGGAGACGCCGCGCCACGTCCTCTTTGGTCTCCTTGACGGTGACCCGGACCAACGCCTCGCGGGATCCAATCAGCCCGAACAGACCCCTGGCCGGCTCCTCCAGAACCTCCACCACAGTCTGCTCGGCGGTTACCCCCAGGTCCAGAAGCGCCGCAGAAACGGCCTCTTCCACGGACCTGCCCCTCTTCTCCACGCTCTTCATGGTCAGGATGCCGCCTCCCCCTTAGCGGGCGCGGGCCTCATGGGCATGAAGAGGTTCTGCACGATGGTGAACACGTTCTGCACCACCCAGTACAGGGAGAGGCCCGCCGGATAGGTCAGAGCATAATACCCAATCAGGAACGGAAAGATCATCATCATGGACTTCATGCTGCGAGCGGTGGGATCGCTGGGATCCGTGCTCATGGGCGTCAGTGCCGTCTGCAGATAGGTCGTTACGCCCGCCAGAATGGGCAGGACCAGGTACTCCCAACCCAGAGGAATAGCCAGCCCGCCGGCGAACTTCAACGCCGGGTGGGTTGGATCGGGCAGGGACAGGTTCAGACCCAAGAAGTAGGGCGCTCCCTCGTAGGGGAAGACCCGCAGTACATTGAACAGCGCAATGATGATGGGGAACTGCAACAGCACCGGCAGGCACCCGCCCAGCGGGTTGGCTCCCGCCTTCCGGTACAGCTCCATGGTTTCCTTGTTGAGCCTCTGCGGGTCGTTCTTGTACTTCTTCTGCAGTTCCTTGACCTTCGGTTGAAGCTCCTGCATCTTGCGCGTCGACCGCATCTGGGCGACGGTCAGGGGCAAAAGGATCGCCCTCACCAGAATGGTGAGGAGGATGATCGCCACGCCATAATTGCCGACCAGGCCATAGAAGAACACCAGCACCGATCGAATGGCTTCGGTGAGAAACGACAAGCCCGCAGCCTCCTTGTATCCGCTCCTATGGTCTCAGCATGACCTAAAGATTATACCCTGGAGCGCCAAATCCTGCTAGGTTTAGGGGACAGGGTCATAACCTCCGGGGTTGAACGGGTGGCAGCGCGCAATTCTCTTCACCGCCAACCACCCGCCCCTGGCAGCCCCGTGCCTCTCTACCGCTTCCAGAGCGTAGGCGGAGCAGGACGGGTGGAACCGGCACGTCGGCGGGAACAGGGGTGAGATGAACCGCCGGTAAGAGCGGATCAGAAGCAGCATCAGCCATTGCACTGGATTCACCGTCAGCCGCCCTCCCGCCTGCACACCCCGCTGCGGCGCAGGAGATCCTCCATAGCACCGCAAACCTCTTGAAACGTAGCCTCCTTCAACGGCGCCCGCGGCAGCCAGACCAGGAGGTAGCCCGCCGGCACGCATTCGCGGACGCGCCGAAAGGCCTCGCGGAGGCGGCGTTTGACCCGGTTCCGGACCACCGCCGAGCCCACGCGGCGCGATACGCTGAAGCCGACGCGCGAAGTACCTCCGTCCCAGCGCAAGGCGTAAAGAACCACCAGCCGGTTGGCCACGGACCGCCCCGCGTCGAAGGCACGGCGGAACTCCCGGTTCTGCTTCAACCTCTCAACCTCGGCCAAGTCCACGTCATCCTTTGCCAGAGGTCCAGACTTGCCCTGCCATAAAGGAAAAAGGCCGCAGACGCGGCCTTAGGCTGACAAGCGCTTTCTGCCCCGGAGGCGGCGGCTGCGCAGCACCTTGCGCCCACCGCGCGTGCTCATGCGATTTAGGAACCCATGTACTTTTTTGTATCGACGCACCTTGGGCTGATAAGTCCGCTTCACGTTTTCCACCTCCACACACAGGCGAAAGACCCGACCAACATTCTATCCAAATCGCCCGCCGTTGTCAACGAACACACCAAGTTGCCACTGTGAATAACTCGCTGTCGGTTGTTGATAACTTGTCCACCATTTGCTATGATAGTCACGCCAAATTCCTATCGCACATCCGCTTTTTGAGCTGGCCGCCTAGCGCGGCCACTCGCATTATTAACACCTTGTGGATAACGTTGTGTGTAACCTGTGCGTAGCTTATACCCGCGTCCGGCGGCCCGTCCCTCTCCCTAGGCCTTCCATCTTATACCCCGCTGCAGGTCTCCGGTTGCGGCCGCCTTCCTATGCACTGCCTGAATACCGTTCCTTCCACCCGGCCGGGACGCCAGTCCCCAACCGCCGGGACGGGAGGCTGTTATCCACCCGTTATCCCCAACCCTTCCCCAACTGTGGACATCTCAAGGGGGCCGCTGCAGCATGAACCAAGACCTTGCTCTCCTCTGGTCCAAGACACTCGGAATGCTGGAGCGGGAGGTGCCGCGTCCAAGCTTTGAAACGTGGCTGAAGCCGGCACAGCCCATCGCCCTGTATGACGACACCCTGGTTGTGGGCGCTCCCAACGATCTGGCCCGCGCCCGCCTGCAGACGCATTATGCCCAGGCGCTGCGGGATGCGGTCCGGGCCCTGACGGGACGGGAACTCAACGTCAACGTCATCGTGCCGGGACCCGGCACCGACGGCCTCTTCGCTGACGCGGAGGTGGCTGCCGCTTCGTCCGTGGCGACAGCCATGTCGTTCACCGAGCCCGTCTTCAAACCGCTCAATCCCAAGTACACCTTTGACACCTTTGTGGTTGGGAACTCGAACCGTTTTGCCCATGCGGCCAGCCTTGCCGTGGCCGAGACGCCGGCCCGCGCCTACAACCCACTGTTTGTCTACGGCGGCGTGGGTTTGGGCAAGACCCATCTGATGCACGCCATCGGCCATTTCGTTTTGACCCAGGACCCCGCGGCGCGCGTGGCTTACGTCTCCTCGGAGACCTTTACCAACGAGTTCATCAACTGCCTTCGCGACAACAAGACCGTGGAGTTTCAGAACCGCTACCGGTCCGTTGACGTGCTGCTGATTGACGATATTCAGTTCCTGGCCGGCAAGGAACGGACCCAGGAGGAGTTCTACCACACCTTCAATGCCATCCACGAGGCCAACAAGCAGATCGTCATCAGCTCCGACCGGCCGCCCAACGAGATCCCCACCCTGGAGGAGCGCCTCCGCTCCCGGTTTGAGTGGGGCCTGATCTGCGATATCCAGCCGCCCGACCTGGAGACCCGCATTGCCATTCTGCGCAAGAAGGCCAAGACTGAGTCCCTGACCGTGGCCGACGACGTCATTGTCTACATTGCCTCTCACATTGAGACCAACATCCGTCAGTTGGAGGGCGCTCTGAACCGCGTGATGGCCTATGCCACCATCCATTCCGTGGCCGTCAACCTGGAGACAGCGGCCGAGGCCCTGAGAGACATCCTCCCCCAGAGTAAGCCCAGGCAGATCACGATTGATCTGATTCAGGACGTCGTTTCGTCCTACTACAACCTCAGGGTTGAGGACTTCAAGGTCCGCAAGCGAACCCGCGCGGTGGCCTTCCCGCGTCAGGTGGCCATGTACCTGGCCCGCGAACTGACTGATGCCTCCCTACCCAAGATAGGCGAGGAGTTCGGGGGCCGGGACCACACCACCGTCATCCACGCCTGCGAGAAGATCTCCCAGGACATGGCCGCGGATGAAACCCTGGCCCAATCGGTGAAGGACCTGATTGAGCGCATTCGCTCCCACTGATCCACAGATCCCTGTTGGCAACCCTGTGGGTATGTTGTGGGTACCCTGGTTCTCCGCCCTTCGACAGCAACCTGTGGGTAAACCGGACGCACTCGTCCACAGCTTATCCCACTCCAGGAACCGCCACAGAACGGCATTTTCAGCTCTTTTCCCCAAATCCACAGGCGCTATTACTCTGACTACTATCTCCCTTTCCCATACGAGAGGGAAACCCATGACGAGTCACCAATTATACACATACTACCCACAGTGAGGGGGAGCCCCATGAAGTTCACAGCCTCCCAGGCGGACCTGTCCTACGGCCTCCAGACCGTGGCCAAAGCCGTCTCCGCCAAGAACACCCTGCCGATTTTGTCGGGTATTCTGGTGAAGGGCGACGGCAGTCGCCTCCATCTGACCGCCACCGACCTGGAAATCGGCATCGAGTGCACGGTACCCGCCCAGGTTGCGGCAGAAGGAGCCATCGTTCTTCCTGCTCGCTACCTCACCGAAATCGTGCGCAAGATCCCGGCGGCGATGGTGGAGGTGGAGGTGGACTCACGCAACTACACGGCCGTGCTGCGCTGGGACCGCTCCCAGTACACCATCCACGGCTTCTCGCCTGAGCAGTTCCCCTTCCTGCCCAAGGCGGCCCAGGAGTCGGGCTACAAGCTGCACCAGAACGTCCTTCGCAACATGATCCGCCAGACGGCCTTCGCCGTCTCACACGACGAAACCAGGCCCATCCTGACCGGAGCCCAGCTTACGCTGCGCGACGGCCAGTGCCATCTGCTGGCCACCGACGGCGTGCGTATCGCCTATCGGCGGACGACCATGGCCGAGCCCCCCCAGGGTGACCAGAGCGCCAGCCTGGTGTTGCCGGGCCGCACCCTCAGCGAGCTGTCAAGGCTCCTCGCCGCCAACGACGAGGATACGGTTGACATCTCCATCACGCCCACCCAGGCCTTCTTTGACCTGGGCGATGTACGCCTCGTGTCGCGCTTGTTGGAGGGGCAGTACCCGGACGTGCTCCGCCTGGTGCCCCAGACCTACAGCACCAGCCTGACCCTCTCGGCGCAGCAGCTGCACGACGCCTGCGAGCGGGCCTCGCTCATCGCCCGTGACGGGTCAGGCGCCATCAAGCTGGGGATTGACCAGGAGCGCGTGACCATTACGTCCAGCACGCCCGAGGTTGGCCAGGTCTACGAAGAGGTCGCCGCCACGGTGCAGGGAGATCCCCTGGAGATAGGCCTCAACCCCCGGTTTGTCATGGACGGACTCAAGGCTCTGGATACGGATCAGTTGCTTTTCGAGTTCTCCGGCAACCGCACGCCCAGCCGCATGAAGCCCCAAGACCGGGACGACTTCCTTTACGTGGTCCTGCCCATCGTAGTCTGGTAGCACAGGAGCTGACCTGCCCGTGTCGCAACCCTCGCCGGTGGCCATCCATACCCCGTTCATCCCTCTGGACGCCTTTCTCAAATGGGCCGGTCTGGTGGGCACCGGGGGAGAGGCCAAGCAGCTGGTGAAAGCCGGTGAGGTGCGGGTGAACGGGGCCCCCGAGGCGCGCGCCGGCAGGAAGCTGGTGGAGGGGGACGTGGTCTCCGTTGGAGGCCGGTCCTACAGCGTGACTCGTGAAGCTCGCTAGCCTGTCCCTCACGAACTTTCGCAACTACCGTCGCCTGGAGATGGACGTCGGCCCCGGCGTCAACGTTCTCTTTGGCCGCAACGCCGCCGGCAAGACCAACGTGCTGGAGGCCGTCTTCTTCCTGAGCACCAGCAAGTCGCACCGGGCGCATCAAGACCAGGAACTGGTCCTCCGCGGCGAAGAGGCCCTGGCGGTTCAGGCCGTTGTGGACAGCGGCTACGGGCAGATCCAGGCCGAAATCCGCTACCTGCGGGACCACCGCAAGCAAGTCCGCCTGGGGGGCTCGGCCGTCCGGGTCGTTGACCTGTTGGGCCGCATCCCCGTGGTGTTGTTTGCCCCGGACGACCTGCAGATGCTAAAGGGTAGCCCGGCCCTCCGCCGGCGCTACCTCGATCTCTTTTTGTCCCAGACTCATCCCGCCTACTTCAGCGCCCTCCAGTCCTACCTCCGCGTTGTCACCCAGCGAAATGGGCTGCTGCGGAGTCTTCGCGAGGGCGGGGGCGACCTTGGGACCCTGGATGTTTGGGACGAGCAGCTCCTGGACTACGGCACAGCCGTGGTGGCGCACCGACTGGAGGCTCTCGGCCCCATCCAGGAACGGGCGCGCGCGGCCCAGGCGCAGCTCAGCCAGGAGCGCGAGGCGCTGACCATCTCCTATGTCCTTTCCGCCGGCGGAAAACCGGAGGGCAAGCAGCAGATCCGAGAGGCTCTGGCCGTCGCCCTGCGCGACCGGCGGCGGGAGGAACTGGCGCGGGCGCAGACCACGGTGGGCCCGCACCGGGACGACCTGGCCGTCCTGATCAACGGCGCCGACGCCCGCTCCTTCGGCTCCCAGGGGCAGCAGCGGTCCGCCGTGCTGGCCCTCAAGCTGGCGGAACTGGCCTATCTCCGTGACCATCTGGGCACGGCGCCGATCCTGCTTCTTGACGATGTCACCTCGGAACTGGACGGCGGCCGACGCGGTGTCCTTCTGGACGCCGTCGGCCGAGAGGCCCAGACCTTTATCACCTGTACGACCCTGGAAGACCTGGATCCGCGGTGGCTGGAGGCCTCGCGCCTGTACCAGGTGGAAGCCGGCCAGGTCCGGCCGCATTCGATCGCCTAGGGGGTGCCGTTGTGTTTCTTCACCTGGGTGCCGACGAGATTGTCCGGCTATCCGGCGTGGTGGCCATCCTGGACATCAAGGTGGCTCGGGCTGCGGCGACGAAGGAGTACCTGCAGCTCACCCGCAGCGAGAACCGCCTCCACGATGTCTCGGACGGAGACGCCAAGTCCTTTGTGATCACCCTGGACGGCGTCTTTCTGTCCCCCATCTCGTCGGTGACCCTGAAAAAGAGGGCCGCCTTCGTCAGGGGTCTGGCGGAGTAGGCCGCTTCCTTGGCCGCCCTCCCGAAATATGGTAAGATTTTATCGTTTAGGGCTTAACGCTTCTGGGATCCGAAAGGAGACTCCCGGTGGAACGAGACGATCTGTTTACACCTGACAACGTCCAGTACAATGCCAGTCAGATTCAGGTCCTGGAGGGCCTGGAGGCCGTACGGCGCCGCCCCGGCATGTACATCGGCTCCACGTCCGCCAAGGGACTGCACCACCTCCTGTGGGAGATTGTGGATAACTCTGTGGATGAAGCGCTGGCGGGCGTCTGTACATCCGTGAAAATCACAGTGCACCGCGACGGCAGCGCGTCTGTTGAAGACAACGGCCGCGGCTTCCCCGTGGACATCCACCCCCAGACCGGCCGGCCGGCTGTGGAGACGGTCTTGACCGTCCTGCACGCCGGCGGCAAGTTCGGCGGCGGCGGCTACAAGGTTTCCGGCGGCCTGCACGGAGTGGGAGCCTCCGTGGTGAACGCGTTGTCCAGTTGGATGCAGGTGGACGTCTACCGCGACGGCGGCCACTTCACCATGCGCTTCTCGCGCGGCAAGCCGGTGACGGACCTGGTGCGCGTGGAGGACTCGGACCGACATGGCAGCACGGTATCCTTCATGCCCGACGACCAGATCTTTGAGACCACCGTCTTCGACTTTGAGACCATCGCCCAGCGCTTGCGCGAGCTGGCCTTCCTCAACAAGGGCCTGAGGATTCACCTCCTGGACGAGCGCACGGGGCACGAGGTCATCTTCCACTACGAAGGCGGCATTCGGTCCTTTGTGCAGCATCTGAACCGCAACAAGGACGTGCTGCACCCCACGCCCATCTACTTCGAGACGGAGAAGGACGGCAGTTACGTCGAGGTCGCCATGCAGTACCACGACGGCTACACCCAGAACATCTACTCCTTCGCCAACTCCATCTGGACGCACGAGGGCGGCACACACGAGGCCGGTTTCAAGCAGGCGCTGACCCGCGTTGTCAACGACTACTCGCGCAAGCAGGGTCTGCTCAAGGAGAACGAGTCCAACCTCTCCGGCGACGACATCCTGGAAGGCCTCACCGCCATCCTGAACGTTAAGCTGGCCGACCCCCAGTTTGAGGGTCAAACCAAAACCAAGCTGAACAACTCGGACATTCGCGGCATCGTGGCCGGCGTGGTGTCCGAGAAGCTGGCGATGTTCCTGGAGGAGAATCCGTCTACCGCCAAGCGCGTCGTGGAGAAGTCCATCCTGGCCGCCCGGGCCCGCGAGGCGGCCCGCAAGGCCCGCGAGCTGACACGGCGCAAGAACGCGCTGGAAATCTCCTCTCTGCCGGGCAAGCTGACGGACTGCAGCTCCCGGGATCCCGCCGAGTCCGAGCTCTTCCTGGTGGAGGGCGATTCGGCCGGCGGCTCCGCCAAACAGGGACGGGACCGCCGTGTCCAGGCCATCCTGCCCCTCCGCGGCAAGATCATCAACGTGGAGAAGGCCCGGCTGGACCGCGTCCTTGGCCACGAAGAGGTTCGCACCCTCATCACCGCGCTGGGGACCGGCATTGGCGACGATTTTGACATCACCAAGGCCCGTTACCACAAGATTGTGCTGATGACCGATGCGGACGTGGACGGCTCCCATATCCGCACCCTGCTGCTCACCTTCTTCTACCGCTATATGCGACCACTCATCCAGAACGGGTACGTCTATATCGCCCAGCCGCCGCTGTACAAGGTCAGCCAGGGCAAGACCACCCGCTACGCCTACTCCGACCTGGAACGGGACCGCATTCTGGCGGAGATGGGGACGTCACCGAAGCCCAGCATCCAGCGCTACAAAGGCCTGGGCGAGATGAACGCGGAGCAGTTGTTTGACACCACCATGAACCCCGCCGGGCGCACCCTGCTCCAGGTCACCCTGGATGACGGCGCGGCGGCGGACGAGATCTTCACCATTCTCATGGGCGACAAGGTGGAGCCCCGGCGCGACTATATTCAGGCCCACGCCAAGGAAGCCACCCTGGACACCTAAACGCCCCAAAACCGCCGTTCCCAGCCAGCCATGGCGCCGGCAGCAGCTTGTGCTGAGCCGCCGCGCCGTCAGGAGGTCCTCCCTTGGACGACCAGAACAGCCTCCAGAGCAAAACCCTGCCCGTCGATCTGGAACGGGAGATGCGCAAGAGTTACATCGACTATGCCATGTCGGTGATTGTCTCGCGCGCACTGCCCGATGTCCGCGACGGCCTAAAACCTGTCCACCGGCGCATTTTGTACGCCATGTACGACGCCGGCAACACTCCGGACAAGGCGTACCGCAAGTCGGCCAAGACCGTTGGCGAGGTGCTGGGCAACTTCCACCCGCACGGCGACCAGGCCGTTTACGACGCCATGGTCCGCATGGCCCAGGACTTCGCCATACGCTACCCGCTGGTAGACGGCCACGGCAACTTCGGCTCCATGGACGGCGACCCGCCCGCAGCCATGCGATACACGGAAGCCCGCCTGTCCAAGATGGCCCTGGCCATGCTGGCGGACATCGACAAGGAAACCGTTGACTTCGACCCCAACTTCGACAATACCGACGAAGAGCCGAAGGTGCTGCCCTCTCGCATCCCCAACCTGCTGGTGAACGGGTCGGAAGGCATCGCCGTGGGCATGGCCACCAAGATCCCGCCCCATAACCTGCGCGAGGTCATTGACGGCGTGATCATGCTGATCGACAATCCCGCCGCAGACGTTAAGGACCTGATGCAGGTCATCAAGGGGCCGGACTTCCCGACTGGTGCCCTGATCATGGGCCGCGAGGGGATTCGCGACGCCTACACCACCGGACGGGGCTCCATCACCATGCGGGCCGTGGCCACCATCGAGCCCATGAACAACGGCAAGAGCCGCATTGTGGTTACGGAGATCCCCTACCAGGTCAACAAGGCCCGGCTTATCGAGCAAATCGCCGAGCTGGTGCGGGACAAGAAGATTGACGGCATCACCGACCTGCGGGACGAGACGGACCGCCACGGCATGCGTATCGTGGTGGAGCTGCGGCGGGACGCCAACCCCAACGTGATTCTGAACCAGCTCTATAAGTTCACGCCCATGCAGTCCACCTTTGGAGCCATCATGCTGTCGCTGGTGGACTCGGTGCCCAAGGTCCTGAACCTGCGGGAGATGCTGTATTACTACCTGCAGCATCAGAAGGACGTCGTCACGCGGCGCAGCCGCTACGATCTGCGCAAGGCGGAGGAACGGGCCCACATCCTGGAGGGCCTGCGCATCGCCCTGGACCACATCGACGAGGTCATCAACCTGATCCGCGCCTCCCGCACGGAGGACGACGCCCGGCAGGGCCTCATGGCCCGGTTCGGTCTCTCCGAGGTACAGGCCAAGGCCATTGTGGACATGCGCCTGGGCCGCCTGACCGGACTGGAGCGCGACAAGATCGAGCAGGAGTACGCAGAACTGCTGAAGACCATGGACTACCTGAGGGCCCTGCTGTCCAATGAGCGCATGCTCATGACGGTGATCAAGAAGGAACTCAGCGACGTCCGCGATAAGTACGGCGATGACCGCCGCACCAAGATCACGGCCTCGGAGGCCGAGGAATTCGCCCTGGAGGACCTCATTCCCGAAGAGGACATGGTCGTCACCCTCACCCACGCCGGCTATATCAAGCGGCTGCCCCTGGACACCTACCGCAGCCAGCGGCGGGGCGGGCGCGGGGTCACCGGCATGGGGACCAAGGAAGAGGACTTTGTGGAGCACATCTTTGTGGCCACCACGCACCACTCCATTCTGGTCTTCACCAACCGGGGCAAGGTGTACAAGCTCAAGGTGCACCAGGTGCCGGAGGCCGGGCGCACGGCGAAGGGCACGGCGATCGTCAACCTGCTTCAGATCTCGCCCGGCGAGAAGATTCAGGCCGTCATCCCCGTGAAGGGGGTGGATGAAGACCACTTCCTGTTCTTCGCCACCCAGGCCGGCACGGTCAAGAAGACCCGCATCTCCGAGTACGCCAACATCCGTGCCGGCGGCCTGATTGCCGTCGGCCTGGAGGAGCAGGACGAGCTGGTGGGCGTTCGCCGCACGGACGGCAACAGTGAGATCATCCTGGTCTCGGCTCGCGGCCAGGCCATCCGCTTCAAGGAAGAGGACGTGAGGGCCATGGGCCGTTCCGCCCACGGGGTGCGCGGCATGAACCTGGACCGTGACGACGTGGTCATCGGCATGGACGTGGCCGATGACACCGCCGACCTGCTGGTGGTAACGGACCAGGGCTTCGGCAAGCGGACGCCGGTCAAGGAGTACCGGCTCACCGGCCGCGGCGGCAAGGGCGTTCGCACCATGAACCTCACGCGCCGCAACGGCAACCTGGTGGGCATCAGGAGCGTGCGCGAGGACGACGAGCTGATCCTCATCACGGCCAACGGCGTGCTGATCCGCATTGCTGTGCGCGAGGTCAGCCAGCAGGGTCGCGACACCCAGGGCGTTACGGTCATGCGCCCGGATGAGGGCGACAAGGTCGTGGCGCTGGCCCTGGTGCCGCCCAAGGAGGAAGACGAAGGCACCGACGGCGCGGAGGAGACCGCTGATGAGACTCAGCCGGCTGAATAACCGTCCGCCCCGGAACCACAAATAACGCGAGGGCCGGCCCCCGAATCGGGGACCGGCCCTATCTTCGTTTAGGACGCTACTGCCGGGAGCCCTTCGCGTCGCCGTCCGCACCGTTCTCCTTGCTGCGGGCCGCGGCCACCTGCCCCAGAGGCGAATCCACCGTCGCTCTGCCCCTGAGGGCCCGGCCGAACGCTTCGAAGACCACCAGCTCGTGCCGCTGGGACCAGAACTCGTAGGCCGTGAGCACAAAGAAGATGATGGCGACGGTCACCCGGGACTCGGGGATCAGGAACTGCACCGTGAAGAGCGTCACTAGGATGAGGGCATTGTGCATGCGGAAGCGCAGGTCGAGCAGGAACGAGACCCCGTATAGCGTCTGAGCGGCGGTCAGCAGGATCTCGTGGATTTGCTGCGTATCCAGCGGAATGGCGGCCGTATGCCCGACGCTAAGGCTATAGGTCAGGGGAATGGTGGCAATCAGCAGCGTCCACTGGTTGAGCTTGGAGGACACCAGATTGGCCAGGCCCATGGCTGCCATGGTGATGGTGCCGGCCCAGATGAACGCGGTGATGCTCTCCGGGAACTCGGACAGGAACGGGGCAAAGTACTGAAGGAAGAGGTACTTGGAGATGCCCAGGTGCTCGGCCAGGATCTCCAGGCTGTTGATGAAGGGCTCGGCGCCAAAGAGGATGATGACGGCGCCGAAGGCCAGCAGGCCAAAAACCCAGACTGCCTTCCTGGCTCCGCGCATCTTGGCGATCTTCCCACCGGGGCCGGGCGCCTCGGCTTCCGCCGAGTCGGTCTGCGGCGGCAGCCGCAGGGCCACGATCACGTAGGCAACGTAAACGCCGACAAGGATGGCGGCGTCCCACAGGCTGAGTGAGTGTTTGGCCACAATGACCAACGAGTATGCGGCGGCAATCAGCAGAAAGACGACCTCTACGGCCTGGTGGATGTTCAGTTCAATATGGTCGAAGGGCTTCTTGCGCCGGCGCGCCGAGAAGTAAGCCACAAAGAAGACCAGAGGCCAGCCGACGCCCAACAGCAGTCGGTTGGCGCCGGTCATGGTGGCGGCGGCGTACTCCAGCTTTTGTTCCCAGGCGAGCACCATCTCAAAGGAGTATTCGGGCAGCACCTGAATCAGCGCCAGCACCGCCAGAGCGAAGGCCTGCGAGACCACCGTCTGCAGCGACTCCGTTGCCCAGGCCAGGAAGTAGGCGGCGCCCACAATGGCCAGGCCCATCGTGAGGGCTGTCCAGATGGGCGGGAACTCCACACCAAAGAAGCGCAGGGCAGCAAAGGGGATCGCCGCAGCAACGAATATGCCGACTTGGATGCGGTCGCCCAGGCTGAAGCGGGTCTCCTCAAGCTGGGGTGTTGCTTGGCCATTGGTCAACGATACCGGCTCCTTCCTCACGAGTAGGTTGTCCAGGACGAACGGTTGTCCATCAAGGCGGCTGACATGCGGCTACCCACAAAGAAAGACCCTCACGCGCAGTGAAGGTCTTGCTTGCTCCCACTCGAGCCGGCAGCACCGGGCTTTCGCCGACTTGACGGCACTGCCAACCGGCCTGACGGCCGGCAGCTACTCCCCTTGACCCCTATCCACAATCTGGGCACCTAACAAGCACTATATGGGACAGGCCCTGGCGTGTCAATGGCGGCGTGCTTTTTCGGTCAATACGTACAGGCGCCGCCGGGGTGGCGAGGCCGGTTCATACCAATTTGGCCTCCTTGAATGGACCTCATTGGTATGCTAACCTGGGGCTGCCGAAAGGATGATGGCCGTGCAGCTTCACGTGGACCGCCGGGGGGCGGCGCCCCTCTACCAGCAGATCGCCCAGGCCATCATGGAGCAGGTTCGACTGGGGCGCCTCAGACCTGGGGACAGGCTGCCTCCCACTCGCGACCTGGCCGACCAACTTGAGGTCACGCGCAGCACGGTGGTGGCTGCCTATCAGGAGCTGGAGGAACGGGGCTGGGTGACCAGCCACGTGGGGAAGGGCACCTTCATCCAGGGCAGGCCCACTGAGGGCCGAACGGCAGCTGCGGCCGCGGACGACACCCCGCCGGCAGGCGAGGCGTCAGGGACCCGGCTGGTAACGCGGGAAGAGCTGCGGCGCCTGGTTCGCATGATGGACCGGCCGGGCCTGATTTCGCTGGCCAGCGGCATCCCGGCCCTGGACGCGTTCCCCGTGGAACGGCTGCGGCGCGCCCTGGACCTGGTGCTCAAGCGCCAGGGCGCCGCCGCCTTACAGTATGACTCGCCGGAGGGCTACTGGCCCCTGCGTGAGCGGATTGCCGCCTACCTGGGCGGGTTGGGCGCCGTGGTGCACCCGGCCGAGGTGCTCATCACATCGGGCACGCAGCAGGGCGCCACCCTGGTGGCCCGGGTGTTGCTGCGCCCGGGCGACGTGGTGCTGCTGGATCAGCCCACCTACGCCGGCGCGCTGGACGCCTTTGAGGCGGCGGGCGCCCTCACCATGGGCGTGCCAGCCGACAGCGACGGCATCCTTCCGGACGCCCTGGACGACCTTGCCCGGCGGCTTCGTCCACGACTCCTCTACCTGGTGCCCGCCTGTCAGGGTCCCGCTGCGCACCAGCTGCCTGCCGACAGGCGCCGCCGCGTTCTGGACGTGGCGCGCCAGCGCGGCTTCACGGTTGTGGAGGATGATTCGTTCCGGGAACTCCGGTACGTCGGGCAGCCGGAGTCTCCCCTCAAGGCGCTGGACGAGGCGGGCCAGGTGATCCACCTGGGGAGCTTCTCCAAGACCCTGGCGCCAGGGCTTCGCGTTGGTTACGTGGTGGCCGGCGGCGCCTGGCTGGAGGACCTGGCCGAGGCCAAGCAGACGGCCGACCTGCACACGTCCACCCTGATCCAGCGGGCTGTGGACGCCTACCTGGACAGCGGCGACATGGAAGCCCAGTTAAGCCGCACCCGCGAGGTGTCCGGCCAGCGCCGCCAGGCCATGTTGGCCGCCCTGCGGCAGCGCCTCCCAGAGGAGGTGGAGTGGTGGGAGCCGGAAGCAGGTCCGTTTCTCTGGCTCCGGCTTCCGCCGGATGTCACCGCGGTGGCGGCCTATGTGTCGGCGCTGGAGCACGGCGTGGCCTTCGCCATTGGCGCCGGCTTCTTCCCCGACCGGCTGGACAGGGGCCTGGCGCGCTTGAACTTTGCCGCGCTGCCCCCGGACCAGATTGAGACGGCTGTGGCGCGGCTGACGGAAGCAATGGCCTCGCTGGGCTTGGGGACCGAAGGCTCGAACAGCCGGGGCGGCCCCGCCGGACTGCGGCGGACCGGCCCCACCGTGCTCTAGGGCCCAGCCGCTCACGACGAAAGTGAAAGCAAGGAGGGGTATCTCATGGAAGCACAGCAGGGGACCCTGCGGGTCAAGACCGGATTGGCTGAAATGCTCAAGGGCGGTGTCATCATGGACGTCACCACCCCGGAGCAGGCAAAGACTGCGGAGCGGGCGGGCGCCTGCGCCGTTATGGCCCTGGAGCGGGTGCCCGCCGACATCCGTGCCGCCGGCGGCGTGGCCCGCATGGCCGACCCGACCATCATCAAGGCTATCATGGGGGCGGTGAGCATCCCCGTCATGGCCAAGGCCCGCATCGGGCACTTTGTGGAGGCTCAGATCCTGGAGGCGCTGGGCGTGGACTACATCGACGAGTCCGAGGTCCTCACCCCCGCCGATGACAAGTACCACATCAACAAGCACGCCTTTAGGGTGCCCTTCGTCTGCGGCGCCCGCAATCTGGGAGAGGCCCTGCGCCGCCTGGCCGAAGGCGCTGCCATGATCCGCACCAAGGGCGAGCCGGGGACGGGAAATGTGGTGGAAGCCGTGCGCCACATGCGCCAGATGAACGAGGACATCCGCAGGGTTGCGGCGGCCTCGGATGAGGAACTGGGTACGATGGCCAAGGAACTGGGCGCCCCGGTAGAGCTGGTGACCGAGGTCCGAAGGCTTGGCCGCCTGCCCGTGGTCAACTTTGCCGCCGGCGGCATCGCCACCCCGGCCGACGCCGCTCTCATGATGCAGCTTGGCTGCGACGGCGTCTTTGTAGGCTCGGGCATCTTCAAGTCCAGCAACCCTGAGGCGCGCGCCCGGGCCATTGTCCGCGCCGTCACCCACTACAACGATCCGAAGATCCTGGCCGAGATCTCCGAGAACCTGGGCGAGGCCATGCCCGGACTGGAGATCTCCACTATCGACCAGCCGTCGCGCATGCAGGAGCGCGGGTGGTAGGCATGGCGGAGACACAGAACGCGGTCCCGCTGCGCATTGGCGTGCTGGCCATGCAGGGGGCCTTCCGCGAACACGTCCGGGCCGTCCAGGCCCTGGGCGCCGAAGCGGTGGAGGTGCGGCGCCCGGAGCAGTTGGAGGGGCTGGATGGGCTCATCCTGCCCGGGGGAGAGAGCACGGCCATCGGCCAGCTCATCCAGGAGTTCGGCCTGGACCCTGCCCTGCGCCGCTTTGCGAAGGAGGGCCGCCCGGTCTACGGCACCTGCGCCGGCATGATTCTCCTGGCCAAGGACATCGCCGATTCCCAGCAGTACCGGTTGGGCCTCATGGACATGCGGGCGCAGCGCAACGCCTTCGGCCGCCAGCGGGAGAGCTTTGAGGCGAGCGTGGCCGTACCGGCCCTGGGCGAGGAGCCCTTCCCCGCCGTGTTCATTCGCGCCCCCTATATCGAATCGGTCCAGGGTCCCTGCGAGGCCATGGCGGTCTACGGCAACAAGATCGTCATGGCCCGTGAAGGACGTTTTCTGGCCACCGCCTTCCACCCGGAGCTGACCGACGACCTACGGGTGCACCGCTACTTCCTGGACATGGCGCGTCAGGCCAGAGAAGAGCGTGCCCTTGCCAAGGGGCAGGCCTCTGTGCTATAGTCCGAGCAACAGACAGGTCCATGACGGAGCTACGGGCGGGTCCGAGCCAAGAGAGCCGGTGGTCGGTGTAAACCGGCGTCGGGGCAGCCCTTTCCACTCCTGAGACCCTTCCGATGAGGAAGCCGGGTTCCGCCCGTTACAGCGGCGAGAGCGGGCCGTCTTGCGGCGGCCAACCAGGGTGGCAACGCGGGAAAACCTCCCGTCCCTAGAGGACGGGAGGTTTCTGTTCATCTCGGGCCATGGTTGGAGCGGCAACGGTCAAGCGGGGTGGCAACACGGAGGCGAAAGCCCTCGTCCCCGCCATTCGGCCATCCGGCCGGGGCGGACGGGGGCTTTTGTGTTGGACGGCCCCGGGTCCCTGCCACTGGGCCCCGCGTTCAAGCGTTCCAGAAGGGAGAGGAGGAGGCTGATGAAGTCCCACCTGATGCTGCCGGGTCCCACATCTGTTCCGGAGAGGGTTCTGTCCGCGATGGCCCGGCCCATGATCAACCACCGCGGGGAGGAGTTCGCCGGCCTGTTCCGTGCGGTCACGGCGGGTCTCCAGTACGTTTTCCAGACGTCGGAGGAGCCGGTGGTGCTGCCGGCGGCCGGCACAGGTGGCCTGGAGGCGGCCGTGGTCAACACGCTGTCCCCCGGCGACCGGGTGCTGGCCCTGGTGACCGGCGTCTTCGGCGAGCGCTTCGCAGCCATCGCCCGGGCCTTCGGAGTCCAGGTGGAGGTGCTGGCGGCGCCGGCCGGCCAGGCGGTCAACATGGACACCCTGCGGACCTGGCTGGACCAGGACCAGGGGCGGCCCGCCGCGGAGCGCTTCCGCGCCGTGCTGGCCACCCACAACGAGACCTCCACAGGCGTTACCAACCCGATCGGGGACATCGCGCCACTGGTGCGCCGACATGGGGCACTGCTGCTTGTGGACGCGGTCAGCTCCCTGGGGGCCATTGACCTTCCCTTCGACCGCCTGGGCCTGGACGTGGCGGTGGCGGGTTCGCAGAAGGCCCTGATGTGCCCGCCCGGCCTGGCCGTACTGGCCCTGAGCCCGCGGGCCTGGCAGGCGGCCGAGTCCGCCCGCTGCCCCCGCTACTATTTCGACTTGCGGGCCTGGCGCAAGCTGGCTGCCAAGGCCCAGACGCCCTACACACCCGCCCTCTCGCTGCTGTATGGCCTGCGAGAATCGCTGACCATGATCCGCGAGGAGGGCCTGGAGGAGGGCTTTCGCCGCCACGCCCTGCTGGGCCGGATGACCCGCGCCGGCATCCGGGCCCTGGGCCTGGACCTGCTGGCCGACGCCCGATACGCGTCGGACACGGTCACTGCCGTGGTAGTTCCCGCCGGCGTCGACCTGAAGGAACTTCGCCGCCACGCCCGCGTGGTCAGCGGCGTCACCCTGGCCGGCGGGCAGGGCGACCTGGCGGACAGCGTCTTCCGCATCGGCCACCTGGGCCACGTGGGACCG
>JBLNCQ010000086.1:0-2847 GCA_050260815.1 Bacillota bacterium
CCGCCTCGCTGCCCACATCCGGGCACCTGCCGGACCTCATCGTCGGCGACAGGCACGCCTTCTTCCTGGAGGTGAGGCGCACCTCCGTGACGTCGTCCGGCCGATACTCCCGGCGGACGGGAGCGGGCGAGCTGAGTCTGGCCCGAGACCGGGTGCAGTCCTTCGAGCGGGTGGAGGACGCCACGGGCATGCCGGTCTTTATCCTGTTCGTGGACGAGCCTCTGCGCCGACTCTACGGCAACTGGCTCTCCGAACTGCTGGCGCCCAGAGCGGCGGCTCCTGGCCGGGAACGGGATGGCATGGACTATCCTCTGGTGCGGCGGGACCGTCAGCGGGGCAGTGAGGAGGTCGTCTGCTTCCCCTACCCCGCCGCCTTCCGACCCCTGGGTACGGTGGTCTCGGCCCGCTCCTTCCGGCTTCGGCGCAACCGGCAGGACGAGGATCTACGCCTCTCCGGTCACCCCGATTTTTAGGGCACCGGACTGGCAAGCCACTGGCGCCGGGAGTACCAGAAAGCGCTGATTTGTCGCGGTAATCAGGCCATGATATTGATTTCACAAGCGGGTTCAAGTGAGAATGTGAAAACGGGAACAAAAACGAGAAATGCGGACGTAATTTCATAGCATGCCTCTCCTGGGCCCAATTTAGACCCATATCCCTTGAAATACCCGGTGGCATGTATATAATCTAGGTGAAGGCCTTCACCAGCGCCACGCGGGTAGCCATCTGCTGACAATGTTCAAGCTCTTCGTGCTCTTGTGCTTTCGCCCTGGCTTGTTACGTCGTGAACGACGAAAGGAGAGGCATGCTGCATGTCCAGGCTGAAGGAGAAACTGGCGGAGAAAATACTGGAACAACGCCCACGCACGGCCAAGCTGCTGAAAGAGTACGGCGAGGTAGTGATCGATCAGGTCAACATCGGTCAGGCGATCGGCGGCGGGCGTGACATCCGGTGTCTGGTGACGGACATCTCCTACCTTGACCCCCAGGAAGGCATCCGCTTCCGGGGCAAGACCATTCCCGAGACCTTTGCAGCCCTGCCCAAGGCGCCCGGCGGCGAGTATCCCACGGTAGAGGCTTTCTGGTACTTCCTGCTGACCGGCGAAGTGCCCACGCAGGCGGACGTTGACCAGATTGTGGCCGAATTCCGTGATCGCAGCAGGGTGCCGTCTTACGTCTTCGACGTCATCAAGGCGTTGCCCAAGGACAGCCACCCCATGGTCATGCTGTCGGCCGCTGTTCTGGCCATGCAGAGGGAGTCCAAGTTCGCCAAGTTCTATAATGACGGCTTCAACAAGCTCGAGGCCTGGGGCCCCATGTATGAGGACGCCAGCGACCTGGTGGCGCGCCTGCCGCGCATTGCGTCGTTTATCTACCGCTACAAGTACAAGAACGGCGACATCATCGAGGCCGACCCCAACCTGGACCTTGGCGCCAACTTTGCGCACATGATGGGCATTAAGAAGCCCTATGACGACGTGGCGCGCATGCATATGATCATCCACTCCGACCATGAGTCAGGCAACGTTTCGGCCCACACCGGCCATCTGGTGGCCTCGGCTCTGTCGGATGCCTACTATAGCTACTCGGCGGCGCTGAACGGCCTGGCCGGCCCCCTGCACGGGTTGGCGGCGCAGGAGGTGCTGGGCTGGATCCAGCACTTCAAGCAGCACCTGGGTGATCAGGAGCCCACCGGCGAGAACGTCCGCGAGTTTCTGTGGGAGACCCTCAGGTCCGGCCAGGTGGTCCCCGGCTACGGCCACGCCGTGCTGCGCAAGACCGACCCGCGCTACACCACGCAGCGCGAGTTCTGCCTGAAGCACCTCCCCGACGACCCGCTGTTCAAGCTGGTCAGCATGGTTTACGAAGTGGCGCCGGGCGTGCTGATGGAACACGGCAAGGCCAAGAACCCCTGGCCCAACGTGGACGCCCAGTCCGGCGTCATTCAGTGGCACTACGGCGTCACCGAGTACGACTTCTACACCGTGCTCTTCGGCGTTGGCCGCGCCCTGGGCGTGCTGGCCAACATCACCTGGGACCGCGCCCTGGGTTACCCCATCGAGCGTCCCAAGTCCGTGACGACCGAGATGCTGGAAGGCTGGGCCCAGGCGGGCGGCCGTCTGGTCAAGCAGGCAATCAGCGCGTAGGGCTTGCGCCCGAAAGTGGCCGGCAAGCACATAGGCACAAGTCGAGGGAGATGCCGTTCAGCGTCTCCCTCTTGCATTTGTCACGATGGTTACGCTCCGGGCTAGGGGCGGAGGGGCAGCGACAGCTCACGGGCCAGGTCCAGAAGGGCGCCGGCGTCCAGGCGGCGGTCTTCCACCCATAGCTCGACCTGGCCGTAGCCGTGGTCCCTGGCGTAAGTCTCCAGTTCGGGGAAAGCCCGGCCCGAGCAGACCACCACGTGGGCCCGCTCGAACATGCTCTTGAGGGACGGCTGCACGGCGGTGGACGCCTGGATGACCTGAAGCTGGCGCAGCCCCGCGTTCTCGAGAGCCGCCCGCAGGCTGCCGGCGCCGGGCCAGTTGGCGCAGGCCACACCCACAACTGTGCCCGGAGGCAGCGCCGCCAGGCGCCGCAGCGTCCCCGGGTGCACCTCCGACAGGACCGGGACCACCCGCAGGCCCGTGCCGGCCAGCAGAGAGGTGGCCTCATGGGCGTGGTGGAAGGTGGTGACGGCCGCGCGGTAGAGGTCGGGACGCAGGCGGGCAGGGCCCTCGGGGCGGATTCGCCACTGCCTCACATCTTCCATCAGCACGGCGTCCACGTCTGCGGCCAGCAGTTGTTCGATGTCGCGGCGGAAGAGATCCAGTTGGGGCTGGTTGCACTCAAGCAGCAGGAGGCGCG
>JBLNCQ010000087.1:0-13518 GCA_050260815.1 Bacillota bacterium
CGCCGGGAGATTTCGCTGGCGAGGCAGGCCACCGACCGTCCTTTCGGCGTCAACTTCGCCCTGGGCCACTGGGCGTGGGAGGCCCACCTGGATGTGGCGGCGGAGGAGGCGGTGCCGGTCATCAGCGTGACCGGCGGCAACCCGGAGCCGGTCTTCCGCCGGCTGGAGGGGCTGCCTGTGAAGAAGCTGGTGCTGGTGGCCGGCGTCCGTCAGGCGCAGAAGGCGGAAGCCCTGGGCGCAGACGCGGTCATCGCCGTGGGCTTTGCGGGAGGCGGCCATCTGGGCCGCGACGACCTGGGCACCCTGGTGCTGGTGGCCCGCGTTGTGGACAGCGTCAGCATTCCCGTTGCGGCGTCCGGCGGCATTGCCGACGGCCGGGGCCTGGCCGCCGCTCTGGCTCTGGGTGCCGACGGCGTGGAGATGGGCACGCGCTTTGTGGCCACCCGCGAGTGCCGGGCCCACCCCGCCTACAAGGAGGCCCTGCTGAGGGCCGGTGAAGCCGACACCGTGGTCATTGAGCGAAGCCTGGGCCGCCCCGGGCGCGCCTTGCGCTCCGGTTTCACGGAGGCTATTCTGGAGCGGGAGGCGGCGGGGGCCGGCCTGGCGGACCTGCTTCCCTACATCGGCGGCGAGGCCAACCGGCGCGCCGCGCTGGAGGGGCACATGAACGAGGGGTTTGCATGGGCGGGTCAGGCGTCAGGGCTCATCCATGACGTCCCCAGCGTGGCGGAACTCATGTCCCGCATGGAGGAAGAGGCCCGTCGGGCCTGGGACCGACTGGGCGGCGCCCTGGGCGCGTAGCCGCAGAAGACCGTGGCGCGTGACTTCACGAGAACGGGGCGCCCGGCAGCAAGAAAGGGGTTGGGACTGATGGCGACCATCACCGTCCCCCAGGGGGCGTTTGGCGACGTTCGCATCCTGGAGTACCTGGGGGCCGTGAATGACGGCATTATCACGCCCGGTATCAGCAAGGGCGGCTGGGACGGATACTGGAACATCAGCGCGCCCAAGCTCCGGGTCAACCGCCGAGAGCTTTCCGCCTACGTGCCTGGCGGGCTGAACGGCGAGCAGTGGGCCTTATTCCGCAACGGCGTCTACGCAATGGACACCGTCAGTGACACGAGCCCGGAGGAGTTCATCGTGGAGGGCCCGGACAAGGACTAGAGCGCGACGAGTTGGTGGCGGAGCTGAACCGGGTCTTCCGTGAGGCTGACCGCATCCTGGCCGGGCCCACCCCCGTTGATCTGGACCGGCCGCAGCAGATTCGCGACCAATCTGTTACAGTTCTGGATGTGCTATTTGCGGTGGCCACCCACATCTCCGAGCACGTCGGCCAGATCCTCTACATCGCCAAGCTCCGGCTCGGCGGCGGTTACCGCGTTCTGTCCAGAGCCCACAAGAAGGCCTGAGGGGAGGCGGCGTTGACACGGCAGGTCGTCGCGGCTATAGTTAGACCAGCTTCTACCGACCGTTTGATTTCGATACGCAGCAACATAGGGGGTGATGGCCGTCAACCGGGAACAGGAGATCATGGCCTCGGCCGTGCGCCTTTTCCGCGAAAAGGGCTATCACGGAACTTCCATGCAGGACATAGCCGACGCCGTGGGCCTGCAGAAGGGGTCGCTTTACTACTACATCACCAGCAAGGAAGAGCTGCTGGTCAAGATCTTTGACGACGCCGTCAACACGCTGGTCACCGACCTGGAGAAAGTAGCACTGCAGCCCGTCTCCGCCCGGACCAAGCTGGAGCGGGCCGTTTTCGCCCACCTGGAGACGGTGGCCCGCCGCCTGGGCGAACTCACCATCTTCACCCGCGAGACCCACGCCCTGTCGCCCGAGCAGCGCCAGGTGGTGCGCCAGAGCCGGCGCCGCTACACCGGGCTGCTGGAGCGCATCCTCAGCGAGGGGGTGGCGGCCGGCGAGTTCCGGGACGTGGACGTGCGGCTGACGGCCCTGGCCATCTTCGGTCTGTGCAACAGCATTTACCAGTGGTACAGCCCCGAGGGCCGCTCGAAGCCCGAAGAGATCGCGTCACACTTCGCTGCGATCGTTCTGGAGGGCGTCTGCCCCAAGGGGAGGGTCCAGCCATAGCCGCACCCGAGCGCAAGGCGGCCGCACAGTCGGGGGTCCCCGGACAGGAACGGCTGCCCGCCGGCATCCACCTGGTACCGGTGCCGACGCCTTTTCCCGTGGGGACCATGAACGCGGTGGTCCTGGAGGGCCGTCCCCTCACGCTGGTGGACTGCGGACCTATCTACCCGGAGGCCCGTCAGGCCCTGGAGGCCGGCCTCGCCCGACTGGGGCACCGCGTGGAGGACATTGAGCTGCTTATCCTGACCCATTTTCACGTGGACCACACCGGCCTGGCCGCCGAGATCCGGCGCCGTTCCGGCTGCCGGATCCTGACCCACCCCCACACCGACCCCTGGCTAAGGCTGGGCCGCGACACGCACCGGGCCGACTTCGGCACAGACCTGTTCCGCCGCCACGGCGGGCCGGCCTCCGTGGCCGAGGCGGTGGGCGAGTCCATCCGCTGGCTGTGGAGCTTTACGGAGACGGTGGAGGTGGACGGCTTCCTGGACGAAGGGGATCAGGTGGCAGCCGGCGGGCGAACCTGGGACCTGCTGCACACGCCGGGCCACGCCTACGGCCATATCAGCCTGTGGGGCCGCGAAGCCCGCGGCCTCCTGGCCGGCGACCACCTCATCGCCCACATCTCCAGCAACGCGCTGGTCGACCCGGTGGAACCATCGTCGACTACGCTGGTGCGCAGCCTGCCGCTCTACCTGGAAAGCCTGGCCCGTTTGGCCCGTCTGGACCTGGATTGGGTGGCATCCGGGCACGGCGAGGTCATCACCGACCACCGCGCCCTGGTGGCCTCGCGCCTGACCCGCACGGAGAAGCGGTTGGAGAAGATCCGCGGCTTCCTCGAGGGCGGTCCGGCCACCGCCTACGACCTGATGCGGCGCCTGTTCCCAAAGCTGGATCGGGGGCAGTTGTTCCTGGGGATGTCCGAGGTGCTGGGGCACCTGTTCGTGTTGGAGGACCGGGGAATGGTCGCCGCTGGCGGCAGCCCCGTAACCTGGTCTCTGAGGTAAATAGGGCAAGGAGGAGGGGGCACACGTGGCAGATGTGCAGGAAGTCTTGAAGGGGATCGAGCAGCGGCTGGCGGAACGGCCGGAGAAGCTGGCCGCCCAGGGGACGTACCAGTTGGACCTCACGGGGGACGGCGGCGGCACCTTTGCCATGATCATCGGCGGCGGCAGGGGTGAGATCAAGTCCGGCCCGGCCGAGAACCCCGGCGTGGTGGTGACCATGACCGCCCAGGACTTTGTGGACCTGGCCACCGGCAAGCTGAACGCCATGTCGGCCTTTATGGGCGG
The DNA here is from genome assembly GCA_050260815.1 of Bacillota bacterium. Classification (GTDB taxonomy): domain Bacteria; phylum Bacillota; class Sulfobacillia; order JAMDAP01; family JAMDAP01; genus JAMDAP01. The sequence goes on from JBLNCQ010000087.1 coordinate 3,384, forward strand.
GCGCCTGAAGATCAAGGGAGACATGGGCCTGGCGCTCAAGCTGCAGACGCTTCTGTCCTGAACGCGGCGCCTCCCGGAGACGGCAGGCCGGCGGCCGCGACAGGCGGCAAGCCGGTGACCGCAACAGGCGCAACGCGGCACGCAAGAAGGGCGGACCTTTTCAGGTCCGCCTATAGAACTCGCAGAGAGAGCACAAGCTAGGGAATGGGCAGCTTCCCTCAGGCGCCTGCAAGAGCCTCAGGCGCAGACCGCAGCCGGTTTATCGGGAGGTACCGCCGAGGCTCTGCTCGGCCAGAGCGATCATCCGCTTCACCATTTGCCCGCCAACCTTGCCGGCCTCGCGAGCGGGAAGGTCGCCGTTATAGCCCTGCTTCAGCGGCACGCCCACCTGGCTGGCCACCTCGAACTTCAGCCGCTCCAGAGCGGGGTTCGCGTTCTTGACCAGCAGTTCGTTGTTGTTGTTCGCCACGATCTCTCACCTCCTTCCGTCATTATGTTGTGCCTGTGACCGGCGCCTTACCCTGCGGAAATGATGGCGGCGCTACACAGCAATTCCCTGCAAAAACACTGGCCTTGCCATTTCAGGCGACGGACGGGTAAACTAGAGACGAGGTGATCGCCCGTGGAATTAATGGAGCGCGTTGAAGATGTTCTGGAGCGCATCCGGCCCGGGCTGCAGTTCGACGGGGGCGACGTGGAACTGCTCAACGTTCAGGACGGCGTGGTGTTCCTTCATTTGACCGGCGCCTGCGCCGGCTGCGCCATGTCCACCATGACGCTCAAGATGGGCATCGAGAGGGCCCTGCGGCAGGAGATTCCCGAGATCCGTTCGGTGGAAGCGGTCTAGTTCCGAAGCGCCAACACCAAAAGCCGCCGGGCTTAGGCGGCTTTTGCTATTATTAAATGTATTCAAATTGACGGTTGCCAGCGGCTTTTGATAAGCTACAGGCACAGGGACCTTGGAGGGTGAAGAGCTTGTCTGGGTCGCCGGCTCGATGGATCATAGCAGAGCGGGACCGGCTGCGGCTCTTCTTTGAGAACGCAACCGACGCCTTCATCGTCATCGACCAGGATCGCCGCATCGTGGAGATGAACCCCGCGGCCGTCAGGCTGACGGGCTACCAGGTGTCCCAGGGTGTGCAGTGCGGTACGCTCTTTCAATGTCACACAACACTGGGCGAGCCTCTTGCCGCCGACGACCTGTGCTACGGCATGCACGCACTGGAAGCGCAGAAGCCGGTCAGCTACGCAGAGATGAATATTCGCCACCAGGACGGGTACCTGATCCCCGTCTCCGCCAGTTACTCGCTCCTTCCCGACGGCGAGGGCGGCAACCTCTTGCTCCTGGTCTTCCGCGACTTGCGTGAGAAGCAGAAGCTGGAGGAGGCCCTGCGGGAGAACGCCGAGGTGGTGGCCACCCTCATGGAGCGCGAGCGCCTGGCGCGGGACTTCCATGACGGGCTGGCGCAGACGCTGGCCTTTCTCAAGATGCGCCTCACCGTGCTGGCCAAGCGGCTCCCGGAGAGCCAGGACGAGCTGGAGCAGATCCGGAGCGTTTTGGAGACAGCCTACCAGGACGTTCGGCAGGCGCTGTTCGACCTGCGGGCCCCCGTTGGCCCCTCCTGGGATGCGGCTCTGGCCCGGTACCTGACGGAGTTTGAGGAGAGCACGGGCATTCGCAGCAGCCTGGACATCGATGCCGCCGCCCCCCACGTGCCCCCCAAAGTTGGCGTGCAGCTTCTGCGCATCATCCAGGAGGCGCTGGCCAACGTGCGCAAGCACAGCGGCGCCGAGTGCGTGGAAGTGCAGGTGGGCGGTTCGGCCCGGCGCCTTACCGTCATGGTGGCGGATGACGGCAGAGGCTTTGACTATGATCCGACGCGCGAGTACGAGGGCCATTACGGACTGCGCACCATGCGCGAGCGGGCGCGGGCCATAGGCGGGTCCATGCTGCTGGACACGCTGCCGGGCCGGGGAACCCGGGTCATCCTGGATGTGCCCGTTCCCAAGCAGTCTGAAGAGCCGTCCCTAGACAAGGCCGGGGGTGTGGAAGCTGGAGCGCATTAGGGTCCTCCTGGTTGACGATCACGAGCTGTTCCGCCGCGGAGTGAAGAGCCTGCTTACGGCTGAGGCTGACATCGAGGTGGTGGGCGAAGCCCACAACGGCCGGGAGGCCATCACCAAGGCTCAGGAACTGATGCCCGACCTGATTCTCATGGACATCAGCATGCCCGACATCAACGGGCTGGAGGCCACGCGTCGGGTCAAGCAGCTCATGCCGTACGTGAAGATTCTCATCCTCACTGTTTCCGACCTGGAGCAGAACCTGTTCGAGGCCATCAAGGCGGGCGCGCAGGGCTACCTGCTGAAGAACGTGGACCCGGACCACCTGCTGGACGCCGTTCGCAAGGCCTACCATGGCGAAGCCGCCATCTCCGGCGGTCTGGCCGCCAAGATTCTGACCGAGTTCGCCCGCCGCGACGCGCAGCCCACGCACACGGGGCGCGAGTCGCTGGGAGCGCGGGAGATTGACGTCCTGCGGGAGCTGTCCCGGGGTGCCTCCAACAAGGAGATTGCCGCCACGCTCTGCATCAGCGAGAACACGGTGCGCAATCACGTCAAGAACATCCTGGCCAAGCTGCACCTGGAGAACCGGGTACAGGCGGCGGCCTATGCCATCCGTGAGGGTATCACGCCCGATTCGGCGGAGGACTCCCGGTAAGGGGCGAGCAACCACGTCCACCCGCGTCGTTTCTCGGTAGTGGTTCCGATCACTGTGTGAATCAGTTCTCGCTTTCACTAGTGCGAAAGGGCTACCTCGAAGGTAGCCCTTTTTTGTTGCCTTTTCGTAGCCACAAATCCCGACGGAAAATGGCCCTGGCGGGTCTACGTGACAAGAATACCTGTGCGCTAGCATGGAATTGGAGGGTGATAGCCATGGCTGCGCAGCGGCGTGTGGTCATTCTGTATCAAAACGGCCTGTTTGGGGCCGGACTCCGCCGGCTGCTGTCCGCAGAGCCGGACATTCAGGTGGTTGGCACCGTTCCCGTCGGCCCTCAGATGGGCGCCGTGGTGCGGGGGCTGGCCCCTGACGTTGTCCTGGTGGATCGCGCCCTCGACCCCAAGTCTCTGCGCGATCCGGCAGGCCAAGGCCATGGCAGTGGCCCGCGGGTCATCTGTTTGACACTAGAGGAGAACCAGATGGACGTGCTGGACAGCCAGTACCGGCCATGCCCCAACGTTGACGACCTGCTGGAGGCCATCCGCTCAGCGGTCTCCGCCGTTCCGTCGCCGGAGGCGGTCACCCACTCGCACGATTAGGACTGCATGATTCCCCTGCCCCTCCCATGAGCCCCCCGGCTCATTTGGCGGCCCTGCCGACGCGGCAGGGCCCTTTCTTGTCCTTGACGAGGTCCCCGCAGCAGGCAACTTCAATAATGTACCAGGGGTGCAGCCACAGGAACTTTACATAAAATAGCGAAAATCCGACGTATGAAACGGCTGTGGACAATGCGGTTCGTCACGTCATTGTTAGTTTTGGGGCTCCTGACCACGTCCCTGGGCTGGGGCGGGGGCAGGGGCAACTGGTCATGGAGTCTGGGCAAGCACGCGTCCCCGTATCCGGTGGATACGGCCGCCCTGGAGCGGGAGCTGCAGTGGCTGGAGGCGACCCAGACTGACGAGGGAGCCCTGGCGCAGAACCCCCAACACACGGACGTGGTGCCCTACTTCGCCAACCTGGCGGCCATGGCACTGGTGCGGCACAACCCGGACCTGGTCCGGCGCTACATGGAGTGGTACCTGGAGCATCTGAACCACCCCGACCGCTTTGGTGTGTACGGCACCATTTACGACTACCGGCTGGGCCCGGACGGCAGCGAGGCGCCGAGCCTCAACTATGACTCCGCCGACAGCTACGCCGCAACGCTGCTGTCACTGGCCAGCTGGTACGTCCGCTCCACCGGCGACGTGGAATGGGGGCTCCGGCACAAGGGCCAGCTTCAGGAGGTGGCCGAGGTCATCGTCCGCCTGCAGGACGGGGACGGCCTGGTGTGGGCCAAACCCGGGCTGGGCGTAAAGTTCCTGATGGACAACAGCGAGAACTACCGCGGCCTGGCCGACTGGGCCTGGCTGCTGGGGCAGATGGGCGACGGGGCGGGCGCGGCCCTTTACGGCAGGCGCGCCGAGTGGGTCCGGCAGGGCATGGAGAGGCAGCTCTGGAACCCCTGGCGCGGGATGTACGAATGGAGCCTGGGCGGCGTGCATGTTCCCCCCATGGGCCCTAGATGGTACCCGGACGCGGTGTCGCAACTGTACCCCATTGTCTATGGTGTCATTGATCCGAGGTCAGACCGTGCCCAGCTTCTCTACGCCAAGGTCATGGCCGCCTTCCCCAGGTGGGCTGAGGGCGACACCGGCGATCCCTTCCCCTGGGCTATCGCCGCCTACGCCGCCGTGTTGGTGGGTGATAGCAACTCGGCCCGGGTATTTCTGTCCCACAGCGCCAGGAACTGGCCGCCGGAGGGAGAGCGGGGCCCCTGGTACGCAGCCGAATCCGGTTACCTGATACGCACCGTGGAACTTCTGGATCAGCTGGCCTCCAACCCGTTGCTGGCCAGGTAGAGGGGCAGCAGTTCCCCGGCCATCTCCGCCGCCTGGCTGATGAGCGCCTCGCCCTGACGCACCGTGGGGTTGTTCCGGCTCCAGCCGGCGCCGACGGCCAGCGACGCCGATTTTACCTCGGCCAGCCGGGCTGCGGCCGCCTCCATGTCGCGCTTGGTCAGTTCCTCAACGGGGACGGACCCGCTGCCGCGGTCATCGCCGTATAGGCTGTAGCCGCGCCAGGTCTCCAGGGACTGCAGGAGGGACAGGCCCTGCTTCCGCAGCGCCCTGGCCAGGCGCGAGCGCTGATCGAACTCCGGCTTCACCACAAAGCGCATGTACACGCCTTCCAGCGAGAGGCCCAGGGCGAAGTGCCCGAAGCGCTTGCACCCGCGAGGGGAGGGGCCGAAGGCCACCCAGGTGTCGTCCGGCGGGTTCACCGTACGGCGGGCGTGCAGGGCCACACGGGGGTAGAACGTCAGGCCGGTGTTTTGAAAGTGCAAGGACAGCGTCACTTCCTCTTTGGCAAGCACGTGCTGTTAAAGTCCAGGGTGGCATGACGGGACGCCCGCGTCAAGGCGCCGCCGGGTCGCCGAAGGCACCGTTCTCCGCGCGGCCGTATCATGCGCCGTCGCGCGGCAAATACTGGAGGCCTGAGGAGGTGCATTTCATGCCCCAGGAGATCATGTGTGAAGTGAAGAGCTGCTACTTCTGGGACGCGGGTAACCGCTGCGGCGCCGACCGCATCTATGTGGTCAACTCCGCCCGGGTTAGTCCGTCCATGGAGATGGGGAGCATCGGCGAACGGCCGCACGCCAAGACGTCGGAGGAAACCGCCTGCAAGACCTTCAAGCCCAAGGACTAGTCCGTCCGCCGGCCCCCGCCGTTGACACCGCAAAACCTCAGACGCTACACTGCAGATAGTTGCGGGTGCGCCCGGCCCACCGCTCAGGCGGTGGGCCACGTCTTATCCTGACGGAGCGGGGGTGGCGGCGTGGTAGTGACAATCCTGCCGGACGGCAGGCGCCTGGAGGCGCCCCTGGGAGCGCTGCTCCTGGACGTGGTGGCCGAGGCGGGCCAGCCGGCGGAGGCCGTGTGCGCCGGCGCCGGCACCTGTGGGAAGTGCCGCGTGCGCGTGACCGGCTCCTGCTCTCCCATCACCCCGGACGAGGAGGCCGCCCTCTCGCCGGCCGACCTGGCGGACGGGGTCCGCCTGGCCTGCCGAGTCGCGGTGGCAGGCGACTGTGAGGTGGAGGTGCTCTCCCCGCTGGTGAAAGGGCACCCCCGGATCCTGACCGACGCCGACCTGCCCGACTTCCCCCGCGAGGCCCGGGTGACCCGGGCCACCTGGGAGGTGCCGCCGCAGGGGGGCGTGGCTGACCTGGCCCGCCTGGGTGTGACGCCTCCGGACGCCGACCTGGCGGTGGTGCGGAGCGCAGCCGCGGCCCTGCGGGGACGGTCTGGACAGGCCGCCGCCGTCCTGTTTGAGGGCCGTGAGCTTCTGGAGGTAACGCCTGGCCAGGGCCCGGGCGGGCTCTTCGGCATGGCCGTGGACCTGGGCACCACCACCATTGCCGCCTGGCTGATGGACCTGGAGACGGGCCAGGAGGCCGCCCGCGCCTCCGCGCTGAATCCCCAGGTGGCCCACGGCGGCGACGTCATCTCGCGCCTGACGCACGCCGCGGAGGCGGGAGGCCTGGAGGAGCTGCACCGCGAGGTGGTGCGGGTCTTCAACTTGCTGGCGGCGGAACTGGCCAAACAGGCCGGCGCTCACCCCCACCGCATCTACCACCTGGTGGTGGCCGCCAACAGCACCATGCAGCACTTCCTGCTGAAGGTGGACCCCACCGGCCTCAGCCGCGCCCCGTTCCGGCCCGCCTTCCGCGAGAGTCCGCGCCTGCGGGCCCGCGATCTGGGGCTGGCGCTTAACCCGGCGGCGGTGGTGGAGTTGGTGCCGGGCATTGCCGGCTTTGTGGGCGGCGACACGGTGGCGGCCGTGCTGGCCACCGGCCAGGACCGCAGTCCCAGGGCCACCTGCCTTCTGGACCTGGGCACCAACGGCGAGATTGTGGCCGGCTGGCGCGGCCGCCTGGTGGCCTGCTCCACGGCGGCCGGCCCCGCCTTTGAAGGGGCTCGCATCAGCCAGGGGATGCGCGGCGACAAGGGGGCCGTTGAGGGGGTCCGCATCGACGACCGGGTGCGCCTCAAGGTCATCGGCGACGTGCCGCCGGCCGGCATCTGCGGCTCCGGCCTCATTGACGCCGGCGCCGAGCTGGCGCGGGTGGGCGTCCTGGACGAGACGGGGCGCATCCGCTCCCCGGACGAATGCCGGGACTTCCTGCCTCCCGCCGTGCTCGAGCGCGTGGTGCCCGGCGAGGCGGGAACCTGGTCCTTTGTGCTGGCTCCCGCCGGCGAGGCCCGCTCCGGCCGTCCCGTGACGCTGACGCAGAAGGACGTGCGCGAGCTGCAGTCGGCCAAGGGCGCCATTGTGGCGGGGGCGCGGCTGGCCCTGGCCTATCTGGGCCTGGACGAGGCGCAGCTCGACGAGGTCATCCTGGCCGGCGCCTTTGGCACCTACGTGCGTCCGGCCGCCGCCGCCGCGGTGGGGCTCATCCCCATGGCGCCGGAGGAGCGCATCCGCTCCGCCGGCAACGCCGCCGGCGCCGGAGCCCGCATGTTCCTGCTGTCCCGGTCCGAGGCCCGGCGGGCACGGGACATCGCCCGCCGCACCGAGCACCTGGACCTGGCCAACCACCCCGACTTTGTCGAGCAGTTCATGACGGGCATGTACTTCCCCCGGGTGGGCCCTGCCTGAGCGGGTCCCGCCCCATTCGAGCCGGCGGCCGAACGAGCCGCGCCGGCCAGATCACCCAAGGAGGCCTGAATCTCATGGAGATCAACCGTTCGGCGGCCCTGGCCCTGCTGCACGAGTACACCCAGACGCCACACCTGATCAAACACGCCCTGGCCGTTGAGGCGGCCATGCGCCACTATGCCGGCATCTACAACGAGGACGTGGAGCGCTGGGGCTTTGTGGGCCTGATTCACGACTTCGACTACGAGCGCTACCCCGAAATCACCCAGCACGCCCGCGTTGGCGCCGAGATCCTGCGCTCGCAGGGGGCGCCCGAGGACATCGTCTACGCCGTCAGTGCCCACAACGACGCGGTGGGCGTTCCGCGCACCCACCTGATGGACAAGGCCCTCTTTGCCGTGGACGAGCTGTGCGGTTTCGTCACCGCCGTGGCCCTGGTGAAGCCGAGCAAGAGCCTGGACGAGGTGGACGTGAAGAGCGTCCGCAAGAAGATGAAGGACAAGGCCTTCGCCCGCAACGTCAGCCGCGAGGACCTGGTGCGCGGCGCGGAGGAACTGGGCGTAGACCTGGACCAGCACATCCAGAACGTGATTGACGCGCTGCGGAGCGTGGCCCCTGAGCTTGGCCTGGCCGGGACGGGCGGGGCGGGCGCGGCGGAACAGCCGGCCGTGTGATGTCGCTGGAAGAGGACCTCAAGGCGGAGGCCCGGCGGCTGGGACTGGACCTGGTGGGCATTGCCCCGGCGGAGCCGTTCCAGGGGGAAGAGGCCGTGCTGCGCCAGAGGGCAGAGCTGGGCTACCGCTCCCCCTTTGAGGAGAGGGACATTGCCCTGCGCGTGGACCCCGGCCGCTGGCTCCCCGGGGCCCGGTCCATCGTGGCGGTGGGCCTGAACTATTATCTGCCGGACGCTGGTGGGGCCACCCCGTCCGCTCTGCGCGGCTGGCTCAGCCGCTACGCCCGCGGCGCCGAGGACTATCACCACATCCTGCGCGCCAGGCTGGAGGCCCTGGGGCGCTGGCTGCAGCAGCGCGTGCCCGGGGCCGCGCTGCAGGTGCACGTGGACACCGGCCCGCCCCTGGACCGGGCAGTGGCCGTGCGTGCGGGGCTGGGCTGGTACGGTAAGCACGCCCAGCTCATCACGCGTGAGTTCGCCTCCTGGGTCTTCCTTGGCGAACTGCTGACAGACGTGGCCCTGCAGCCGGATCAGCCCGTGACCGGCAGCTGCGGCCGATGCGAGCGCTGCCTGGTCGCCTGCCCCACCGGAGCCATCGTTGCGCCCGGCGTGATCGACTCTTCGCGCTGCCTGTCCAACATCACGCAGCTCAAGGGCTTTCTGCCGCGGGAGTACCGTCGGGCCATGGGCCTGCGCGTCTTCGGCTGCGACGACTGCCTGAACGCCTGCCCCCACAACGTCAGGGCCAAGCCGGCTCTGGACCCGGGCCTTCAGCCCAACCCAGAGGTGGGCGGCCTGCCCGACCTGGTGCAGCTTGTGCACATGACGCGCGGCCAGTTCCAGCGCTGGTTCGCCCGCGGCGCAGCCGGCTGGCGCGGCAAGACCGTTCTGCAGCGCAACGCCCTGGTGGCCCTGGGCAACACCGGCGATCCGGCCGCCGTGCCCTACGTGGTCGAGGCCTTGGGCGACTCGCGGCCGGTCATGCGCGGGCACGCCGCCTGGGCCCTGGCCGAACTGGCCCGCCGCGGCGCGGCCCGTCGAGAGGAGACGGAGGTTCGCCTGCGCCGGGCACTGGCCGGCGAGGCCGACCCGCAGGTCCGCGATGAGATGGCGCTGGCGCTGGACGACCTGCAAGAGAAAAGACCATCGCCGTAGCGATGGCCTTGTGCTCTCCCGTAATGGAAGCGGCGCCTTGGGGCGGTGTGTCCCCCGTCCTAGTGACCGCAGGAACTGGGGCTGCCCGCCTTCTGTCCGGTGCGGAACGAGCTGCCACAGCCGCAGGTGCTGGTGGCGTTCGGGTTCTGGATGGTGAATCCGCCGCCCATCAGCGACTCCTGGTAGTCAATGGCCGCGCCGTCCAGAAACTCGGCGCTGCCCGGGTCGATGACGATCTTCAGGCCCTGGTGTTCTACCACCAGGTCGTCGGGGCGGGTCTGCCGCTCCAGAGCCATGCCGTAGCTGTAGCCGCTGCAGCCGCCGGACCGGACCAGCAGGCGGAGGCCAATAATGGGCTCGGGCTTGGAGGAGATGAGCTCCCGCAGCCGCCCGGCCGCCGATTCCGACAAAGTAACGTTCATTCCGGGTACCTCCCCCATGCCCGCATCTGCTTTCCCTGGGCAACATTCTAGACCGCCCAATTGGGAAAGTCAACGCTTTCTAAAGGCGGGGAGACACCGCTCAGCAGTCGCAGGAACTAGCGGGAACAGGAACAGCCCTCTCCGCACCCGTCCCCGTCATCGTGCTGGTGGCCGCCGCCGCAGCCGCACCCGCCCTGCTCCGGGCCGGTGAGCGTGAACCCGCCGCCGGAGGCCGTTTCCACGAAGTCGATGACGGATCCGTCCAGGATCTCCAGGCTGCCCGGGTCCACCACCAGCTTGATGAGGCCGGCGTCTAAAATGTGGTCGTCGGGACGCGGCTGCCCTTCCAGGGCCATGCCATACTGATAGCCGCTTCAGCCGCCGCCGCGGACCAGGACGCGAAGCCCCGCTACGGGGCCCGCCTGCCTGGCCATGAACTCCTGCAGCTTCTCCTGCGCTGCAGGCGTA
>JBLNCQ010000088.1:0-3358 GCA_050260815.1 Bacillota bacterium
CGCCGCCATGAGCCAGCTTCCCTCCCGGGAGAGGGAGACGACGCCGCGCCGGGCAAGGACAACGCAGAGCAGACCCAGGGTCGCCGTCCACAAGAGGGCGTTCAGGCCTGGCGGACCGGCGCGGAGCAGGAGGTCGCCCATGACGCCCAGGAGCAGGGCCGAGGCCAGCAGGGTCAGGCCGGTTCGCGAGGTGTTCGGCTCGGTCACAGCGTGGCCGCCTCCTTCATGTGCATTCCGTGGGCCGCTGCGGCCGGCGGCGGCAGCATTGCGCCCAGGTCAGAGAGGCCCGGCGGTTCTGCAGCCACCGCGACCACGGTCAGTCCCTCACCCCGAACCAGGGAGCGCACCAACCGGGCCGTCAGCAGCCGGTCCTCCGGCGGCATGGCCACAAAGGGCTCCTCCCACAGCAGGGCCTCCGGTCGCGACAGCAGGGCGGCCGCCAGGTCCGCCCTGGCCCGCTCGGACGGGGACAGGTCCAGGACGCGGACGTCCAGCAAGTGCCTGAGGTGCAGTTCGGCGGTCAGGTGGCGCAGCCGCCAGCGGAAGAGGCTGGGCGCCAGGTCCCAGGACTGCTGCGCCGCCTCCAGCGAGTGGACCAGAGCGAACTCCCACCAGAGGCTGTGGCGCTCGCCGTGGGCGCAGGCCGTGCGCATCGCTCCGACGACGTGCCGGTCCCAGAGGGACGGAAGGGGCTGGCCGGTGTCCCGGGCTCGTTCCACCACGTCCCTGACCGGCCGGGGCGGTGGGTTTCCGGGCGCATGCAACGTGACAATCTCCTGCGTTCCTGCGGCCACAGCTATTCCCTCCCCAGATAGGCCTTGAGCCCGGCCGCCAGCCGGTTGATGCGCTCCGGCTGCAGGCCGTAGAACACAAACTTTCCCTCCTGGCGGTCGCGCCCCACCAGTCCGGCTTCCACCAGCACCCGCAGGTGCCGTGAGACGGTGGACTCGTTCAGGCCCAGGCGCTGCGCCATCTCCTGCGCCGGCAGGTCCTCGCGGGTGATCAGCCGCAGGAGCTTGAGGCGCGTGGCATCGGCCAGGGCGGAGAAGCCCAAGATCAGGCTCTCAGGGGCCTCGTCCGGTGCGGCCGGCTCGTCCCGCCGCGGGTCATAGAAGAAGATCTGCGTCCGGCCCACGCGGTAGAACATGAGGCGCCGGGGGCAGAAGGCGGACGGCACGAAGAGGATGCGGTCCAGGTCCGCCAGGGGCACCTGCATGCCCTTGCCCCAGTTCAGCACCAGCGACTCGCCATCGCCGGCCACGCTGACGCGGTCAGAGAAGCGGCAGATGAAGGCCACCGGGTCCATGCGCTCCAGGGCGGCCGCCTCCCGCTGGGCGCTCTCCAGCAGCGGCCCGGCCTGCGCCGCCACCTCGGGCGACGCCGCCTCCCAGTACTGGCGCAGGGCATCGGCCAGAACCGGGTCGGACGATTCCAGCCGTTCCAGGAGTTCCGGCACGGGCCGGGAGGGCCCGTCCTCCAGGTCGAGGGCGACCCGGAACAGGTCGCTCTGCTCGCCCAGCTGGCGCAGGCGGACCGGCAGGCCCGCAGGGAGACGCGCTTCCAGGCGTTGCACCCAGGGGGCGGCGCCTCCGAAACGCTCGGGGTTCTCCAGGACCAGCGCCGACAGGGCTATGTCCAGCAGCGGCGAGTAGCGGAAGGCTATCAGGCGTTTCAGGCGTTGCGAATCCACGGCGAAGTCGCCTCCTTACTTGCGTATGTACGCAACCATTATGCCACAAAGATTCGCCTACATACAACCAAGACGATGAGGGAGAGGAGAAGGTTGCGGGCAGGAACGCCCGCCGTGGGGGCGAAAAATCAGGGGAAAGGAGGAGGCGCCATGCAGGGTATTCATCGCCTGGGGCCTCAGGACCGCGCCGCGGTGGAGGCCCTCTGCTCCACGTCGCCGGCCTACGACCTGTTTCTCCTGGCGAACCTGAACCAGCTGTCGCGGACCGGGGACCTGGTTGAGTACTGGGGGCAGCGGGACGACGCCGGGCGACTCGCCGGCGTTCTCATGCGGTATAACACGCTCTGGTACTTCCACGACGAGGAGGGCGTCGATCTTGCGGCTTTCGCCCGGGTGATCGAGGACTTCCGGCAGCCACGCCTGGTCGTCAACGAGAACAGTCGCCGAGGGCGCCTGCTCCATCCCCTCCTGCAGGGCTACTCTCCCGTGCTCCAATTGCCGGGGCGCCTGAGGCTGTTGCCCGCGGACCGGTCCGCCGAGCTCCCACCCGTTGCGGTGGAGAACGCCCGTGTTCGGCTGGCCGGAGTCGGCGATGTGGACAGGCTTTCGGATTTCTACGCCGGGGCGCCCGCTGATGTGAGGCGCGGGCCGGATAGCGTGCGGCGCTCCATCGGTGGCGGCAGGAGGACCTACCTTGTGGAAGATGGCCAGGGGGCCTCGACCGCGGCGGCCCTGACCACGGCCGAGTTGGCGCACCTGGCCATGGCCGGCGGACTTCACGCGTCGGCGGAAGGGGCACGGTTGGGCCATCTCACCGCGGCCCTCGGCGTCCTGGCGTCGGCCCTGGCGGCAGAAGGCAAGGACACCTGCATCGTCGTCCGTGACCCCCAGGTGGCAGAAGTCTGCGACAAACTGGGCTTCCTGAACGCAGGCCCCTGGGACATGGTGCACCTGACCCGGGACTGAGCAGTGAGGGCTGAAGGCACCGTGGCGAGGACGCTGTGACACACAAGGCGCCGGGAGCCTGCCGCTCCCGGCGCCTTGCTGCTATGCCGCCGAGGAATCCCCGATTTCCCGTCATCCCAACGCTTTAACGCCAATCCTCCAGTTCCGCCGGGACCTCATCAGGGCGGGATGTCTCGCTGGCCGGCCCCAGCCTGAATAGACGCCGTGCGTTGCCGCCAAAGATCAGTTCCATGTCCTCCTGCTTGAAGTTCAGGTAGCGGCAGGCCCGCACCTGGTCCTGCAGGTAGCGGTAGCTGAAGCCCCGAGCGAACCAGGAGGAGTCGGAACCAAAGACGATGTGTTCCGGCCCCAGGAGTTCATAGTACTTGCGGAAGGCCGTCTCCAGGTCCATGGGATAGGGGAGCCAGCGCATCCACTGGTTGGAGCCGGAGGTGTCCACATAGACGTTGGGCACCGCCCAGGCCAGCTGCAGTAGCTCGTGCATGTAGCTGCAGCCGAAGTGCGGGATGATGAAGGGGATCTCCGGGTAGGCCTTGGCCACGTTGGCGATGACCAGCGGGCTCATATTGGGGCCCGAGACCACGCCCCCGGCGTGGCCCAGAATGCCGAAGTGGATGAGGAAGGGCAGGCGGTGCTCCGCCGCGTACTCCCACAGCGGCACCAGGGACGGGTCGTCAAAGCTGATGGGCACGCGCGGACCCA
>JBLNCQ010000089.1:0-11580 GCA_050260815.1 Bacillota bacterium
AAACGGACCGCACCACCTCGGCCAGGGCCTCAATTTGATCCACGTACCCGCCGTGGCTGCGGTCGCCGTAGGTGGACTCCAGAAACAGGACGTCCGCCTGGTCAACCAGGGTGGGGTCTTGCAGAATGGGGCGGCCCGGGTTCCCCAGGTCGCCGGAGAAGACCAGCTTGGTCTCCCTTCCCTCTTCCTCCACCCAGACCTCGGCAATGGCCGACCCCAGGATGTGGCCCGCGTCACGAAAGCGAAGGCGGATACCGGGGGCCGGCGAAACCGTCTGCTCGTACGCCACGGGCCGGAAAAGCTGCAGACAGCGCGAGGCGTCGTCCAGGCCGTAGAGCGGCTCCACCGGCTCTTCCCCGGCGCGGCGCCGCTTGCGGTTGTGCCACTCCGCCTCCACCTCCTGCAGGTGGGCGCTGTCCGGCAGCATGATGCCTGCCAGGTCTGCCGTCGCCGGCGTGGCCCAGATGGGGCCCGCAAAGCCCAGCCGGTGCAGCAGCGGCAGGCGTCCGCTGTGGTCAATGTGCGCGTGGGTCAAAATCACCTGGTCCACCTGGCCGGGGTCAAAGGGGAAAGAGCCGTTCAAAGCCTCGGTTTGCCGGTCTCCCTGGAACAGGCCGCAGTCGACAAGAAAGCGTGCCGACTCGGTCTCCACCAGGTAGCAGGAACCGGTTACCGCCCCTGCCGCGCCACAGAATGTTACGCGCACGGAGCCACCTCCCCGCCAGGACTTCGACACCGCGCGGCGGCCCTCCTCCGGTGGCGGGGGTTTTGGCCCATCTGGTATAATCGTTGCGAACGAAGTCGGAACGCCGGCCCCGTCCGCAGGGCGGCGTCGGGCCCGCGGCCGAGCGAGGAGAAGAACATGTCACTTTCCATTGGCATTGTGGGTCTGCCCAATGTGGGCAAATCCACCCTGTTCAACGCCATCACCGCCGCCGGGGCGGAGGCGGCGAATTACCCCTTCTGCACCATTGAGCCCAACGTCGGCGTGGTGGACGTACCGGACGCCCGACTGCAGGTCCTGGCCGACATGGTGAACCCGGGCCGCATTGTGCCGGCCAGCGTCAAGTTTGTGGACATAGCCGGCCTGGTGCGCGGCGCCAGCCAGGGAGAGGGTCTGGGCAACAAGTTCCTGGCCCACATCCGCGAGGTGGACGCCATCGCCCACGTGGTACGCTGCTTCATCGACTCGGACGTGACCCACGTGGAGGGCGGCGTGGACCCCCTGCGGGATATTGAGACCATCAACCTGGAACTGGTTCTGGCGGATCTGGAGAGCATCGAGCGCAGGCTGGAGCGCACGCAGAAGGCGGCCAAGAGCGGTGACGCCAAGGCGGCCGCCGAAGCGGCCCTGCTGAGCCGCCTCCAGGAGGCCTTCAACCAGGGCCTGCCGGCGCGTTCCCTCACCCTGAGCGAAGAAGAGACGGCCCTTATGAATCAGCTTCACCTGCTCACGGCCAAGCCCGTTCTGTACGTGGCCAACGTGGGCGAGGATGACATCGCCCAGGCGGCCGACCTGCCCCTGGTGAAGCAGGTGGCCACCTTTGCCGAGCAGGAGGGGTCTGACTGGCTGCCCATTTCGGCCCGCATCGAAGCCGAGCTGGCCGAGCTGCCGCCGGAGGAGCGCGCCGCATTCCTCCAGGACCTGGGCCTTTCCGAGTCCGGCCTGCACAGGCTGATTCGCACCGGCTTTCACCTTCTGGGCCTGATGACGTTCTTCACCGCCGGTCCCATGGAGGTGCGGGCCTGGACCATTCGTCGCGGCACCCGCGCGCCCCAGGCGGCGGGCGAGATCCACACGGACTTTGAGCGTGGGTTCATCCGGGCCGAAGTGGTGGCCTATGACGACCTGGTCTCCTCCGGTTCGCAGCAGGCGGCGCGGGAGAAGGGCCTGGTTCGCCTTGAGGGCAAGGACTACGTGATGCAGGACGGCGACGTGGTGCACTTCCGCTTCAACGTTTGAGCGCGTTCCGCCTGATACCCGCACGGCAAGACCGGAGAGGCGCGGCCTCTCCGGTCTTTGTGCTGCTGGTACTACTGCTTGGTGTTGAAGCTCTGCCCACGCTGCCGGGCCACCCTGGCGGCCGGGCTGCTGCCGGCCTGCGTGCCGCCGGCCTGCGTGCCGCCGGCCAAGCCGGCGGTTTGGCCCAGTGTCGACGAGACCTCAAAGTCGGTCTGGGCGGAGCTGCCGGAGGCTCCCGCAGCCAGGCCGCCGGCGGTGGTGAACTGGGAGAGCTGGTCGGCCGGGGACTGGCTGGCCGACCCGGCGCCAGAGGAGGCATTGCTCCCGCCGAATCGGGCGGCCGAGTTCTGAGCGGCGCCATAGCTGCCGGCCGCGCTCTGGGCACCGAAATTGCCGACGGCGCTCTGCGCGCCCTGGCCAAAGCTACCCTGGCGGCCGAGGCTCATGCCAATCTCGTTGGCCACCTCGTTCTTAAACTGGTCCAGGTTGAACCCAGCGCCGGCGGGAACGAAGGTCTTGCTCCGATTCGAGCCGCCCTGCGAGGAATCTGCCACGGGCCGTCACCTGTCCTTTCGTGAGTTTGCGGGCCGGATTTATCATCCCCGCGGGCTCCGCGCTCGAGTAAGGTAAATTCAAGCGCCCGTGTCTGACCCGGAAAAAAAAGGCGCCGGCTCAACCAGCCGGTGCCATCCACGACGCGATGTAGTCAAAAGGATTAACGGCTCACCAGGGAGCCCAGAAACTGCAGCAGCCCCTGGGCTGCATTCGCCGCCGCCGACCCCTCCGGGCCCAGCCACAGGACAAGGCCCAGGCCAATCATCAATGCGGCTGCGGCGGCCCAGGTCCAGGAGACCGTCAGGGTCTCCGGACCCCCATGAACGGCCGCTCGGGGGGTTGCCGCTTCCTTGCGGATGGCCTCCATCACGCGTTCGGCGAAACCGTCCGGGGCCCTGACCGGCTCCAGGCCCGCCAGGCTGTGAGCCACCTGCCGCCAGCCTTCCACGCTGTTTCGGCAGGCCTCACACTCAGCCAGGTGTTCCTCGGCGCGCCGGGTCTCTTCCCTGTCCGCTATGCCGTCCACGTACATCTGCAACGTCTCCGTGAGGTCCGCGCAGTTCATGTGGATACGCTCCTTGCCTCAGCCTGGCCCGGATGAAGGTGCGCCAGCTTCCGCCGCAGCATCTCCCGGGCCCTAAACAGCCGGTTCTTGACCGTTCCCAGCGGCAGGCCGGTCACGGTGGCGATGTCGTCATAGGTCATGTCATCCACGTGTCGCAGCAGGACCACCAGGCGGTAGTTAGGCGGAAGTTCGTCGATGACCTGCAGCACTTCACTCTCGCCCTCCTGCTCCAGCACCACCTTCTCTGGGGAACTGGACCAGTCGGGGATGGGACGCTGCTCATCGTCTTCGCCGTCGGCCCCGGCCGGTGCGTCAAGCGACGCCACCTGACCGCGCCTTCGGCGAAGGTGATCGATACAGAGGTTTGAGGCAATCTTGTAGGCCCAGGGCGCAAAGCGTTCACCCCGGCGGTATCGGCCCAGGGCGCGAAAGATGTTGATGAACGCCTCCTGCGCCACGTCCTCCGCTTCCTGCCGGTCGCCCGTCAGTCTCAAGGCGAGGCCGTAGAGCCTGTCCTGGTAGCGCCGGACGAGTTCGGCGAAGGCGTCGGTATCGCCTGCAGCGCTGAGTTCCGCCAGCCTTTCGTCCGGAAGCCCCGCCCACGAACGGGCGACGGACATAGTATCTCTCCTCCGCTCGGTGATACGTTTTCACTTTGCCTGTTGTTTCCGCCTGGACGAAGGTTTGAGACGCCGCCCCGCTCAGTGCAGCGGGCCTGCGGGCGCCACGCGGTTCTTGCCGCCCTGTTTGGCCAGGTACATGGCGGAGTCCGCAATGCGGATGAGGTCGTCCGATCCCGCGGCCTGGCTGGGGAAGGAAGCAACGCCAATGCTGACGGTGGTATGCACCCGGCCGCTCCCCACGGAAAGCTCAATCTGCTCCACACCCTGCCGGATGCGTTCCGCCAGCTGCACGGCTCCGCTCAAGGCGGTCTCCGGAAGGATGACCATGAACTCGTCGCCCGCGTAGCGCGCTGCTAGGTCGGTGGAGCGAAGTGACTCGCGAACCACCTGTGCCAGCTGGCGGATATGCTGGTCGCCGACCGCGTGGCCGAACTGGTCGTTGATGGACTTGAGGCTATCGGAGTCGATCATCAGCAGGCTGACCGGGTGCCCATAGCGCATGGCCCGCTTCAGCTCCTGTTCCAACTGCTGATGGAAGCAGCGCGCGTTGCCCAGGCCGGTGAGCGGGTCGGTAAGCGAAAGCTCCAGAGTTCGCTGGTAGAGTCGGGCGTTCTCGAGGGCGGACGCCGCCAGTCCGCCTATGGTGGACAGCAGTTCCACGTGCTCGTTCTGATAGGCGTGCGCCTGGTAGGACTGGGCGGACATGGCGCCGATGACGCGGTCGCCGGCCAGCAGGGGCACCACCAGGACCGACCGCGTCGGTTCGGTGTCTCCCACCAGCGTGACCTGGTTCAGGTTGTCTTCGGTCAGGTCCATCAGGACGGGAAGATGGCTCTGGATGGCCTCCACCGTGGGGCCGTGTTCCAGGCGCAGCGTGTAGGGCGCCCGCCGGCCTTTGTGGTCCATGTGGAACTTGACGTGCAGTAGGCTGGCCTCCTCCTCCCAGAGACCTACGAAAAAGGCCTCCACCGGCATCACCGCGGAGACTTCACGGTAGATGGCCGGGTACAGCTCTTCGGGCCGCAGGGTGGCGTTGAGCGACTGGCCCACCTTGTTCACGGTGGCCAGGAACTCAGCCCGGCGGCGGCTGTCATGGTAGAGGCGGGCGTTGCCCAGGGCCACGCCGGCATGCCCCGCCAGGGCTTCCAGGGCTTCGCGCTCATCTTCGGCAAAATGCCGCTGCGGCGACCGGTCCAGCACCAGCAGGGTGCCCACCAGCGTGTCGTCCACCGCAATGGGCGCTTCCAACGCTCCCTGCAGGCCAAGTTCGGCCAGGGCCGGTACCAGGTCCGCCCGGCGCAACACCCGCGTCTGGCCGGGATGGGACCACTCGGACAGATGGCCGGAGGCGGTTTCAATCAGGCCTGCGTCAAGGCCGTAAACGGCCTTCAGCCTCAGGTAGCCGTCCGGGTCGGCCAGCGACACCGCACCGGCGGGAACGCTCACCAGTTGCGCGGCGCTGGCCAGGATGGAGTCCAGAACGCGGTCCAGGTCCAGGTTGGAGTTGACCTGACGGGCGAGGCGCGACAGCACCCGGGCACGGGCCAGGGACCGCCCCGCTTCCTCCGTTCGTGCCTGCAGGGCCCGCACCTGCTGCCGCAGATGGTGCCCCAGGAACCCCACGCCCAGTCCCATGAGCAGCAGGTTGGCGGCTCTATAGCCATAATGCCACCAGAAGCGGTCGGTTACGCTCTCCGGCCACAGCACCCCCAGGTAGAGAAACGACGCGGCCAGGCTCACGAAGAGCGAGGCGCGGAAACCGGCATAAAGGGCGGCAATGGTGATTTCCACAAAGTAGACCAGGTAGGTGGCGCTGGCCAGACCGTGCGTCAGGCTCACGCCAAAGGTGACTAGAATGAGGTCTACTGGGATGAAGAACAAATTGAGCGTTCGGTAGGACAACCAGCGTCCCAGCAGCAGGGTGGCCAGGTAGAGTCCGCCGGCCAAAGTCGTCAGGCCGAAGGCCGTCCACGACAACTGGCCGTTGCCGAAGGCAAAGAAGGCATTGAGAAGCACGGCCGTCAGCCGGAGCGCCACGACCGTCTTGTCCACCGATATGCGCCGCCAGAGGGAGTGAATGCCGCGGCTGGTGTCCACTCTACCCCTTCTTTGCCGAGCAGTCCTCCAGGGATTCCACGCTCCAGGCGGGTCTTCCTCCCCTGGCGGGGACCGTCAAGCCCGTTGGGACAGCAAAAAGGGATGAGGGCTGGAATACACCCCCATCCCATCCAGTTATCGCCAGTGACCTACTGGTAGTACTGCTGCACCGAGTCCACGACGGCCTGCGCAATGTTCTGCAGGACGCCATCATTCCGAAGCATGGACTCTTCGGTTGGATCGGACAGGAACAGGATCTCCATGAGGACGGAGGGAGCCTCCGTGTACTTGATGACGTAAAAGTCGTTGTTCTTGGTACCGTTGTCCTGGCGGCCAAGGGCAGAGACCAGGTTGCGCTGAGCCACCCGGGCGAAGGCCAGGCTGCGGTCGGCGTTGAAGTTGGTGCCGGTCCAGTAGACGGCGGTGCCGGACTGCTTGTGGGCGGGGTCCAGGTTGTTGTGCACGGAGATGAACAGGTCCGCCTTGTTCTGGTTGGCCAGGTCCGTGCGGCCGGTGAGGTCCGTGATCAGCCGCTCCGACTTGGGCACCGCGTTGAGCTCGTCCGCAGGCACTCCCGCCACGTCCGTGGTGCGCGTCATGAGCACGCGGGCGCCGGCCTGCTCCAACAGCTTTTGCACCCGAAGGGCGATGTCCAGGTTCACGGCTTTCTCCTGCAGGCCCGTCACACCCAGGGCGCCGGGGTCATAGCCGCCGTGCCCGGCGTCCACCACGATGGTCTTGCCGGCAAGTCCGGCCGGAAGCAGTTCCAGGCTCACCTGGTTGACACCGCGCCGAAGGAGGAAGCGCCCCTTCGCCGAGGAGGCGATCTGTACGGTGGCTCCGCCGTCGTCCGTTGTGACCTGAAGGCCCTGAACCACGTCAGACTTCACCGCCGGCTGAGCGCCGGCGTAGGACGTGCCGGGCAGGCGCAGGCGGATGACACCGGCCGCCTCGTCATAGGCGGCGGAAGGCGTGATGAAGCCGTGCGTCTTGAAGACCAGCGTCTGACGGGTATCGGAGGTCTGAAGCTCCACGCCATCCAGGCTGGTGGTGAGCTCCAACTGCACCTTCCCGGGCGCGTTGGCCACCACGCGGTAGCGCGGCAGTTCACGGAAGCTCAGCAGGACGCCGTTGCCGGAGAGGTTGATGGCTCCCATCTCGCGGGCGTTGAGGTCCATGGCCGCCGGGTTGACGGCTATCGGGCCCAGGTACAGGGCCAGGGACTTGCCGCCTTCAAACTCCTTCAGCGTGGCGGCCGAGCCAAAGCTCCCCTGAATGGTCACCAGCTTCTTCTGGGGCGACAGCTCCTTCACCGAAATCTGGCCCACCTGGGGCCGCTGCCCCACGGCGACCAGCGAGGCCGCCACCCAGCCGTCCCGGCCATCGGCCAGGGCCACATGGTGCCATCCGGCCTGCGATGCCAGGAGGCGAACCGGCGTCCCCTTGGCCATCTGGGTGATGGGTTTGTACCCTGTTCCGGGGCCGCCGCGGAGGTTGACGCCCGAGCCGGAGATGCTGCCGGTGGGGAATTCGTCCAGCTGCCACAGGCCGTCGTCCATGGTGTACACGGGGCTCCGGCCGAAGTCCGCGCTGCTGACCAGCTTGGTCGCGGACGCGTCCACCCAGCCCACCACGCCGCTGCTGGTTTTGACTCGGTGCCAGCCTTCCTGCGTGGTGATGTAGCTGAGGTGAGTCCCGGCGGGCACGTCCACGATGCCGTCAAAGTCCGCCCGCGGCAGGCGCCTCACGGGCACGGACCTGGCCAGGGCGACGACGGCCTTGCTGCCGTCGGTCACCGTGAAATCGGCCAGGGAAAGCACCTTGAGGTTGGCCAGCCAGCCGGCGACCCAGCCTTCACGCCCGTCCGGGAGCGTGATCTTGATCCAGTCAGACTGCTTCCCCAGGGCGGGGTAGGAACGCGACGCCTGCACCTGCCCCACCACCGCAAAGTTGGTGCCGGGTCCGGACCGGACGTTCAGCACGCCGGACTTGGGAGAAGCCGTGGCCAACTGGCCGCTCAGGTCCTCAAAGGCCGGCGCCTGCGGCGGAGGTGCGGCGGGCGGCGTGGCGGCTCCGGGGGCGGTGACCAGCCACCCGGCCACCCAGGCCTCCTTTCCGGCCGGCGTTCTGACCTTCACCCAATCGCCCTGGCGCTGCAGAACCTCCAGGCGCATACCCCGCAGGACCTGACCCGCTGCGGCATAGCTTGTGCCCGGTCCGCTGCGCAGGTTCAGAACGTCCACGTTGACAATCACGACTTCAGAAGCCTGGGCCACCCCGGAAACGGCGGTGGCCAACAATACCGTAGAGGTCACGGCGATACCTTGCCAGTGTTTCAAACTCAAACTGCACCCCTTAACCCATTTGCTTTTGCTCTCCGGCTCTCTCACTGACAGGCTTCGACCTGATACGGCACAACCTGACCGCCTGAGGGGCCTAGGTCCGACAGCCGCAGCCCGGAAGTGGAGGAGAGTCGCAGGAATGGCAGATAGCCGAAGATTTCCTTGAAACCGACACAAATCCCTTCCCCTGACAACTTTGTCGACGCATTTCGTCGCCTGGAGGTTCCTGGCATTCTTCAGGAAGCGCAAAAAGCGCACCGGGCCCAGGCCCGATGCGCTAAAACTGTTTCCGGTGAATCCCTGTCCCGTTGCGGCTCAATCCCTGGTGATGCTGGCGACCATGCGAGCCCCGTGTTCCCGACCATTTTCGATGAAGATGGTGTTGGCGTAGCAGCTCGCGGCCAGCACGCCGGCCACGTACAGGCCGGGAACGTTGGTCTGCATGGTCTCCCTGTCATGCTGAGGTATGCCCGTGGCCTTTCGTGTGCTCACGGGAACGCGATCCGCGTCCGGCCGCTCTCCGGCGGGTACTATGGCCTCTGCTGACTCCTGCCGGGTCGAGCGCCACCTCTCGGCGTCGCGTGCCGGTCTCCCGGCGTTCCCGGCAGGTCTCCCCGGGTAAGAACGCTGACCTTCCTCCCGCGCCCGCCGCGTTTACCATTCCGCCCCTTGGCGGCCTCGGGTTTTGCCTTGTGCAGCAGGCTCACCCAGGCGGCCTGGCCTATTCGCGGTTCGTGGTCCTCGGGCCGTGAGTTTGCCGCTGGCTTCCTTCCGACCCCACCTCACGGCGACGCCGTTGCCTTTGGCTAGCGGGCTGGTGCTGCCTCGCCCGCAGTGGACTTTCACCACCAAGTCAGCGCCCATGCCGGGCGCACTGCAAAAACCCCGCCGCTGTCTGCGGCGGGGTTCCTCTGTCACAAATGGCGCGCCCGGCAGGACTCGAACCTGCGGTCTTCAGCTCCGGAGGCTGACGTGTTATCCGCTACACTACGGGCGCAAAGTCATCAAAGAAGCAAAACTTATTATACAGCAAGGATCTGTCTTCAGCAAGAAAGCGATCTGTGCCGCCGCAGGAAACGGATGGCGAGGCTGCCTGCTGCCTGGATGGGCCCATCTAGAGTCTGCCTGTGAGCAGTAGGGCACCCAGCACAATGAAAGCGATGCCGGCGACACCGCGGATGGCCGCCGGCGATACCACCTGGTTGACCCACTCGCCGAAGGTTACGCCCAGCAGCGAGGTGCAGGCCAGGGCAACAGCCGCACCCACAAAAACGGCCCAGGGCGCCTTGTACTGGGCCGTGAGCATCATGGTGGTCAGCTGCGTCTTATCGCCAAGTTCTGCGAAAAATACAAGGGCGAACGTGACAAAAGCCGTCTTCCAGTCCATTATGCCCTCCCCGGGGCGGTCTGCGCCCGGTAAGGAGGTATATGAGAAAGGAGACGTGCCTATGCCTTGCGGCACTCGCCGCAGTACCCGTAGAAGGTCAGTTCCTGGTCCAGAATCCGATATCCCAGCTGCTGCTGAATGGAGACGTCCAGCGAACGGAGCAGTTCGTCCGTGAACTCGACCACCTTGCCGCACTGAACGCACACCACGTGGTGGTGATGATGCGTCCGGGCCTCGGTAAACTCGTACCGGCTGCGGCCGTCTCCGAAGTTCACCTTCTGCAGGATGCCCAGTTCGGCCAGCAGATCCAGCGTGCGGTAGACCGTGGCCAGCCCCACTTCCGGGTTGGTCTGGCGGACGATGGCGTGAACCTGGTCGGCGCTCAGATGGTGCGCCGGATCGGCACCCTGAGCCTTGTCGATCAGCGCCTTGAGGATGACCTGCCTCTGCGGCGTGATCTTATACTCGCGTTCCGCCAGGCGGTCATAGATGCGGCGCAGCAGGTCAGGCACGGGCTCGCCTCCCTCGCTGAGGCCTCGCTTGCATTATAGCCTTCGAACCAGGAGATGGTCAAAGGAGGGCCGTTCACCGGCAGGCCTATGCCAGGTCCGCCGGGTTCACCTGCCCGGCGACCTGCGCCCAGGACCCCGCCGCCTGTGCAGCGTCCTGCAGCCTCAGGGCGGCTTCCCGACCGCCGCGGCCCAGGTACAGGGCCAGAAAATGCGGCACCGCCTCGTGCGGCCGGCCGAGGTCCACCAGTAGCTCGCCGGCCCACTGGTGAATGTCCATGGCAGCCTGTCCCTGGGCGGCCTCCAGGCCGTCCCGGAGGGCCTCCAGCGCCTCCTGCAGGCGTCCCAGCCGCCGCAGCGCCGCCGTGCGCCGCGCCGTGGCGCGGAACAACCGCGGGAACAGGGCCAGGATGGCCAGAGCCTCGTCGCCGCGCCCCGCGCCTTCCAGGAGGTCACACAGGGCATCAATGAGGTTGCCCTGGCGCCACGCGCCGGCGGGGTCCGGACGGTCCAGGAGGGCCGCCTCCCAGTGCCAGACCCGCTCCAGAAGGCGGGTCCTGGCCCGGCTGATCAGTTCCTGGTCCCGGCCGGCCAGCGCGCCCAGGGCGGCGGTGGCCGCTCCCGCCAAGGCCGCCGGCCCCTCAGCCAGCACCTGGAGGCACAGGTCAAGCCCCAAACGGCGCCCCGCGGGGCCCAGCCGGGCATCGCGGCCCAGAGCCTCCGCCTGACCCAGCGAAGCGGCCAGGAAGCGGCCCAGCAGCCCTTCCTCGTCCCGGGAGCGGCGCGTGAGGCGGAGGGCCGTCTCCAGGCGGCCCGCCAGCCCCTCCAGGGCCATGTCCGGACGGCCCTCGGCCAGCGCAGCCAGCGCCCGGTCCCAGCCCTGGGCCAGCCAGGCCACGGCGGCAGCCGTGTCATCCGGGCCCAGCCAGTGCCCCGGGGGCAGCGGCGGCCCGGCGTCCCTGCCGGCGACACCGTCCGTCGCTGTCATGGAGGAGACGGCTATGTTGGCGGCCTCCTCCAGCGGCGCAAGGCGGTCGCCGGGCTCCACCGCGATGCGGCCCAGGAGGGCCACCAACTCTTCCCCAGGCCGGTCCGCCAGGGGCTGCAGGAGGGCGTCCAGGTCCACAAACCAGGAGCGGCGGCGCATCCACGCCAGGACCAGGGCGGCCGCGTGCCGGCAGGGCTGGCGCCGGCCGCAGGTGCACGTGGTGGTGAGACCGTCCCCATCCACGCGGGCCGCCACGTCATAGTCAGAACGAAAGCCCTCCAGTCGGGCCGCCAGGCGGGAGCCGGCGACGGCGGGGCGGCGGAGCCGCTCAGCTATGACGTAGTCCTCGGCGGCGCTCAGCAGCGGCGCGGGGAGAAGGCGAGCCAGGTCGCTCTCCGTCAGCAGGCGCAGGTCCAGGGCGGCCACGGGCATCCTCCTCGTATGCTAAGTCTTGAACGATTCTTGTTTACATTTTCGGGGTGCTTCCAGGAACATTGGCTTGAGGCCAATGGGGGATGGTGCTTATCCTCCTCGTTGAGCGATGAAGGTGG
>JBLNCQ010000090.1:0-14983 GCA_050260815.1 Bacillota bacterium
CTGACCCCCCCAACTCAAAGCCGCGGTGCGCCAAGGCCAACCGACACGGAACTCGCCGAAACCCTCGATACACGTGGGTCTGGGTGGCGTCCCCAAACCCAAAAAGCGCCAAACTCAAGAGGCCAGCCCCCCGTAGGGAGGCTGGCCTTCGTCGTCGATCCGCTGTTTTGCTGGACACCGCGGCAATGACCTGTGTCCCAGGGCTTGCCGCCGATGGACGCTCGCCGCCACTGGAGGCTTACACCCGCTAGGCCTCGCCCCGTGCCCGCCGGTAGTCCTCTGGCCGGTTCAGGTTGGCAAAGACCCGCTCTGGGTCGGCGAACCGGCGCACCTCGTCCTCCTCGACGCGCCGCACCTCCAGCCGGTCCAGCAGGACGTGGACGCGGCGCTCGCCCTCCGCCAGCAGCGAACGGACGTGAGACAGCGCATCCTTTGAGTACAGGGCGTGGAGCGGCTCAGGCCGGCCGCCCAGGTACGGTACAAGCGCCTGGGCCGTCGGCAGCGAGGCCATGTAGCGGATGAGGTCTGGGTTCAGGAAGGGCATGTCGCAGGCCACCACAAAGACACGCGGGTCGGGCGCTTCCCTCAGGGCCGCCTCGACGCCGCCCAGGGGGCCAAGGCCCGGCCTCTGGTCGCGGGCTGACGGCAGGCCCAGGAACTGATAGGGCGATGGATCGGCCGCCACCACCAGCACGTGGTCGAAGAGGCTCTGCAGCCGGCTGGCGACGGAACCAATCACGGTGCCGCCCTCCCAGGGGAGCAGGGCCTTGTTCTCCCCCATGCGGCTGCTCTTGCCGCCCGCCAGGATGGCGCCGCTCACGCCGGCGACGCGCCCCGGCCCGCCCACGCCCTCGACCACAGCGCACCACCTCTGCCCGTCACTTCGACCCCGCCGAACCGCATTCCTGCGCTCTCCAGGCTGGCAAAAACAAGCGCGGCCGGACTTGCCGACCGCCGCCCGTTCGAGAATCGTGTTACACCACCAGTTCCCTGTGCCGCCAGTCCACCCGGGCTGCGGGCCCGTCCGCCAGTCCATGGGCAACGGCAAACGCCGCTGCCTCCGCCCGGTTGCTCAGGCCCAGCTTCTCCAGAATGGCGTGCACGTGCCGCTTGACCGTGTGCTCGGTCAGGTCCAGCCGGCGGGCCATGTCCCGGTTGGACAGGCCTGTTGCCAGCAGGGCCAGCACCTCGGCTTCGCGCGGCGTGATGGGCAGGGCCTCCGCTTTAAGCTCCGCCACGCGTTGCAGGGCCATCATGGCGGCGGCGCCCGCCACCACCGGCTCGCCCGCGGCAATCAGCCGCAGATCCTTCACAATGCGCTGCGGCTCCACGGCCTTGAGCAGGTAGCCGTCGGCACCGGCCCGCAGCATCCGCAGGACGTCCGCCTGCTCGCAGGAACAGGTCAGGACGACCGCCTTGCACCGGGCCCGACGCTCCCGAAGGGCCTGGATCAGGTCGACGGCGTGCCCGTCCACCAGGTGCAGCTCGGTCATGACAATGTCCGGGGCGTGTTCAGCCGCCAATTCCAGCCCCTTGCCCAGGGACGAGGCCGATCCGACCACGGTCAGGTCCGGCTCGGACGAAAACAGGCTGGCAATGCCTCTGGCCACAATGGGAAGCGGGTCCAGAACCAGCAGTCTGATGGGCTCCATACCGCTCGCCTCGCTTTGGGCGGCGGGCGCGGATGTGCCGCGCCGGGCCTCCGACTTCGCCTGAACGAAACTCGCCTACATAATAGATGCTAAATGTGAACGCACTATGAAAACTCGGAAATACCCATTGATTTCTGGGCAAGTACCATGATATAGTCGTGCCCAGGAACAGGCGACCGGGTTTCCCCCGGTGAGCCGGGCCTTCTCGGCAGCGGGCGCAGGCCTGTGGGACCTAAACGGTACCCACAGGCCTTTCTGTATCTGAAGGAGGTATCTCACATGCCGGCCCACGGGGATGGCCGCGGCCTCAGCCAGGCTGAGGCGAAGCGGCTGCTGGCCGAGCACGGCCCCAATGAGCTGACACGGGAGGAGAAGCGGGGCTTCCTGAGAGCCCTGGCGACGGTCCTTCGCGAGCCCATGTTCCTGCTTCTGCTGGCTGCCGCTCTGCTCTACTTCTTGCTGGGCGACGCCCACGAGGCCGCCACCATGCTGGGCTTCGTGCTGTTCGTCTCCGGGATCACGCTGCTTCAGGAATGGCGTACCGAGCACGCCCTGCAGGCCCTAAAGGACCTGGCCACACCGTTGGCCACCGTCATCCGTGACGGGAATCCGGTTGTCATCCCCAGCCTGGAGGTCGTTCCCGGCGACGCCCTGGTTGTCTCCGAGGGCGAGCGGGTGGCGGCGGACGCCCGGATCCTGGAGTTCGCCGGGCTGCAGACCGACGAATCGCTGCTGACGGGCGAGTCCGAACCCGTATGGAAGGTCCCCGATGATGCCCAGGCGCCCGCCGAGGGCCCCTGGAGGCGCGACGTCCTGTACGCCGGCACCGTGGCCCTGCAGGGCAAGGCCCTGGCGCTGGTCACGGCCACCGGCACCCACACCGAGTACGGCAAGATCGGCAAGGCCCTGGCCGAGGTTCAGGAACGGCCGACGCCGCTGCAGGCAAAGACCCGCCGCCTGGTGGCCGGCATGGCCTGGATTGGCCTGGCTCTTTTCGCCCTGGTCGTTGTCCTCTCCTTCCTGCGCGGCCTGGGCTGGATCGATGCCTTTGTGGCCGGCATTGCCCTGGCCATGGGCATGATCCCCGAGGAGTTCCCCGTTGTGCTCACCGTCTTTCTGGCCCTGGGCGCCTGGCGCCTGGCCCAGCGCAAGGCCCTGATGCGGCGCGTCCCCGCCGTGGAAACCCTGGGCGCGGCCACGGTCCTGTGCGTGGACAAGACCGGCACGCTGACCCAGAACCGTATGACGGTGCGGTCTCTGGCGACGGTGGAGGACCTGACTTCCCGCGCTCCGCAACTCGGCCGGGCCGCCGACTCGGCCCTCATGCGCCTGGCGGTACTGGCGTCCGACCCCTCACCCACCGACCCCATGGAGCAGGCCTTCATCACCATGGCGGGGAGCGTGGGTGTGGACACCCAGGCCCTACAGCAGCAGGCCCCGCTCGTTTACAGCTACCCGTTCAGTTCCGAGACGCGCCGCATGGGCCAGGTCCGGCGGCTGGAAGGCGGCACGCTCCTGGCCGCCAAGGGGTCGTTCGAATCCATTCTCCCGCTCTGTTCCCTCTCCCCCCGGGAGGAGGGAGCCTTAGCCGCCGAGGCCGAAGCAATGGCCTCCCGCGGCCTGCGCGTCCTGGCCGTGGCGTCGTCGACGGCGGCCGCCGAGCCCTGGGAAGAGGACCTGACCGCCTACCCCTTCACCTTCTGCGGCCTGGTGGGCCTGGCGGACCCGAGGTCGCACAGGCTGCCGGTGTGGCGTACCCTGGGCGGCAACAACCGGGCGCGCTATTGGGTGAACGGCCTGGCCCTGGCGGCGCTGGCGGCCATCGTTTACGCGCCCTGGCTCCAGGGCGGGTTCTCCACCGCGGCCATTCCGCTCTCCCGCTTCCTCACGGCCGCCGCCGTGGCCCTGGCGGCCGTGCTCTGGTGGGAACCTCTCAAGCTGCTGTGGTGGCGCTCCTCCAACGAACGCACCTCTGGCTGAACCCACTGCGACGCGGGACTGCTGGGCAGAAAGGGACCCGTGCCTGCCGGTGCAGGCACGGGTCTCAGACTGCTTCAGCCCTTCTCTTGTCAGCTGGCTCCGGGCTCTGGCTAGGGGCGAAGGCTTTCACCACGCCGCCCGATGCCTCGGAGCCCTGCTGCTTGGGGTGAGCCAGCGCCGGCCAGTCGTCCCAGTCCAGACCGCGGCAGCCGGGGAGCATGGGCATGGCCTCGCCGCCAGGCGTGGGGTGCAGTCCCGGCCTCATGACTGGCTCACCATAGCCACGGCGCGGACGCCCTCAATGCGGCCCAGTTGATTCAGCAGCCCATGGAGTCCGGACTGCATACCCGTGGTTTCAAACGCAACGGTCACTTCGGCTACCCCCTGCACGGGCGCGGATTGGTTGATGGTGCGGACGTTGGCCTTGGCCCTGGCCATGGTTCCCAGAACCTTGGAGAGCACCCCGGAGCGGTGTTCCAGGTGCAGCGAGACGGTGACCACCTTGCCCTCAACGCCCTGCTCCAACGGGAAGACGCCGTCCCGGTACTTGTAGAAGGCGCTCCGCGAAAGGCGGACCCGATGCACGGCTTCCTGCACGGTCTTGACCTTGCCCTTCTGCAGCAGGTCCTTGGCCTCCAGAACCTTCACCAGAACCTCAGGCAGGGCACTGCCTTTCACCAGGTAGAAGATCTCGTCTTGTGCTGCCACAGGCCGCGCCACCCTCACACTAGAGTGTCCTTACTGCAAAAACATCATGCCATGCGTTACGGACATTATAGATGGGCCGCACGTCATCTGGCAAGAGGTAAACATAAAGAAAGCAGAGCCGGCGATAAGGCCGGCTCTGCTTCGTTTTGCCAGGGTGCCTGGTCCTAATCGTAGACCGGCGTACCCGTCCGGCTGACCAGCTCATGGTAGGCGGCAATGAGCGACCTGGCCACCGGGCCGGGCCGGCCGTCGCCGATGGCCCGGCCGTCGCACTCGTTGACGGCGATGATCTCCGCGCCCGTGCCGGTAAGGAAGCACTCTTCGGCTGTGTACAGATCGTAACGGGTGAACAGTTCCTCACGGACCGGGATGCCGACCTGGCGCGCCAGGTCCATCACCGTGTCACGGGTGATGCCCTGCAGGATGCCGGCGGTCACCGGCGGGGTGATGAGCGCCCCGTCGCGGACGATGAAGATGTTGTCCGCGGTCCCCTCGGCCACATAGCCTTCGGCGTTCAGCATGACCACCTCCGGGTAGCCCAGGTGGTTGCCCTCCAGCTTGGCCATGATGTTGTTCAGGTAGTTGAGCGATTTGATGCGCGGCGAGGTGGCCTCATTCAGGTTGCGGCGGGTGGGCACGGTCACGACCTTCATGCCCGACTCATACAGCTCCTTGGGGTAGACCTGGATGGTGTCAGAAATCACCACCACCGTGGGCCGGGGACAGCGCCTGGGGTCCAGACCCAGATCGCCGGCGCCGCGGGAGACGACGGGGCGGATGTAGGCGTCCCGCAGCTGATTGCGGCGCATGGCCTCCACGATGACCCGTCCCATCTCCTCCGGCGGGATGGGGATGGGAAGCTGGATGACCTTGGCCGAGTTGTAGAGGCGCCGGACGTGTTCATCCAGCTTGAAGACGCGCCCGTTGTAGGCGCGGATGCCTTCAAAGACGCCGTCGCCGTACAGGTACCCGTGGTCGAAGACCGAGACCGTGGCTTTTTCCTTGGGGAAGAAGGAACCGTTGACGTAGACCTCCATGGGCCGCACCTCCGCGGTACGCGAATCGATTGTGAGCCTAGGCCGTGGGCGGCTCCGCTCCCGCCGCCGGCGGAAAGGCGCCCAGCACCCGCAGCATGGTCGTCTTGGTCGTGAGCTCAGCCAGCGCCTCGCGCAGCGGCTCCTCCTCCGGGTGGCCCTCCACCTCCAGGTAGAAGACGTATTCCCACGGCTGGCGGCGGCTGGGGCGGGACTCTAGTTTGCTCATGTTCACCTGCCTGTAGGCCAGGCCACCCAGGCACCAGAACAGGGCGCCCGGGCGGTCCTGCGTGGCCAGGACCAGGGCCGTCTTGCTCCGGGGCGTCCGCTGCGCCGGCCTGGGGCCGATGGCGTAGAAGCGGGTGTAGTTGTCGGGGCTGGTCTCAATGGCCGCGGCCAGAATCTCCAGGCCGTAAATGGATGCGGCGCGGCGGCTGGCGATGGCCGCCGCCCCGGCCAGTCCCTGGTCCCGCAGCATGCGGGCGGAGCCGGCGGTGTCATAGACGGCCACCTTGTCCGCCCCCAGCCGGCTCAGAAACGCGTCGCACTGGGCCAGGGCCTGGGGGTGGGAGTAGACCACCCGAATGTCCTCCAGCCGCTGACCCGGCAGGGCCTGCAGGCAGTGGCTGATGCGCAGCGTGATCTCGCCGGTGATGAACAGGGGATTGTCCAAGAGCAGGTCATAGGTTTCATGGATGCTGCCCGCCCTGGAGTTCTCCACCGGAACCAGGCCCTCGGTGGCCTCACCGGCGGCGACGGCGGCGAACACCTCGGGCAGCGTGCGGCAGGGCATGACCTCCACCTCGCCAAAGAGGCGGACCACTGCGTCCTCGCTGTTCGCTCCCCGCTCGCCCTGAAACGCCACCCGCCGCTGCAAGCGCCCCGCTCCCTCCGCCGGGGAGAGACACGGCCCCCGGTTTCCGGTTAATTGTTCCCCATTGTACCACCGGACCCGGCCGGGCGAAAGGGGGAGACACGGGATGCCGCGACCGCGAACAGTGTCAGTGGTGGTGGTGGGCAATCTTGGCCGCCGCCGCGGCGGCTATGCCCGCCACCAGGTCGTCCAGGAACGTATTGACCCGGCCCTCGCTGGAGTCCAGTTCTCCTATGAGGCGGGGCTTGGACTTGTCCAGGTAGCCAAAGTTGGTCAGGCCTATCGAGCCATACACATTGGTGATGGACAGGGCCAGAATCTCGTCAATGCCAAAGAGGAAATCGTCCCGGGCCACAATCTCCTGCAGGGGCGAGGGCAGCAGCTCCCGCTCCGCCAGCATGTCCAGGGCCACGCCGGTCAGCACGGCGTACTGCACCTCGCGCTTCTCCAGCACCCTGAGCACGCTGTGCAGGCATTCCTCACGGGTGAGCCCGGGGTAGTATCGCTTCTGAATGTCCTGTACGATTTCGGCGATGGCTTCCAGAGAGACGCCGCGCTCCTCCAGGAGCCGGACGGCGGGATTCTGCTCGCTCACGCTCATCCCCCTAGCAGAAACAGGCGCCGGCCGGACCGGCGCCTGTTTTCAGCATATGGGGGCCGCTGGCGAAGGGAACCGGCCGCCGGGCGGCAGGGCGGGGCGGGCGGGTCACTCCTCGCGCAGGACGCTGCCGGGCCCCAGCAGGGCCTCAATCTCCTGCAGCAGCTCCGGGCTGGGCGTCACCCACAGGTCGGCGTGGGTCTCGATCATCTTGCGGCGGCCCGGGAAGTACAGGTAGACGGGCGTGGAGCCCTGGTGCGCCCGCAGGGTGTGGCGCAGCTCCAGGAGCTCGCGGCTGTCCTCGGCGGTGTTCACCTTGACGTAGAGGCGCCCGGCGCCGGCCAGCAGCCGCAGGTCCTCGGCCAGGACCTTGACCCCCTCCTCCTGGCGGGCGATGCGGCCGCGCACCAGCAGGGGCGCGTCGGGCCTCACCAGTTTGCCCGACCGCTCGAACAGGCGGGGGAAGATGACGACCTCCACCTGGCCGGTCAGATCCTCCATCTGGGCGAACAGCATGGCATCGCCGGCGCGGGTGGTGATCTGCTTGGTCTCCACGGGCAGCCCGCCAATGGTGACCATCTCCCCCTCCCGGCACTCTTCCAAAGCCGCTATGGCGTGTGTGGTGCGGCGCTCCAGCTCCCTGCGGTAGCCCTGCAGGGGATGGCCGGATAGGTACAGGCCCGCCGTCTCCTTCTCCATGGCCAGCAGGCGCTGGGTGGGGAACTCGGCGATGTCCGGCAGGTCGTCCCGGCTGGGACCCAGGCCGGCCGCCGCTGCGGCCCCCTCGGCGGCGGGGCCGCCCGCCGCCGGGTCGAACAGCGAGATCTGGCCGGCGGTGCGGTTGCGCTGTACAGACTGGGCCGCCTCCAGCGTCTGGTCCAGCACCGCCAGCAGTTGGGCGCGCCGGGCGCCGAACTGGTCGAAGGCTCCGGCCTTGATCAGGCTCTCCAGGGCCTTGCGGCTGATGTGGCGGGACTCGGCCCTCTCGCAGAAGTCGCGCAGAGAGCGGAAGGGGCCGGTCCTCTCGCGGACGGCCACCAGGGCGTCCACCGCCGCCTGTCCCACGTTCTTGATGGCCGCCAGGCCAAAGCGGATGGCCAGGCCGGGCGTGGCGTCCCGCCCCATGCCCCCCTCCGCGCCGGAGGCCACGGCCAGCCCGCCGCGATACAGCGGCTCCACGCTGAACCGGGCCCGGCTGCGGTTGACGTCCGGGGGCAGGATGGGGATGCCCAGCCGGCGGCACTCGTCCACGTAGAGGGCCACCTTCTCGGCCGATCCCATGATGCTGGTCAGCAGGGCAGCCATGAACTGGACCGGATAGTGGGCCTTGAGGTAGGCGGTCTGGTACGCCACCCAGGCGTAGGCCACGCTGTGCGCCTTGTTAAAGCCGTAGCCGGCAAACTTCTCCACCAGGTCGAAGAGGTGCTCCGCCAGTTCATTGCTGTGGCCGCGCTGCAGACAGCCGTCCACGAAGGTGCTGCGCAGGCGAGCCATTTCCTCCGGCAGCTTCTTGCCCATGGCGCGGCGAAGCAGGTCGGCCTGGCCCAGGCTGAACCCGGCCATGATGGAGGCCACCTGAATGATCTGCTCCTGGTAGATCATGATGCCGTAGGTGTCCCTGAGCACCGGTTCCAGCAGGGGGTGCGGGTACGTGGCCCCCTGGGCCTTGGCCTGCAGGTAGAGCGGGATATTCTCCATGGGGCCGGGGCGGCAGAGGGCCACCGTGGACACCAGGTCCTCAAACCGGCTGGGCTTGAGCTCACGCAGGAAGTCGCGCACCCACCCGGCCTCGAGTTGAAAGATGCCCAGCGCCTCACCGCGGGCCAGCATGGCCAGCGTCTCCGGGTCGTTCAGCGGCACCGACTCCGGGTCGACCCGCTTGCCGGTGGTCTCCTCCACCAGAACGGCCGCGTCGTGGATGACGGTGAGGGTGCGCAGGCCCAGGAAGTCCATCTTCAGCAGGCCCACGGACTTGAGGTCATCCATGCCGAACTGCGTGCACACCAGCTCATCGGCGGTGCGGGCCAAGGGCACGTGCTCCACCAGCGGGTCGCGGGAGATGACAATGCCGGCGGCGTGCACCGAGGGGTGGCGCGGCAGCCCCTCAATGGCCCGGGCGTGGTCGATGACGCGCCGGGCGGAAAGGTCCGCCTTGTAGAGTTGGGCCAGCTCCGGCGACTGCTCCAGGGCCCTGTCCAGGGTGATGCCCAATTCCATGGGCACCAGCTTGGCGATGCGGTCAACCTCCGGCAGGGGCAGGTTAAGGGCCCGCCCCACGTCGCGGATGGCGGCCCGGGCGGCCATGGTGCCGAAGGTGATGACCTGGGCCACCCGGTCCTGGCCGTACTTCTCAAAGACGTAGTTGATGACCTCATGCCGCCGCTCGTAGCAGAAGTCGATGTCAAAGTCCGGCATGTCCACGCGCTCCGGGTTCAGGAAGCGCTCGAACAGCAGGCCGTGGCGCAGAGGATCCACGCTGGTGATGCCCAGAAGGTAGGCCACCAGCGAGCTGGCGCCGGAGCCGCGGCCCGGCCCCACCGGAATGCCGCTCTGCCGGGCGTGGTCGACGAAGTCCCAGACGATCAGGAAGTACTCGGCAAAGCCCATGCGCTCGATCATGTTCAGCTCATAGTCCAGGCGCTCGCGCACGCGGCCCAGAAGGCCGGCGTCCGTGCGTTCCTGCGGGTAACGGCGGGGCAGCCGCTCCTCGCAAAGCTGCCGCAGCAGTTGGGGGGCGGTCAGGCCGCTGGGGATCCGAAAATACGGCAGGTGCGTTTCGCCGAAGTGGTACTCGAAGCTGCAGCGCTCGGCAATGCGCACCGTGTTCTCCAGGGCCTCGGGCAGGTAGGAGAAGCGCTCGGCCATCTCCTCGCCGCTTTTCAGGTAAAACTGGTCGCTGGGGAAGCGCAGGCGCCCCGGATCGTCCACCGTGCGCTGCAGGCCAATGGCCAGCAGCACGTCGTGGTGCGGCGCGTCGTCCTGCCGCAGGTAGTGGACGTCGTTGGTGGCCACCAGGGGCAGCCCCAGCTCGGCCGCCATCCGGACCAGCTGCCGGTTGACGTCCACCTGCTCCTCCTGGCCGTGGTCCTGAAGCTCCAGGTAGAAATGGTCCGGGCCAAAGATGCTCTGGTACTCGCGGGCGGCGCGGCGCGCTCCCTCAGGGTCCCTGGCCAGAAGCAGCTGCGGGATCTCGCCACCCAGGCAGGATGACAGCGCAATCAGACCGGCGTGGTGCTGCCGCAGCAGGTCCTTGTCCACCCGCGGCTTGTAATAGAAGCCGGTCAGGTGGGCCTCGGAGACCAGAGCCAGCAGGTTGCGGTAGCCCTCCTGGTTCTCCGCCAGGAGAATGAGATGGTAGTTCTTGTCGTCCACCCGGGGCCGCCGGTCATGGCGGCCGGCCGGCGCCACGTACACCTCGCAGCCCACAATCGGCTTGACGCCGTGCTTGCGGCAGGCCTTGTAGAACTGCACGGCGCCGTACAGAACGCCGTGGTCGGTGAGGGCCACGGCGGGCATGCCAAGTTCGGCGACGCGCCGCGCCAGGTCGTCCAGGCGGCAGGCCCCGTCCAGCAGGCTGTATTCCGAGTGCACGTGCAGGTGTACAAAGCCGGGCATGGAGTTCCTCCAAAAGGGCAGTTGGCCGCGGCACACCGCAGTTGGCCGCGGCGGGCCGCAGCACGCCGCCAAAGGCCGCGATTGCACGCTGACCATTTCGATTCCCCGGATGGCTTCACCTGCCCAACGGGCGCGACATGTTGGCCCGCCTCACAGGCCCGACATGTTCGCCTGCGCTGCTGGATAGGCTAACCTGTGCTCCCCGCCTGAGAGGGAGCGTGCGCCTTTGTGGGACTCGTCCCGCTGAATCGAAGGGGGACCGCCCAACGTGACTGCAGACGCAGGACCTGAAACGCACCGGCAGGCCAAAACCCAGATTGTCATCATCGGCGCCGGCTACGGCGGGCTGGCCGCCTACCTGACCCTGCGCCAGCGGCTGGACTGGAAGCATCGCTCCCTCTCCGTGGTGAACAAGCACAGCTACCACTACTTCACCACGGAACTGCACACCCTTGTGTCCGGAGAAGAGGATGAGGAGTCCGTGAGCGTGGATCTCAGCCAGGTGGTGCGTCGTCCGGCTCGCCTCCTGCTGGCCGAGGTCGACCGCATTGTGCCTGAGGAATCCAGGATCGTCCTCAAGCCCGCGCCCAGCAGCCTCCGCGTCACCCCGCGTTCCCACCGGCGGCGCGGCATGAACCGCGCGGCGGCGGCCGGCGTCGACGGGGCGGCCGCCGGAGCGGGCACGGCCGACGGCGCCGACGCCTCGCTGGAGATCGCCTCGCCGCTTCAGCCGTACTTCTCCCTCCGCTACGACTTCCTGGTGGTGGCTCTGGGCAGTGAGCCGGAGTACTTCAACCTGCCCGGGGTGCGCGAGAACAGCATGGTCATCCGCAGCCTGCGCTCCGCGGAAAGGCTGCGCGCGCGACTGCGCTCGCTGGCGTCCCTGGGCGGGGACGGAGGCCGGTACCCCGAGGTCGTCATTGCCGGCGGCGGCCTCACCGGGGTGGAATTGGCGGGCGAGGTGGCCGATGCCTACGGCTCACACCTGCGCCTGACCCTTGTGGAGGCCGCGCCCAACATCATGCCCGGCCTTGACCCCCACCTCGCCCGGGTCAGCCGTCGGGTGCTGCAGGAGAAGGGCGTGACCCTCATGACGGGCGTCCCCATTGCCTCGGCCGAGCCGGGGCGGCTGTACCTGAAGGACGGCGCCGTTCTTCCCTATGACCTGCTGGTCTGGGCGGGCGGCGTCCGCGGCCCCGCCCTCCTGGCCCGCTCCGGCCTTGCCACCACGCCCCGCGGTCGGGGCAGGGTGAACGCGCGGCTGCAGGCGGAGGGGTTCCCCAATGTCTACCTGGTGGGTGACTGCGCGGCATTCGTGGACCCCGCCACGGGACGCGAGATTGCGCCCAGCGCCCAGGCGGCGGTGCAGATGGGCCGGGCGGCCGCGCAGGCCATCCTGGCCCGGCTGCAGGGCAGGGCCGAGGCCGATTACCACCCCAACATCCGGGGCGTCTTTGTCTCCCTCGGGCGCGATGAGGGAGTCGGCAACATGGGGGCGGAGCACTACGCCGGACTGCCGGCGGTGGTCGTCAAGGAGCTGATTGAGGGCCACCACGCCTTTGAAGCGGGCGGCCTGCTACAGATTCTCAAGCGCCTCTTCCGGCGCCGCCGCCCGGCGGGCGCCCCGTCTGTCGAACCGCAGTGGAGCCATGATGGCTGGGTGGAGAGGCCTGAGGCCCCGGATTCCCAGATGCACGCCCACTGACCGCGGACGGGGCCCGCGACGTTGCCCTGTCGGACACTCCTCCCGCTCGCCGACTATATTGAATCGGTGAGGAGTTGCGCGGGGGAGTGACCGCAGATGGACCATCGGGCCGCGGGCCTGACGGACGCCGATGCCCTGGCGACCTACCGCTGGATGCTGCTGACCCGACGCCTGGATGAACGCCTGGCCTTGCTCCAGCGGAGCGGCGCTTTTCCACTGGCCCTGTCCAGCCGCGGCCACGAGGCCGCCCAAATCGGGGCGGCGCTGGCCTTCCAGCCCATGCTGGACTGGTGGTATCCCTACTACCGTGACCTGGGCGCCGTGCTGGTGGCGGGAAGCACGCCCCGGGACCTGATGCTGTCCTCCTTCGGCAGGGCCGCCGACCCGGCCTCCGCCGGCCGCCAGACCGCCTACAACTGGGGCGGCCGACGCCTCAACATCGTGGCCCGCTCCGCCCCGGTGGCGGTCCAGGTGCCCCAGGCCGCAGGCAGCGCCATGGCTCTCCGGCGTCAGGGGAGTCAGGCGGTGGTCTACTGCAGCCTGGGTGACGGGGCCACGTCCCAGGGCGACTTCCACGAAGGGCTGAACTTTGCCTCCCTGCACCGCGCCCCGGTGGTCTACGTCTGCCAGAACAACCAGTGGGCCATCTCCGTGCCCCTCAGCCGCCAGACGGCCGGGGGAAGCGTGGCGGGGCGCGCCGCCGGCTACGGCATGCCCGGCGTCAGCGTGGACGGGACCGACCCCTTTGCCGTGCACGCCGCTGCCCGGAGGGCCGTTGACCGGGCCAGGCGCGGCCTTGGCCCCACCCTTCTGGAGCTTCAGGTGATGCGGCTGGACTCCCACACGTCGGATGACGACCAGCGCCAGTACAGGACATCGGACGACCTGGGGTCCTCCGCCGCCCGCGACCCGCTGCCGGCGGTACGCGCTTACCTGCGCCGGCTGGGTCTGCTGCGGGAGGACCAGGAGAGGCAGTGGGAAGACGAGATCCGGTCGGAGCTGGACGAAGCCGAACGCGAGGCCCGGGAGTCCCCGGCCGCCGTCCCCTGAAACACGGTGTCCCCCAAGAGTCCATCCGAACCGCCACGTCATAGAACGGGCCAGGTGGAGTTCCCACCTGGCCCTGATGCTTGCCGCGGCCATGTATCCGGATGCCGGCCCGAACTAGATGCCGAAGGGTACACCGCACGGGAAGCCGAAGCCGCCGAAGCCGCCCGGGAAGCCGAAGCCGCCAAAGCCGCCCAGGCCCGGGTTGATGTTGACGGCGCTGAAGGGAATGACCAGGTTGCGGTTGGCCAGGGTGTTGGTCAGCGGGGTGGCCACCCCCAGGCCGCCCAGGCCACCCAGGCCACCCAGGCCGCCCAGGGTGCCCAGACCGCCCAGGCCGCCGAGGCCACCCAGACCGCCCACGCCGCCCAGACCGCCCACGCCGCCCAGACCGCCCAGGCCCAGGCTAGGGCCAACGGCCGAGAAATTCGCGGGGAACTGCGCCAGATTGCTGGTGTCCACGATGGCGGGAATGCCCAGTCCACCGAACAGCATTCGTACTCCTCCTTTGTGCCTTGAACAGTGTGTATACCTGCTTCTATTGTTATGTTCACCGCTGCCGTTTGGTGCCTGGTGCGGACCCGCGCGCCGTGGTATGTAGGGGACCGCGAGGTCCCCGTCCGCTGCCTACCAGACCGTAGGCGTTGTAGCCACCGTGGTGCTGGGAATGGCGTAGCCGGTGGTGCCCCCTTTGGTGAAGGGGAAGCCGAACCCGCCTTTCCCCCAGGGCACAAAGCCAAAAAAGCCTGGGTAACCATAACCGCCGTAGGTCATGTCTCCACCTCCAGCTGGGCAGTCGGAAAATGGCCGCAACTACCGGAAGAGGCCCTTGCCGAAGGGGAAGGTCTTGCCGAAGGGGAAGGTCTTGCCAAAGGGGAAGGTCTTGCCGAAGGGGAAGGTCTTGCCGAAAGGAAAGTTCGTGCCAGATGGGAACATCCCGAAGGTCATGCGCGTCACCCCCAGTCCGGACCGCATGGGTGCAAGTTTACCCGGCATTATTTTATGTTCCCCATGCGGAAAGGTGAGGGAGCGTCAGACCCTCCCACTCAAAGTCTGCGTCCTCCAGGGCCTGCTTGAGTACCCGCAAGAACCGGCCGGCCTGCTGGCCGTCCACCGCCCTGTGGTCGAAGGTAAGGCTGGCGTACAGGCCGGGCCGCGCCTCCACGCGCCCGCTCACCACCATGGGACGCATGGTGATGGCATCCAGGCCCAAAATCCCCGCAGCCGGCACCGGCAGCATGGGAGAGGAGAACAGGGGCCCATCCGCCCCGGTGCTGCTGATGGTGAAGACGGGCTCGGCGTCCGCGTCCCAGGGCAGTGTGCCGCTGCGGGCGGCCTCAGTGGTCTGGTGCAGCTCCCGGGCGATCTGACCGAAGGTCTTGGTGTCGGCGTCGGCCAGACGGGCGATGCGCACGCCGCCGTCCACTGCCACCACCACCCCCACCGCGGTTCGCCGCGGGTAGACCATGCGGTCGGGAAGGATCAGCGCCGAAAGCTCCGGCACTGTCTTCAGGGCCCTCACGGCCGCCCGCACAAAGAACGGCATGAGCCCCAGCGGCGCCTGTTCCGCCGCCTCAAAATAGGGGTGCCAGCGCTCCCGCAATGCCAGCAGGCGCGTGGCGTCGATGTCCATCCAGGTGGTCACGGCGACCGAGGTGATGCTGGACTGCCAGAGGTGGCTGGCCATGCGCAGCCTCAGCTCCGTGTAGGGCACCTCCACGGTCGCCTCCGGCTCGCCCTCCGTCTCTATGTACCCGGCAATCTGGGACT
>JBLNCQ010000091.1:0-8738 GCA_050260815.1 Bacillota bacterium
ACGCCAGGCTGATGGCCCAAGCCTTCAGCACCAACCACAGCCTCTTCGTCTTTGATACCTCAGACCTGGTGGACGGTCTGGGCCCGGCCACCCTGGCCCGCGACCTGCCCGGCATGGCCGACGTGGACTCGTCGCTCTACGTCTTCTCCCGGGAGATCAAGACCCGGGCAACCGTGGCCCTGTCCGGCGAGTCGGCGGACGAGGTCTTCGGCGGCTACCCCTGGTTTTACCGGGAGGACGCCCTGAACTCCGGCACCTTCCCCTGGGCCCTGAAGAGCCAGGCGCGAGCCGCCCTGCTGAAGCCCGGGGTGCGAGAGACGCTCAGGGCGGAGGAGTACGTGGCGCAGCGCTACCGGGAAGCGCTGGACGAGGTCCCCCGGCTGCCGGGGGAGGAGCCCCCGGAGGCGCGGCGGCGCGAGCTGTTCTACCTGAACATAGCCCGCTTCATGCCCGTGCTGCTGGACCGCAAGGACCGCATGAGCATGGCCTGGGGGCTGGAGGTCCGGGTGCCCTTCTGCGACCACCGCCTGGTGGAGTACGTCTGGAACATCCCCTGGGCGATGAAGACGGTGGACGGCCAGGCGAAGGGCGTGCTGCGCCGGGCGATGGAGGGGATCCTGCCGGAGAAGGTGCGCACCCGCCGCAAGAGCCCCTATCCCAAGACCCACAACCCGGCCTACCTGGCGGCCACCCAGCGCCTGCTGCTCGCCCGCCTGGATGACCCCACATCGCCGCTCCAGGACCTGCTGGACGTCGAGGCTGTGCGCGGACTGGTGGAGCGTTCGCGTCAGGCGGCCACGGGCTCCCCCTGGTTCGGCCAGCTCATGGACGATGCCCAGTTCTTCGCCTATCTGGTCCAGGTGGACATCTGGATGCGGGAGTACGAGGTGGAACTGGTCATCTGATGGACGGCGCGGCGAAGGGCGGCCAGAGCGCGGGGACGTGCCCGTGGCTCTGCGCGCGTGTGCTACGCCAGCGGCAGGGGCCCGTCCTCTGCACCTCGCTCCT
Organism: Bacillota bacterium; assembly: GCA_050260815.1. Taxonomy (GTDB): domain Bacteria; phylum Bacillota; class Sulfobacillia; order JAMDAP01; family JAMDAP01; genus JAMDAP01. The sequence continues at coordinate 1,009 of JBLNCQ010000091.1, forward strand.
CCCGGATGCGTTCGCCCGGAGTCTCTCCCGTGGGCGCCCGGCGGCGCCGCGTAACCCAGTAGACGAGGCCGAAGGCACCCACCAGCGCCAGCCCGGCCAATAGCCCCGCTGCCTGGCCAGCTACCAGGGGCATGCTGGCCATGATCACCACCATCAGCCCGATGGCAGTCCAGGTGGAGTAGGGGTACCCCGGCATCTGGCAGCCGGCGGGGGGACAGCCCTCGCGCGACGCCACGATGACCAGCCCGCTGAGGAGCCACAGCGGCGCGGCCACCCAGAGCTGCAGGAAGACGGCCACGGCGGTGGCTTCGGAGGACATGGCCAGCATCATGCCCGTCCAGTAGACCCAGCCCACCACGAACCCCGCCGCTGGACCGAAGGCCTGCTCCGCATATTCCCGAAACGAGCCGCGGGCGGGGCGGCCCACGGTCAGTTCGGCCAGAGCCCGCAGAATCAGAAAGACCAGGGCTCCCCCCAGGGCCAGGGCGATGAGGATGGAGGGCCCGGTCGCCTGCAGGACAATGGCGCCGCCCAGGAAGAAGGAGCCGCCGACAACGGTGCCCAGGGCCAGCATCACCAGTTGCCAGACGGTCAGACCGGCGGCGGGGCGGGACTGTCCCATGCCTGAATGCCTCCTACGACGTAGTTCTTGTGGAAGCATCCCCCTCCGCTCCGTGCATATCCAGCGGGAACGCCGCAAGAGGAGGCCGGCCCGAGTTGACCTCGGGCCGGCCGTGTGTTCAGTCGTCCACTTCTTCGTGGTCTTGATCATCACGTTCCGATGGAGACTGCTGATCCTTGCCGTCCTTCTCCTTCTCCTTCTTCACCTGGCCGGGGGCAAAGGCCCTGGCCGGCTGACCGTAGAGCCTGGCCGCCTGCCCCGACGGCAGCATCTTGCCGCCCTGGGCGTGGACCTCTAGCCTGGTCTCCACCTTGCCGTCCTTGGACTCGTACTTGTAGGTGACGATGCGGCCGCTGGCGTCCACGTAGGTCACCTGGTACTCCACCTTGCCATCCCTGGCCTCATACTTGTAGTCCAGCACCTGGGCCACGTCGCCCGGCAGCGCGATCTGGCCGTTCCAGCCGGCCGCGGCCGCCGTGGGCTGGGCGGCGGCTGCGGAACCGGCCGCCTCCACCTTGACCTCCGACCCGCTGACCTTGATCTCCAGCTTGGTGAAGGTGTTCGGGTCCAGCCCCAGCTGCTGGGCCACCTGAGCCGGATCGGAAGCGGTCTTCATCAGACCGGCCACGGTGCTGACGTCCTTGCCGGAGGTCTGGGCCATCTTGACGGTCAGTGCCAGGCGCCCGGGCTGAACGCCGCTGTCCCGGGCCTGGGCCACGGCGTCTGCGTTCACCGAGGTGATGGCGGCGACCGTCTGCAGGATCTCGTTCACCTGCTGCAGCATGTGCGGGGTAACCGCACCCGGCAGGACGCGGTTGGTGCGGAGGACGGATTCGCCCTCCTGGGCCACGGCCTGAACCTTGGCGGCCACCTTCAGGTCGCCGTTCTCCAGCTTCAGCGCTTCCAGGCCGGCTCCCGCCCGGCTGAGGGTCTCAAGAACATCTGAGGCAAGTGCCTGGGTTGCCGCCTGCTGCTGCAGACCGTCGCCTGACGGCTGGGACGCCACCAGCTTCATTTCGGCCAGGCGCTCGTCGGCGAACCTCACATAGAGGTCCACGCGCGCCTCCGGGCTGCGGGTCAGGAAAAGCTGCACGGATTCGACCAGACGGTCCAGGAAGTAGAGGGGACCGCCGGGCAGGAGGCCGGCGTCCGCCGTCTGGGGCGCGGGCGCCGCGGTGGTTTGCGCCGACGCTGTGACCGCCTCGGGGGCGGTCGGGGTGGTGGCCGCCGGGGCGGTGGCATCGGCCAGAGCCGTCAGGGGCACGGCCATTGTCAGGGTGAGAGCCAGAGCGGATGCAACGAACACTGCGCGTTTCTTCATGGGGATGTACCTCCCGTGGACGTTTGCACGGAAAGCATTCGGCGGTACCCCGCCGTTTCTGTCCCATGAAGAGGGGCCGGCAGCCCTCTCCGCTCTGGAGGATGCTACCAGCCCGAACCGTCTCGCCCGTCGATCCAGATGGGGTTTGCCGGGGGCCCGCCGCCCAGCCAGTACCGGTCAAAGTCTGTCACGCCCGCCTCGCGCAGAATCTCCTCGTCGGTAAGCTGCCTCCCGGTGCACCGGGACGGCTCGTGGCTGAGGATGGCCATGACCGCGTCGCACAGAATCTCCGGTGATCGCCACTGCTCCCTTTCCCCCAGGCGGTTGTTGATCACCGCCGCCGTTTCAATGGGGGCTACGGGCCAGAGGGCGTTGGCGGCAATGTTGTCCTGCCGGTGCTCCTCGGCGATGCCGATGGCCAGCCTCGCCATGCCCATCTTGGCGATCATGTAGGCCACCATCCCCGGGTTGGCTCGGGTGGAGATGCCCGGTGCCATGTTGATGATGTGGCCCCAGCGCTGCCGCTGCATGTGGGGCAGCACATAGTAGGAGCAAAGGTAGGCGGCGCGTACGTTGACGCCCATCAGCAGGTCGAACCGCCTGGAGGGCGTCTCCAGCACCGGCTTCCACCACAGCGCCCCGGCGTTGTTGATCAGAATGTCGACGCGCCCAAACCGCTCCATGGTCCGCTCCACCATGCGGGCGACGTCTTCCTCGCTCCGCACGTCCACGCGCACCGGCAGGGCCTGCCGGCCCAGCCGATCCACCTCGGCCGCGGTCTCGTAGATGGTCCCGGGCAGCCGCTCCGAGGACTGCTCGCTCTTGGCCGCGACCACGATGTCCGCGCCCTCGGCGGCCAGGCGCAGCGCCAGGGCCTTGCCGATGCCCCGGCTGGATCCCGTGATAATAGCCACGCGGCCTTCCAAAACGGGCCTCTTGCTCATGCCTCCGACTCCTTCCCTTGACGCCCGCGTCGCAGGCCCATTATAGTAGGACAAGGCGATGGGGCTCGCCGTTAACCGCAGGTCACTGCTGATGGCTCCTACCAGTCGTGCTGGTGGGGGTTTTTTCATTCCTGTGTGGCCAGGGCGGGGATATCCCGACCGGCATCCGGCCAGCGGGAGAAGGGAGTATGCTGTTGAATATCCTACTCATAGCCGCGGGAGGAGCAGCGGGCGCACTGAGCCGCTACTTCCTTCAGGGGTGGGTGAGCAATCGCACCCCCAGCGCCTTCCCCTACGGCACCTTTGCTGTCAACATCCTGGGTTCGTTCCTTCTAGGGTTCCTGGCCGTGGTGGGCCTGGACCGCTTCGCCTTTCACCCCGCCTGGCGATCCGCCCTGACCGTGGGGTTCCTTGGGGCCTTTACGACCTTCTCCACCCTGACCTATGAAACGCTGCACCTGGTGGAGAGCGGCAGCCTGGTCCTGGCCGGGATGAACGCGCTGGGCAGCCTTGGTGCAGGATTGGTGGCCGTCTGGCTGGGGGTCGTGACCGGCCGGCTGCTGTAGCCTACCTCACTCGAGCGGAGGGGAATGAGCATGCGAACGCAGGTCACCGGTCAACTGCTCAAGATGTACATTGGCGAGCGCGATCAGTACCGGGGCATCCCGCTCTACCACGCCATCGTCATGCGAGCCCGGGAGATGGGGATAGCCGGCGCCACAGTCTACCGCGGTCTCGAGGGCTATGGGGCCGGCAGCCGGGTCCACACGGCCAACATCCTGCGCCTGTCCGAAGACTTGCCCGTGATCATTGAGATCGTCGATAGCCCGGAGCGCATTGCCGCCCTGATCCCCGAGCTGGACCGCATGGTGGGCGAGGGGCTGGTCTTCTCGGTTGACAACGTGAACATCGTCAAGTACCGCAAGGCGCCTCGCCCCGGCCTGCGGCCCTCCTAGGAAGCCTGCCGCCGGAGCGGTCGGAGACGCGCCCTGTCTAGTGGAAAAGGCAAAAGGGCCCCCAGCCTGTCGGTTGGAGGGCCCTTCCTTGTCTACTTCCCCTTCCAGTCGGGCTTCCGCTTCTCAATGAAGGCGGTCATGCCCTCCGCCTTGTCCTCGCTGGCGAAGAGAAGGTAGAAGTTCTTGCGCTCAAAGTCCAGGCCCTGCTGCAGCGACCCGTCAAAGGCGCGCAGCACGGACTCCTTGGCCAGCCGCACGGCCACCGGAGCCTTCCCGGCAATCTCGCGGGCCAGCCGCTTGGCTTCGTCCAGGTAGAGCTCCACGGGCACCACGCGGTTGACGAGGCCGAACTCCAGGGCTTCCGCCGCCTGGATGGGCCGGCCGGTCAGGATGATCTCCATGGCCCGGGCCTTGCCCACGGCGTGGGTCAGGCGCTGGGTGCCGCCCGCCCCGGGGATGATGCCCAGATTGATCTCCGGCTGCCCGAACTGGGCCGTCTCCGAGGCGATGATCATGTCGCACATCATGGCCACCTCGCACCCGCCCCCCAGGGCGTAGCCGGAGACGGCGGCGATGATGGGCTTGGGGAAGTTGCGGACGCTCTCCCAGGCGACGAACTGGTTGCGCAGCAGCATCTCCACCGCGCCGGCGGAGGCCATCTCCTTGATGTCCGCGCCGGCGGCAAAGGCGCGTTCATCGCCGGTCAGGACAACCGCCCCGACCTCGGGGTTGCCCTCCAGTTTGGCCAGAGCCTGCGCCATCTCTCCCATGAGCTCGCTGTTAAGGGCGTTGAGGGCTTTGGGGCGGTTCAGCCGCACCACCGCGATGGGCGGTTCCAGCTCAACCAGCAGGTTCCTGTAGTCCATCATGACCGCTCCCTTCCTGAGCCTCGCCTCGGGCTGGGGCGGCGCCGCTTGGGAGCGGCGGCCGCCACAGGGCCCCATGGGCTTTCTCGTCAGTGGGAACGGATTCCTTCCGGGGGTTCAGGGAAGAAAGCAAAGCAGGTCCTGGGGGCGGTTCAGCCAGTAGTCGGGCTGGGAGGCCTGCAGCTCCGCCCGCGGGAAGACGCTCCAGCCCACCACTGCCGTGCCCGTGCCGGCACTGCGGCCGCACTGCACGTCCAGAATGCTGTCGCCCACCATCACCGCCTCCTCCGGCGGCAGATCCAGCCGCTCCAGGGCCGCCAGGGCCGGATCCGGGTCAGGCTTGTGGCGGGGCGTGGTCTCCATGGTGACCAGGGTTTCAAAGAGCGGGGTCAGCCCGAACAGGTCCAGCCCCCGCCTGGCCGTAGCGGAATACTTGGACGTGACGATGGCCAGCCGCATCCCGCCCTCTCGCAGCTGGGCCAGGGCCTCCGACAGCCCCGGGAACACCCTCGCCAGCTCGTCGTGGTGGGCGATGTTGAAGGCCCGGTAGTGCGCCACCATCTCCTCCGCCCGTTCCGGCGAGAACCGGGCCATGGTGTGGATCAGGGGCTCGCCGAAGTAGGGGTAGAGTTCCTCCGCCGCCACCGTCAGGCCCAGAAGCTCGCCCAGCGTGTGCTGAAAACTCTTCACAATGAGCTGGTTGGTGTCCAGCACGGTGCCGTCCAGGTCCAGAAGCAGGGCCTTAACCCTGCCGGCCTTACCGGGCATAGCGGGCCGCCCTCAGGGCCCCTTCGGCCACCTCCAGGGTGCGGTCAATGTCGGCGTCGCGGTGGGCCAGGGACATGAAGCCGGCTTCGAACTGGGACGGCGCAAAGTACACGCCGTGGTCCAGGCATTCGGTGAAGAAGGCTGCGTAGCGGCGCGTGTTGGAGGTCGTGGCACCTTCAAAGTCCTTGACCGGGTGCTCGTTGAAGAAGAAGCCGAACATGCTGCCCACCGCCGCGACCTGCAGGGGCACACCCAGCCGGTCCGCGATCTCCTTGAGGCCCTGGGCCAGACGGCCGGTCTTGGCTTCCAGGTCTTCATACACGCCGGGGGCGGTCAACAGCTTCAGCATGGCAACGCCCGCCGCAGTCGCCAGGGGGTTGCCGGACAGCGTCCCCGCCTGATACATGGGCCCGGCCGGGGCCACCTTCTCCATCAGGTCGCGCCGGCCGCCGTAGGCGCCCACGGGCAGACCGCCGCCGATGACCTTGCCCAGGGTGGTAAGGTCGGGCTTAATGCCGTAGCGCGCCTGGGCACCGCCGTGGGCCACGCGGAAGCCGGTCATGACTTCGTCGAAGATGAGCAGGGTGCCGTGCCGCTGCGAGAGCTGGCGGAGGCCCTGGAGGTACCCGTGCTCCGGCGGCACCAGGCCCATGTTGCCGACCACCGGCTCCACAATGATGCAGGCGATCTCCTCCGGGTACAGGCGGAACAGCCGCTCCACAGCCTCCAGGCTGTTGTACGGCGCCGTCAGGGTGTGGGCCACAATCTCTTGCGGCACGCCCGGGCTGTCCGGCACCCCCAGGGTCAGGGCGCCCGAACCGGCGCGCACCAGCAGGGCGTCGTGGTGCCCGTGATAGCAGCCGGTGAACTTGATGATCTTGCTGCGCCCGGTTGCCGCCCGGGCCAGGCGGATGGCGCTCATGGTGGCCTCGGTGCCGGAGTTGACCAGCCGCACCATCTCCACCGCCGGCATGGCCTGGCGGATCATCAGGGCCAGTTCAGTCTCGGCCTCCGTGGGAGCGCCAAAGCTGGTGCCTCGCTCCGCCGCCTCCTGCACGGCCCGCACCACCGCCGGGTGGGCGTGCCCGGCCAGCAGCGGCCCGTAGGACAGCACGTAGTCGATGTATTCGTTCCCGTCCACGTCCCAGACGCGCGAGCCCTTGCCCCGCTGGATGAACAGAGGCTGACCCCCTACGGCCCGAAACGACCGCACCGGGCTGTTCACGCCTCCGGGCAGGATCTCCTTGGCTTCCGCGAAGAGCCTTATAGACTTGTCAATGGTCCTCTCCATGCCGGGATCTCCTCTCTGCACGCGCCATCACCAGGCCCACGTCCTTGAGGGCGCGGCGCAGTTCTTTCCACAGGTCGGTATAGGCGATACCGTTCTGCTCCCCGTTGTACTGCCCCGTCACCAGTACCTGGCGGAACCGCCGCAGCGCGGCCAGGGCGCTGCCCACCTCGCGCTCCAGGCCGTTGCCGCGGCGTGCCGGCGCGGCGAGCTCCACGGACACCGCCCGCCGCTCCCCGTCGCTGATCACTAGCGTGCCCTCGGCGTCTCGGGCGATGTCCAGGCTGTCGCCCAGAGCGGGGATGCGCGGCCGGTGGCCCGCCTCCTTGAGCAGTCCGGCCAGGGCCTCCGCACCCGACTGTTCGCCGTGGACCACAAAGGTAACCGCCGGCGGCCTGTCCAATCCCCGTGCCCAGGCCATCAGTCCGGCCTGGTCGGCGTGGGCACTGAAGCCGCTGAGCTGGCGGATCTTGGCCCGGACGGAGATGGCCTCGCCCAAGACATGAACGTCGCGCACTCCGCCCAGCAGGGCCCGGCCCAGGGTTCCTTCGGCCTGGTATCCCACAAAGAGCACCGTGGATTCGGGGCGCCAGAGGTTGTGCTTGAGATGGTGCAGCACGCGGCCGGCGTTGGCCATGCCGCTGGCGCTGATGATGATGGCGCCGCTCATCTGGTTCAGGGCCATGGAGTCCTGGGGACTGCGCACGTAAGTGAGGCCGGGGAAGGAGAACGGGTCGTCCCCCGCGGCCAGCAGGCCGCGCGCCTCCTGGTCAAAGCACTCCTGGTGGCGGCGGAAGATCTGCGTGGCCGACGTGGCCAGCGGGCTGTCCACATAAACAGGCAGCTCCGGGACCCGGCCGGCCTCCTGCAGCTTGTTCAGGTAGTACAGCAGGTCCTGGGTACGCCCCACGGCGAAGGCGGGGATGATGAGGTTGCCGCCGTCGGCGGCAACGGACCGCACCACC
>JBLNCQ010000092.1:0-34052 GCA_050260815.1 Bacillota bacterium
GAGACCCCGGTCGCGCCGAAACGGGAGAACCCCAACTCGGCCACGGCGAAGCGCTCCAGTTCAAAGACCTCATTCAGGGCGAAGCTGCCGTCATCGCCGGTGACCGTGCCGTACTGGATGCTGCCGTCCTTGAAGCGGGTACCCACGTCAACCATGGGGATGCCCGGTTCTCCCGGGTCTCTGACGCCGTTCTCATTCTGATCGTAAAAGACGGTCCCCTTGATCCAGCCGAACCACCGGGGAATGCCCACATCCCCCAGGTCCACGGTGGCGCCCGGCGCCACCTGCACCGTCCGGAATCCCATGATATAGTCAAGCGGGTCATCCCAAACGGCCAGCTGATAGAGCCCAGCGGGAACGTTGTGAATCGCAAAGGTGCCGTCCGGGTTGCCGCGGCCAAGATAGACCTGCTGGTCCGACCCGCCGATGTCCGTCAGGGCAATCCACGGTCGATCCACGGGTTCACCCAGGAGAAGGGGCTTCGTAGGCGGCGTGAATTCAACAATGGTGCGCACCGTCCCGGTAATGACGCCGGTCGGGGTCCCGGGCGCGGGCGGCGGGAAGGCGATGGGCCGGACAAACCCAATCCAGACCAGCGCGGTCTGGAATCCCTCCCGAGGGCTGTAGCCGTCGTTGCCCTCCTCCACCCACGCGTCAATCACGTGGGTCCCCTCAATGGTGGTGGTCTGGACCCAGTCCGTGCCCTCCGGCGGAATGGCCTGAACGCCGTACTTCCCGGGTGGCAGGTTGTCAATCAGGGCGTTGCCGTTGACATCGGTGAGGATGACACCCCCGGTTCCGGGGATGGGAACCGGCTTACCTTCGCGGTCGAGCACCGGCCTCCCGCTGGCATCGCGCCGATAGGCCGTCCCGAGGACATTGCCAAAGTAGTCCACGGTCACCTCGCCGACCGCATCGGCAAGGACGATGCGGAATCCGCTGAGGCCGGACTCCAGAGGACGGTCGTCTTCTCCGTTCACCGGGTGGTTGTCGTGAAACACGTGGACGCGGATCTTCGACAGGGGGAGCGGGTCCGGCTGCAGTTCTACCGTCACCTGCGTGTCCCCCGTTACCGTGACGCAGTTGCCGCCAAGCTTGTGCCCCGGGGCCAGCACGGAGACAAGGTATTTGCCGTCGGGAAGGGAGACCGGCGGGCTCAGCCCGTCACCCGTGGCCACCACGGGGCTGTTGCTCGCACCCGCTTTCTGCGACGGCCAGTCCAGCGGGTCTGGTGATCTCGGGTCTCCGACGTTGTCTTCATTGACAATGAACCGATAATCGGCAAGCCAGACGCCGGTGCCCGCCTCGCGGACAGCAAGGGTCAAGGAGCCCATCGCCGCCCCCCTCTCAAGGGTGCACAGAACCTTGGTGTTAGTGCATGCGCGCTGTCACAGGCGCGTTGTCATAACACCTTATTCTGTTCGGGGGGAGTTGTGACTGGCGAGGCGGCTGCCGGTGTTTACTCCTCTCCACGGGCTGCCCGTCGGATCAAGTCCTCCAGGCCGTGCGGACTTTCTATGGGGGCAAAACAGGTGGCTCCCGAGCAGACAAAGGCGCGGGGGCCGTCTCCCGCGGGGTACGTGACGACCGGCCGGTGCGGGTTGGCGCCGGCCGTGTCCTGAACGGCCACGCTGAGGGCACCAAGGGGCAGGCTCCGTGCGGCGTCCACCGAGGTCCCGGTTACCACCGCCTTGCCTCCCTCCAACGGTCCGACCACGACCACGTGAAGCGGGTAGAGAAGGCTGTCCAGGGCAAGCCCAAACACGGCGCCATGAGAGCCGTACCGCTCCGCCAGGTCCGCCGCCTGCCCCGCCAGGGCCTGCCTCGCCTGGCTCTCATACGCTTCCCGGCCCGTGAGCTGGTAGAGCGTCAGCAGTACCCTCGCAGCCCGAGCGTTCTCCTCCATAGGCCGCACGCCGGACTTCAGGGCGCCTGGCGCGTCCGGGTCGAAGGGGGTGTCGAAGTAGCGTTCCGCCCCCCATGCCAGGTGCTCGTCAAGATAAGCCGCCAACTCCTGGGCCCGCTCCACCGTCCAGGGCTCGCGGGTCTCGGTGTAGGCCGCCAGCAGGGCGGCCATCATCTCCACCTGATCGGCCAGCATTCCTACCAACTGTGGCTCGCCGCGGAAGCGCCCGTCCGACCAGACTCGAAAATGCGCCATCCCGCCGGCCGGCCCCCGCAGGTCACGGTCGAGGGCCCGCACCAGGTCCACGCCCCAGACCGTATGCTCCGGTTTACCCAGCACCCGACCAGCCCGCATCAGGGCGACGGCCGCCAGCGCATTCCAGTCCGTGTAGACGGTGCGGTCAACAAAGGGTGCCGTACGCTGCCTGCGCTCGTTCAGGGGCAAGCTGTAGTACTGTTTATCCGCGTCCTGGCTCCCGGCCAGATAGGGCGATCCGGGATTGCGAAGCACCGCCTGGAAGAAGCGCAACACGTCGGCGGCGGTGTCTCGATAAGCGGGGCGGCCCGTAGCCTGAAAGGCCTTCAGGTACAGGTCAAGCAGGCGGGCGTTGTCCTCCAGCATCTTCTCGAAGTGGGGCACGGACCAGTCCCGCGTGGTGGAATAGCGGAAGAAACCGCCTTCCACGGGGTCGTACATGCCGCCTTCCGCCACGTGCTGCAGGGTCTTCTCCAGGATCGTGCGGAACAGGACGTCGCCGGTGCGCAGGTACCGGTCGAGCGCCAGCTCCAGGCTGGCCACTTGAGGAAACTTGGGATGGTTTCCGAACCCGCCGTATTCGGCGTCGAAGTCCTGCGCCACCTGATCGGCCAGTCGCTCCAGAAGTGCCTGGTCAAGCGGATTCGACGCGGCCTGCCCGCTCTCGTCCTTCGGCTCAGGCCCGACCGCGAGGGAGAGCCGCCCCCTGGTACGACGGCCTGGCGTGCCGTCGCGCCCCGCTGCACCGTCTCCCTTCTCCGTAGCCTCGCCCACCTCGCCGCCGTGCTCCTGCCAGAACTCGGCCACCCGCCGGCAGGCGGCAAGCATCTGCTCCGGCGGAATGTAGGTAGCTCCGGTGAGCACCTGACCTGAGGGTGTGAGGAAGGCCGTTGTGGGCCAGCCACCCATGTTGTATCGCCGGTTGATGTCCGGACGCCGGTCGTTGTCCACGCGTACCGGCACAAAGTGTTCGTTGACACAGCGGACGACGCGCTCGTCGCGGTATGTGGTGCGGTCCATCACATGGCACCAGTGGCACCACACCGCGCCGATGTGCAGCAGCACCGGCTTATTCTCCCTGGTGGCCCGGACGAAAGCTTCCGGACTCCATTCCTCCCAGTGAACTCCAGGCTCTGTGGCGTGAGTCACTCCGGCACCTCCTCGGTCAGCGGCGTCAGATTCGGGTCCACGAGAGTCAGGACCATGCGGGGCACGGGGGCTCCCCGGACCACAGCGAGCCGGGCTGCGGCGATCCGCTCCACCGCCGCCTCCACGTCCAGGCCCAGGTAACTGGGCCGGTATGGTTCAAGATAGCCCTGGGCCCTTTCCAGCAAGCGTGCCGCGCCTTTGGCGTTGCCGCGGGACGCGTGGTAGAGCCCTACGGCAAACTGGATCAGACCCTTGTAGAAGTCTTGTCGGTCGACGCGCCAGTGCTCCTCCAGCACGTCGTGCCCCTCGTAGTATCTCCTGGCGCCGAACAGAGCGAGGAACCGGCGGTACGCCGTGGGGTACATGGTGGCCACCCTTCTGCCGGAGAACGGTCGGACTGGACGCAAACACCGACGCCGGGCGAGCGTCGGTGTTTGGCGCGGATGGCGCTGCTACGCGCCGCTGCGGTTGATCAGGTGCATGGCCTCCATGCGGGTGGCGTGCTCCTCAAAGACGCCGCGCACGGCGGACGTTACCGTCCTGGAGCCGGGCTTCTTGATGCCCCGCATGCTCATGCAGAGGTGCTCCGCCTCCACCACCACCAGGACGCCCTGGGCGTCCAGGCGCTCCATGAGCAGCTCCGCCACCTGCACCGTCAGCCGTTCCTGCACCTGCGGCCGCTTGGCCGCCAGGTCCACCAGACGCGCCAGCTTGGACAGTCCGGTGATCTTGCCGTTGCGCGGGATGTAGGCCACATGCGCCTGCCCGAAGAACGGCAGCAGGTGGTGCTCGCACATGGAGTAGACCGGGATGTCCTTGACGATGATCATCTCGTCGTGCTCTTCCTTGAAGACCACGGACAGCGGCTCACCCGGGTCTTTATGCAGCCCGGCGAAGATCTCATCGTACATGTCGGCGACGCGGCGCGGCGTCTCCCGCAGGCCTTCCCGGTCGGGGTCCTCCCCCACGGCCTCCAGAATCAGCCGCACGGCGTGCTTGATTTTGTCCTTGTCCATATCCGTCGCTCCCATGGGATCCGGTTCCACACAAGCCCATTGTACTCCATCGCTCCACGGGGGAGTAGGCCTAACGAAAGTATCGAGTTGCCAAAAGCGGAGAGGCGGCCACAGCCGCCTCTCACAGGTGTATGCCCAGTGTATAGCCGTACTTCTCGAAACACTCCCGGCAGACGGGGCGCCCGGTGGAGCGCGTGAAGAGCCGGGTCTTCTTGCGGGTCGGCCTCCTGCAGATGTCACAGTAGATGATGTGAACGAGTGTGCCCAATTGCGCCAACCTCCGGCACTACTATGCGCCGAAGGCGGCCGGGCTATAAGGCGCTGCGCCGGCGAGCCGGCTGATCGTCCTGCTGCAGCAGCGTGTACTCGCCCGGGCCCGTCAGGGAGAGTGCCAGCGCCGCGGCCAAAAGCAGCAGTTCGAATTCCCAGCCGCCAACGAATCCCCGGCCCATCCGCGCCTTGACGATGGCCACGGCCATCTCCGCCGCCAGGGCCACGCCGGCGGGCCGTGTGGCCACCCCCGCCAGCAGTGCCAGTCCGCCCGCGGCCTCCATGAACCCTGCCAGGAGCACGGCCGCCGCCGGCCAGGGCATGCCGGCCCCCACAAAGAACGACGTGAACTCCGCCGGGTCCGCCAGCTTGGGCAGCCCGTGCAGCAGGAAGATGAGGCCCACCGCCAGCCGCAAGGCCAGCAGGCCGGTGCCCGCGCGATCCAGCTTCCTCATGCCGCTCCCCCTCCCTCATGGCCCCTGTCGCGGGGCCGGTCCACCACAGGTTTATGAGGGAGGGGCTGGTTTTAGACAACCCGGCGGCGCCGGGCCCTGCCCGGACCTAGTGGTACCGGAACCAGACGTCCCAGCCCTGTTTGGTCCTGGTGATGAACAGCTGGCCCTGCGACATGCTGGCGCTGGGCTCCAGCTTGGGGAAGTGAAGCTGCACCACAAACGTGGACTTCGCCACCTGAGCCCCGGCCATGTTCTCCACCATTTCGCCGTAGACGCCGGCCTCGGCGGCCGTCTGCACCTTCACGACCTCAAAGCCCTCGAAGTCCGGGCCCTGATAGTGCAGCGGGATCATCGTCGGCAGCAGCGCCTCCAGCTTGGCCTGGTCGTCGCTGCGCAGCGGCTTGACAGCAGCGGGGTCGGGCGTGTTCGGTCCCAGGTAGGTCGTCCGCTCCGCCAGGGCGGTCGACGAGTAACGGTAAGCGCCAATACCCAGAGCCAGTACCAGCGCGGCGGCCAGGGCCACCCAGTGCCCCACCGACCAGCGGCGTCCACCGCGACGCCGGGCGGCCTGCTGCTTGAGACCCGCCTCCAGGCCCGCCGGCACGGGAATCTGTTCCTCCAGTTCGCTGCCCATCGTGCGCAGGGCCAGCCGGTACAGGCGAGCCGCGTGTTCGTCCACAACGTCGTCGAACTTCACCTTTCCGCCTCCTTCACCCATAAAGACACTCAACACCGGCAAAGTGTCTCGCCCAATTGCAGGAAACCGGACGTGCCGGTTGCCCGAAAGACAAGGCCCGCACTCAACGGAGTGCGGGCCGGGGTCAGAGACGTGGCTCGGTTGGGCCGGCCACGGATTGGCGGCGGCCACCGAACTGGGGGCGGTCGTGACGGCAGACCACTTACCGGAACTTGGCCAGCAGCTTCTCGAACTGGTCGGGCTTCATCGCCAGGTCCTGCTTGACCACAGGCGGGACCTTCATGAAGCCGGGAGCCAGGTCCTCGTAGGCGGGCCGCTCCTCGCGGTAGATCAGGCCGGTGATCATGCTGCCGGTCTCGACCACCTTGGCGAAGGCCTTGGCACGGTCGGTGGCGTCGTAGTTGGGATCCTCGTCGACGTTGGCCAGCCCTTCCTTGTAGAAATCGTAGGTGTTCACCTTGTTGAAGGTGACGCAGGGGCTGATGGCGTTGACGAAGGAGAAGCCGCGGTGCTGGACGGCCTGCTTGATGAGGTCGGCCAACTGCTGCAGGTTGGAGGAGAAGCCCTGGGCCACAAAGCCGGCGCCGGCGGCGAGGGCCAGCTCCAGGGGCCGGACCGGGTGTTCAATGTTGCCGGCCGGCGTGGACTTGGTGACGAAGCCGGGGTCGGAGGCGGGGGAGACCTGACCCTTGGTCAGGCCGTAGATGTGGTTGTCCATCAGGACGTAGGTGATGTCGATGTTGCGGCGCATCATGTGCATGAAGTGGCTCATGCCGATGGCCAGGCCGTCGCCGTCGCCGCCGGCCGCAATCACGGTCAGGTCGCGGTTGGCCAGCTTGACGCCCATGGCCGTGGGGAGCGTCCGCCCGTGCACGGTATGGAAGTTGTAGGAGTTGATGTAGTTGCCGATGCGGCCGGAGCAGCCGATGCCGGCGACAATCGTCACCATCTCGGGGTTCAGGTCCAGCTCCACCAGAGCGCGCTGCATGGCGGCCAGGACGCCGAAGTCGCCGCAGCCTGGGCACCACCAGGACTTTTCTGCGGTCTTGAATTCCGCCAGAGTCGTAGCCATTAACCCAGCACCTCCCGGCACTTGCCCATGATGTCGCTAGGCAGGAACGGATTGCCGTTGTACTTCAGCAGGGACTGCACGTGGTCGTAGTGACCGACCTCCATCTTGATCAGGCGGAGCAGCTGCCCCTGGGCGTTGTTCTCCACCACGATGACCCGCTTGGCCTTCTCGATGGCCGCCTTGACATCCTTGGACGGGAAGGGCCACATCACGCGGACGTGCAGGTGCGCGGCCTTGACGCCGTCCTCGGTCAGCTCGTGGATCACCTTCTCAATGGCGCCGGTGGTGGACCCGAAGCCGATCAGCAGGAGGTCCGGGTTCTCGGGGCCGGTGTAGCGCACGCCGGGGACGTCCAGGCCCTGCAGCTTGCGGAACCGCTTGTTCATCTGGTTGACGCGGTTGACCGGGTTCTCCATCACCTTGCCGGTCTCGCTGTGCTCGATGCCGGTGGCCAGGTACTGGCCGTACTTCTGGCCGGGGACCGACCGGGGCGAGACGCCGGACTCGGTGACGGCATACCGCTTGAAAACGTCGCGGCCCATCTTCAGCAGTTCCTCGGCATCGGCCACCTGGCCGCGGTCAATCTTGATGCGGGAGAGGTCCAGGTTCTCAACGGTGGTCAGGTTCAGCGAGATGGCCAGGTCCGTGGCCACCAGCACGGGGCACTGGAAGCGCTCCGCCAGGTTGAAGGCCAGCGCCGTGTCGTAGAAGGCCTCCTCCGTGGTGGAGGGGGTCAGCACAATGCGCGGGGCGTCGCCGTGGCCGCCAAAAATCATGGCGAAGACGTCCGACTGCTCCTGCTTGGTGGGCATACCGGTGGACGGGCCGCCGCGCTGGGTGTTGATGACGACCACGGGGATCTCCGCCATGGAGGCAAGGCCGATGCCCTCCTGCATCAGCGACAGGCCCGGGCCGGAGGTGGCGGTCATCGCCCGCGCGCCGGCAAAGCCGGCGCCAATGGCGGCGGTGATGGAGGCAATCTCGTCCTCGCACTGCACTACAATGCCGCCGAACTGCGGGAAGGTGGGAATCAGGTACTGCATGATCTCAGAGGCCGGGGTGATGGGGTAGGCGGTCATGATCCGGCAACCGGCCGCCAGGGCGCCCAGCGCCGCCGCCTCGTTGCCGATCAGCAGCAGGCGGGCCTTGCCGTCGCCGGGGGACAGGCGGAAGTCCCTGTAGACGGAGAACATGTTCTCCGCGTGCTCGTAACCCAGGCGCAGGGCCTGGACGTTGACCTCGCCCATGCCCTTCTTCTTGCCGAATTTCTCCATGACCATGTCTTCAAAGCCCTGCAGCGGCAGCCCCAACAGGTAGGCGCTGACGCCAAGGGAGATCACGTTGCGGACCTGGAGGTTGCCAAGCTCCTTGGCCATCTCCGTCATGGGGACGGGCAGCAGGGCCGCCTCGCACCCCTCCGGCAGATGGGGCTTGAACTTGGCGTCGGCGATGATCAGGCCGCCAGGCACCAGTTCCTTGTGCTCCACGTCAATGGTTTCCTGGTCCAAGGCGACCAGGATCTGCAGGTCGTCGGAAGTAGACAGGACCTTCTTCGTGGAAATGCGAATCTTGTAGTTGGTGTGACCGCCCTTGATGCGCGAACTGAAGTGCTTGTAGCCATAGATGTAATAGCCCAGGCGGTTGCAGACGGTGGCCAGGATGTCGCCGGTGGAGTCAATGCCTTCGCCTTGCTCTCCCCCGATTTTCCAAGAAATCAGGTCCATGAGTCGGCTCCCCTCTTTCCGGAATGCGCAGTACGCTTGTATGTCTAAAGAATAAGGCAGCCTCTGATATAATGCCAATGAATGCTTTTTATTCGTTGCATAACGCCCTGGAATGAGAAAGGAGGCGGCGGCCTTGCTTCTGCAGCACCTGGAGACCTTCTGTCGGGTCGTGGAGGAAGGCGGTGTCACCGCCGCGGCGCAGGCTCTGAACATGAGCCAGCCCGCCGTCACCAAGCAACTGCGGGCCCTGGAGAACGAGATGAAGTGCCAGCTCCTGGAGCGGAAGGGTCGCCGGCCGCACATGACGCCCGCCGGCGAGCTGGTGTACGAGCATGCCAAGCGCATTCAACAGCTCATTCGCGAGTGCCGCTCCGGCGTGGAGGCCCTGGAGCAGCCGGGCAAGGGCCTGGTGACCATCGGCGCCGTCTTCTCGCTGGCCCTGTTCGTCCTGCCGGAGGTCCTGGCCGACTTCACGCGCCGTCATCCTCTGGTCAAGGTGCAGGTCAAGACGGGCAACATCCAGCAGACCGTGCAGATGCTGCTGCGGGGCGAGATTGACCTGGGCTTTGTGACCTCGCCGGTCACCTATGACGAGATTGAGACCGTCCCCCTCTTCCGCGACCCGGTGGTGGTCATCAGCGCCCCCCGCATGCAGCTCCCCAGAACGCTGACCATGGCGCAGCTCAGCCGCCTGTCCATGATCAGCTTCCAGAAGGCGTCCAAGTTTCGGACCTACCTGGATCACGTCCTGGACGAATACGGCATCCACTCGGAAATCACCATGGAGTTCGACAGCCACGAGGCGGTCAAGACCATGGTGGGCCTGGGATTTGGCGTGGCCATGATCCCCTATTCTTCGGTCCGGGAGGACGTGGCCCAAGGCCGGCTGGTGACCCACAACATTGAAGGCCTGCCCGAGATCGCCCGCATGACCTGCCTGCTCCTCCGGCGCCAGCGCGGCCTGCCGCCGGCAGTCAGCGCCTTTGCGGACCTGGTGCGCAAGCGCTATCCAACCCCCACCGCAGCCGCAGAGAGGTGAACCATGGCCCGCAAGGCTCGTAAGGACCCTCCCGCCCCCCTGTCCGTCGGGCCGGCAGCGGCGCGGCGCTTTCTTCTGTACCACCAGGGACTGCTGTCGACCAGCGACAGGCCCTCCCCCTGGGCGGGGCTGACGGGCGACCCCGGGGGCGCCCTGGCCGCCATTCACCTCCTGGAGTGCGTGCAGATCGACCCGGTGAACACCGTTGCGCCCAATCACCACCTGGTGTTGGCCAACCGGCTGGATGGCTACCGGCCGGCCTCCCTGGAGGCGCTCCTCGACCAGGGGCTCCTGTTCGAGCACTTCCTCCAGGCCCGCTGCGCCATCCCGCGTGAGGACTTTGCCTACATCCGGCCGCGCATGGAGGGCCTGACCGACCGCCGCTGGGAGCACGTAGCCGCGGCGGCTGCCGAGATCATGGCCTATGTTCGGGAGAACGGCCCCGCCAGCGCCCGCACCTTCACCGGAACGGATAAGGTGTCCGGCTACTGGGAGCGGGACGATGAGGCGCGAACCAAGGCCTCCAGCCTGGCCCTGGAGATGCTGTGGGAAACGGGCCAGTTGCTGATCACCCGCCGGGAGGGCAACCTCCGCTTCTACGACCTGCCCGAGCGCGTCATGCCCGGAGACCTGTTGGAGCGCTTCGCCTCCACGTCGGAGGACGAGTGCTGGCGGGCGCTGCGGCACAAATACTACCGGGCATACCGCCTGTTCGACCCCGGCGACCTGCGATTCGGCTGGCGCCACCAGAGAGTGGCGGAACGCCGGGCCCTGGCGGAGCAGGACGCCGCCGCGGGCATCCTGGCGCCGGTGCTGGTAGAGGGCGTCCGCCGCTCCTACTACGTGCTGGCGGACGACGTTCCCCTGCTGGAGGCGGCCGGGACCTGGGAGGCCGGCGACCGGGCCACGCTCCTCTCCCCCCTGGACAACCTGCTGTGGCGACGGGAAAGGATCCAGGATCTCTTCGACTTTTCCTACACCTGGGAGCAGTACATCCCCGCGGCGAAGCGCCAATTCGGCCCCTACGCCATGCCCCTGCTGCTGGGCGACCGGCTGGTGGCCCGGCTGGACCCGCGCTTCGACCGCAGCGCCGGCGCCCTGGTGGTCAACCGCCTGGCGCTGGAACGGGGGGTGCGGCCGAGCAAGGCGGTGGCCCGCGGCGTCAGCCAGGCCGTGGCCCACCTCCTGGCGTTCCTGGGCGCGGATACGGTCCGCTACAACGGGGACGTTCCGGTTGGCCTGCGGCACTACCTGGAGTAGCCTCCCGGAATGTCGCAGGATAGCCGGCGCGGAAGGCCGGCATGCTGGCAACGGGTGCTCCAATCGAGGGCGCCGGACGGAATCCGTCCGGCGCCCTGCTGCTGATCATCGTGGGACTGCTTGAAGCTACGTCGGGTCCGCGCGGGCGTCCAGGCCAACAGCCGCGTCAACCGCCAGCGTGCCGCGGGCATATGGCCCCACGCCCTTGCGCTTGACGGCCTGCCTGGCATACGGTGCGGGCGCGCCCTGCCAGGCTGCGGGGAGAGCAGCGCACGGGGGCGGCGCCGCCTTCCAGGCGGCAACGACCGCGCCGCCGGGGACCGGCGGGGCGCCGCAAGGAGCCGGCGCAACGCCCCATGGTCCCGGGAGTCCGCCCCACGGGCCGGGCGCTCCCGTCCACGGTCCGGGCATGGCGCCCCACTGCGCGGGGGCTGCGCACCACGGGACGGGCGCGGCGGCCCACGGAACGGCGGGCTTCGCCTGGGTCTGCCACGCCTTCTGACTGGCATACTGCTGCCACATCCGAGGCAGAACGGGCCAGGCGACGGCCTCAGCCTGGGCGGCGTAAGGCACAGCGACTTCCTTTTCGACCTTGACCCCGGCCTCCGCGCGCCGCCGGCCCTGGACCGGAGGGCTGCCGTATGTCCACGATTCGTTCAGATCCATTCATCATCACCTCCGCTTCATGTTATGTCGCGACCCCGGCGGCGCACCCCGGCCCCGTCAATCGGCGGCTGAGGCGGGAGAATGGACGCCATCAAAAAGCGGGACGCCTGAGGGCGTCCCGGTTGGGATCGGTGCAGGTGCATATGCGTGCTCCTGAGCGGGCTCACTCGGCGTCGGCTGAAGGGCCTGGTCAGAGACTTCCGGGCTGTTTCTTGGCCCATTTGGCACGCCGCCGCAAGATGGCCACTAGGATTTTGGCTGCTGCGTCGATCAGGGCAACGAGGATGGCGGAAGTTGCTGCGGTCACAGTCCCACCTCCCTCCCGTAGGACTGCACCGTCCCAACCGCAAAGAGAGGAAACCACTGCCCGTCCCCGGTCGGTCCCGGGGAGCTCTGTATATGAATGGTAACATGCCCGAGACTTTCCAGAGAATAGTACTGGGGTCCTATCCTGTCCGAGCACCGCCGGCGTCAGGCGTCACGACCGAAACAGGGGCAGCTCCCCCAGGAAGATCAGGTCTTCTCTGCGGGCGGCCTCGCCTTCGGCCAGGATGGCGGCCCTCGCAGCCACGGTGGCGCCGGCCCGGGTCGCCAGCCGCTCGACCGCCGCCAGCGACTCGCCCGTGGACACCACGTCGTCGACGATGGCCACCCGCTTGTCCGCCAGCCGCCGCACGTCCCGGCCGTCCAGGCACAATACCTGCCGGGCCTGGGTGGTGATGGACACCACCTCGTCCACCAGCGGATCCTCCATGTAGGGCTTGACGCTCTTGCGCGCCACAAAGTAGTTCATTCCCAGCAGCCGCGACATCTCGTGGATGAGGGGGATGCCCTTGGCTTCAGCCGAGATCAGCGCGTCCACCGGGGGGAGGCGGTCCACCAGGGCGGCGGCCGCCGCTGTCACCAGTTCCGTGTCGCCCAGGATGACAAAGCTGGCGATGCTGAGCCCCGGCCTGACTTCCACCACCGGCAGCCGGCGCGTCAGCCCCAGCAGATTGAGGACGAAGTAGTTGTTCGGCATCGTACCCTCTCCTTCTCCAGTTCGTCGCCAGTACTGCGGCGAGAGCGGCTCCATCGGCTGCGGCCCGGCCCGTTCCGGGCCCGGTCTGACAGGCTGCTACCGGTTGCGGCGCAAAGCCTGCTCGCGGACAGATGTAGCGGGAGTAACACCGGTCCGAGAAAGCCGAATTCGCCGGGCTTGCCCTTGCGGGCCGCACCCGGCGAAACGAATGTGATGAGATGGCGGGAGTATGTGGGAATCGAACCCACCCGGCACAGGATCTCTGCACCACAGCGGTTTTGAAGACCGTGCGGGCCACCAGGACCCGATCTACCCCCATGATTCAGCGCCCTTCATTATAGGCCGATTTCCCGGGCACGGTCAACGCGAGCGCCGAGGACAGGTGTGCCCGCCGCGCCAAAGCTGTCCACGGCGCATGTTTCAGGCCACGCCCACATAGGGTTCGGTAGTCTGAAACGACGGGGGCGATGGCCGTGTTTGTCCTGAACTTCACCCGCCGCGTGCGCTGGCGGCTGGCGGCCGCCGCTTTGCTGGCCGCCGTGCTGGTTGCCGTGAACCTGCGGTCAGAGCAGCCGGTGATTGAGGTGGAGGCCGACATTGAGCACCAGGCGCGCCCCGTCGTGACCGGCAGCGTCAAGCCGCTCTACTCCATCTCCACGCAAAGCAACAAGGTGGCCCTGACCTTTGACATCTCCTGGGGAACCGTGCGGCCGGGGCCGGTCCTGGACGTCCTGCAGCGCTACAACCAGAAGGCCACGTTCTTCCTCTCCGGCCCCTGGTCGGAGCGCCACCCGGACATAGTACGGCGCATCAAGGCGGAGGGCCATGACATACAGAGCCATGGCCAGAAGCACGTGGATTTCAGCGGCCTGAGCAAGCAAGGCGTACAGGAGAACATCCTGGCTGCCGACAAGATCCTGCAGGAGGTAGCCGGCGTCAAACCCACCTTCATCCGGCCGCCCAACGGCGACTTCAATGAGATGTCCGTCATAGCCGCCGACGAGGTGGGCTACAAGACGGTCATCTGGAGCGTCGACTCCCTTGATTGGAAGAACCCCGGCGTGGACGTGATCATCCGCCGGGTAGTGGAGAAGTCCCACCCCGGCGACATCATCCTCATGCACGCCAGCGACAGCTGCAAGCAGACAGACGCCGCCCTGCCGGCCGTGCTGGAAGGGCTCAAGGCCAAGGGGCTGGTGCCCGTGACCCTGCCGGAGCTGCTCCGGGAGTCCAGAGGGTTGAATCCCCGCGGCATCCACTAGGAGGTGACGGCCCCGAACGGCCGCTTAGCGGATGGTCACAAACTCGTACCCCTTGTCGCGCAGCCCCTGGATGATGCCGGGCAAGGCCTGGGCCGTCCAGGTGTGGGTGTCGTGCATCAGCACGATGCCGCCGGGCACGATGGTTTTCAGCACCTGCTCCGTGATCTTCTGCGGGTCCCTGTACTGCCAATCCAGCGAGCCGGTGGTCCAGTTGATGATCTCCAGGTTGTTCTCCCGGGCTACCTGCTTGATGAAGCCGTTGGGATCGCTGTACATGCCGTTGGGCGGGCGGAAGTACTTGACGGGCTTGCCCGTCACCTGCTCCACCAGGGGGCCCACGCCCAGCATCTCTTTCTCGATGCCGTCCCTGGTCGGAATCTCCCAGAGCTCCGGGTGGGTCATGGTGTGAGTGCCAATGGTGTGCCCTTCGGCGACCTCCCGCTGCAGCAGGTCCGGATTGGCCTTGACGCCGTAGCCGGTGACGAAGAAGGTGGCCTTGATGTTCTCCTTCTTCAGGATGTCGAGGATCTCGGCGGTCGCGCCCTTCTGCTCGGCGGAGGCGGGGCCGTCGTCAAAGGTCAGCATGACGACCTTTTTACCCTCGGCCCGCGGGTCGTCGCTCTTGAGCGGGTAGCCGATGCCTCCCTGCCTCCAGACGATTTCGTCCTCCGCAGCGGGGACGCTGCCGGCATCAGGAGGCTGGGCCGACGGCGGGGTGGCGGGTACGGTGGGTGCGGTGGACACGGGTGCGGTGGTGGTCCCGGATGTGGCCGGCTTGCTTGCGGCGCAGCCGCTCGCCAGCAGGGCCGCTGCAACCAGCAGGCCCAGGACGCGTTTCATGGTTTCTCCTCCCGGACTTCTCTGACGGCCCTGCTCCGCGATGGCCCAGCACTTGCTGCGCCGTGGTTTTCACGATTGCGTCGGGCGATGCATCCATCGTAACGGCGGCGGCCCGGGATCGTCAACAGGTGAGACGAGTCGGGCCGCCGGTCGGTTGCGCTTCCTGTGCGGTTTTTCGGAAACCGCCCCGGCGTTCCGCCGGGCGCCGCCGGCCTCCTAGCGCCGGCTCAGGGTGACTTCCACGTCCATTTTCTGCCCGTTCCGGTAAAGGGTCAGCGTGATACGCTCGCCCACGCTGTACCCCAGAACCGCTTCCGGCAGGTCATCGCCGGCGATGGCCCGGCCGTCGACGGCCACGATGATGTCGCCGCCCACGGGCACGGGGCCGTAGCCCGCCACCAACTGCGTCCCGGTTGAACCGCGAATCCCCGCTTCCGCCGCGCCGGAGCCGGGCACCACGGCGGTGACCAGGGCGCCGTGGTCCGTGGGGAAGCCAAGCTCGTCAAAGGCGTCGCGCAGGTCCTTGCGGACGCGCTCCAGGCTGACGAATTCGATGCCGAGTTGGGGCCGCTCCACCTTGCCCTCGGCGATCAACTGCGGCACCACGCGGCTGACCACGTTGGAGGGGATGGCAAAGCCGATCCCGCGGGCCGTGGGGATGATGGCGGTGTTGACGCCGATCACCTCGGCCCGCGAGTTGAGCAGCGGGCCGCCGCTGTTGCCGGGGTTGATGGCGGCATCGGTCTGAATCAGGCGGCGGATGCGGAACTCGGTCACGCCGTTCTGCTGGATGGGCAGCGTCCGGTCCTTGGCGCTGACAATGCCCTCGGTAACGGTGGGTTCACCGTCCAGCCCGAACTCGTCGCTGACTTCCCCAATGCCCAGCGGGCTGCCGATGGCGATGGCCTTCTGCCCCACCCGCACCTTGTCCGAATCGGCCAGGGGCAGCGGCGCCAGGGCGCTCTTGGGCACCTTGACCTCCAGCACTGCCAGGTCGGTCAGGTGGTCGGCCCCCACCACGCGCGCCTCCACCTGCGAGCCGCCGTGGAAGACCGCCGTGATCCGGCCGCCCTCCTCCACCACGTGGTTGTTGGTGACGATGTGGCCGTCCGTATCCCAGACAAACCCCGAACCGCTGGACTGGCCGCCGGCGGGGTGCGTCGCCGTGGGGGCGTCCACCAGGATCTGCACCACGCCCGGCGACGCGACCTCCACCACGGCCACCACGTTGCGCTCCTCAGCCGTCATGTCCTGGGGGAGAATCCCGGCGGCGTCCGCCCGCGCCGTCTCAGCCAGCCGGGCCAGGTTCTCCAGGTGAATCGCCTGCCGAACGGCATCCGCCCCGGGCCCCGCGCCCCACACCAGGGCGGCACCCAGCAGCAGGCCCACCCCGCCCATCATCCACGCCCGGCCGGTCGACCGCGGCCGCCTGACACCGCGGCTCTGGGCGGATCCACTTTCTTCAGGCGCCATCGTCCCATCTCCCTGCATGTGTTCACTGGCAGTTGCTCGCTGGGCGTCAAATCTTGCATCCCGAGGGCCAAAGCACTATGATCGAAGTGGCTCCCTCACGCCACTGGTGACGTCCGGGCGCCCAGTTCACCGCCCCATTGCGGCGGCGAAAGGGGGTATTCACTCTCGTGTTTGGAGACATCGGTTTTCCCGAACTGTTACTCATCCTGGTCATTGCCCTGGTCATCTTTGGGCCGAGCAAGCTCCCGGAGCTGGGCAAGAGCCTGGGCAGGGGGATTCGCGAATTCCGCAAGGCAACCCGGGAAATCACGGACGAAGTGAACGAAGCCATTAAGGACGATACGGCTGCAGCACAGAAGTAACGTGACACGGAAGCGGCGCTCTCGCAAGAGGCGCCGCCTTTCTTTCAGGCAGAGGGTTCTTGAGTGAGCGGCTGCCCCTCTTCGGTCCTGCGCTGGGCAAAGAGGCGCGGGCGCCAGCCGCGGAACACGCCGCGGAACCGCCAGTGCGGCGGGCGGAAGGGTGAGCCCGCCTCGGCCAGACGGATCTGGCGCAGGGCGGAGAACCACAGCCCCGCCACCAGGGGAAGGACCAGCCAGGGCAGGATGGCATTGCCGCTGAGGAGAAGGCTGTCGTACAGCCCGTGGAGAAGGATGGGCACCCCCAGGCTCAGGCTCCAGGCCCAGCGCCTGGAGCGCGGGTCGGGCGCAAACCGGGCCAGGCCCAGGTAGTACCCCATGGCCACGCCGAAGAAGGCGTGGCCCGGCACCGCCAGGAACGCCCGGGTGAGCCCGGTGGCCACGCCGCCGGCGCCCACGTAGAGAAGGTTCTCGACAGTGGCGAAGCCCAGCGAGGCCGCGGCGGCGTACACAATGCCGTCCATGGGCTCGTTGAACTGGCGGGAGCGGTAGGCCGTCAGCCGAACGGCTGCCCACTTGGCGCCTTCCTCCACCAGGCCCGCGGCCACAAACGCCACGTAGAGGACGCCTGCGCCGGGCCAGACAGCCATCAGGGCAGACTCCACAATGACCGCCGGCAGGATGGCCAGGGCCCCTGTAAGGAAGACGATGAAGACCAGGCGCTTCGGCTCCCGCTCATACCGATCGCGCAGGTAGACGAACATGAGCAGAGCGGCAGCGGGGGCGATGGCCAGCGTGCCGAGCAGCATGGCATAACCTCCGACAAGGAGCCACATCATAGCTATTTTGAGTCAAGGAGGACGCAGTGTCAAACCGCTACAATCGCCCGCGCGCCCTTGTAACGGGCTCTGAGGAACGGCGGCCATGAGCGATTACCTGATACTGGCGGCTTGCTTCCTCTATGCCGGGCTGGTCCTGGGACTGGCCCAGATCCTGTACCGCCGCGGCTGGGGGGCGGAAGCCACCCGCAAGCTGGTCCACGTCAGCGTGGGACACATCGCCATCCCGCTGGTGGCGCTGATTCAGGCCAGGTCACTGGCCGTGGCGGCGCCCCTGGCCTTTGTGGTCATCAACTACCTGGCCTGGCGCCGCGGTCTGCTGCCGGGTATGGAGTCCCATTCGCGCCCCACCCTGGGGACCGTCTATTTCCCGGCCTCGCTGGCCGTGCTGCTTGTCCCCCTCTGGCCCGTGCAGTACCGCCTGCTGGTGCTGGCGGCGATGATGCTGATGACCTGGGGCGACGGACTGGCCGCCGTGGTGGGCCAGCCGCGAGGGCGGCACCTCTGGTCGGTGGGCGGCGAAGCCAAGTCGCTGGAGGGCACCCTGACCATGCTGGGCGCCGGCTTCGCCTCCGTCTTCCTCTCCCTGTGGGCGGCGGGTCAACTCTGGCGGGAGCTGGCCCTTCGGCCATTGGATGTCTTCCCCGCCGCGGCGGCGGATGCCGCTGTCGCCGGCCCGCTGGGACCGGGCGCGCTGGCGGCCTTCAGCCTGCTCCTGGCGGTGGTGGCAGCCTTGTTGGAGGCCATCTCCGTGCGCGGCACAGACAACCTCTCCGTGCCCCTGGGCTCTGCCGCAGTGGGCGTGGCGCTGCTGTATCACACGCCTTCCGGCTGGCTCGGGCTGGCATTGGGTCTGGCTGCGGCAGGACTCATCGGCTGGCTTGCCTGCCGCCGCGAGGCCCTGACCATCAGCGGCGCTCTGGGCGCCACGCTGCTGGGAGGCCTCATCTTCGCCTTCGGCGGCTGGGTGTGGAGCCTGCTGCTGGTGACCTTCTTTGTCAGTTCCAGCCTGCTCACTGCCTATCGCCAGCGGGAGAAGCGCTCCTTGGGTGAGAAGTTCGCCAAGACCGGGCCCCGCGACGCTCTGCAGACCCTGGCCAACGGCGGCCTGGGCGCCGCCCTGGCCGTGGCCTACGCCATCCGTCCATCGGTCTGGCTCGTCGCCGGCTTCCTGGGGGCGATGGCCACGGTCAATGCCGACACCTGGGCCACGGAGGTCGGGTCGCTCAGCCGGACCCTGCCGCGGCTCGTCACTACGTGGCGTCCGGTGCCCCGGGGCACCACCGGGGGTGTCAGCCTGACCGGCACCCTGGCGGCAGCGGCCGGAGCCCTGCTCATTGGTGTCATGGCCTGGGCGGCCTCGCCGTGGCGCACCGCCCCCGGTTCCTGGGTGCTGGTTGCCACCGCCACCCTGGGCGGCGTGGTGGGCGCCCTGACCGACAGCCTGCTGGGCGCAACCGTGCAGGCTCTCTACTGGTGCCCTCACTGCCGGGTCGAAACCGAGCAGGCGCTGCACCGCTGCGGCACCCCTACCGAAAGGACCCGCGGCTGGCCCTGGCTGAACAACGACCTGGTCAACCTGACCAGTTCGGCTGCGGGTGCCCTGGCGGCAATCCTGGTCCTGTTCCTGATGGCTCCGCTCACGTATCGGGCCATCGACGCCGATGCCGGTCCGTCCACGGGCAGGACCGTACCGGCGACGGCCCCGGCTCCCGCCCCCGCGGCCCAGGAGCAGCAGCTGGCCATGCTCCGGCTGATGTTTCCCACCGAGGGCATCGTGGCACTAAACGGCGGCTTTGTTGACCAGACAGGCCGCATCATCTATACCGTGGAGCGGGATGCCACAGGTTCCTTCACCGCCGCAGGCGCCGCCGAGCGGCAGGGCCACATCGTCTTCGCCGGCTACACCATGTACCAGGGCTGGGCGGACTACACCATCACGCCGTAGGCCCGCCCCACGTGACGCAAAACCAAGCCCCCGGGCCATCCCGGCCCGAGGGCGTTCCGTTTCGCTATGCCTGTCCAGCAACAGGGTACGCCAAAAGCGCTACCGCAGCTTGCGCAGTTCGCCCAGCAGCCGGTCGTTGAGCACCTTGATGTGCGTACCCTTCATGCCCAGGGACCGGGACTCGATGACGCCCGCGGACTCAAACTTGCGCAGGGCGTTGACGATGACCGAGCGGGTGATGCCTACCCGGTCGGCGATCTTGCTGGCCACCAGCAGGCCCTCCGTGCCCTCCAGCTCGTCAAAGATGTGCTGGACGGCCTCCAGCTCGGAGTAAGACAGGGTGCCGATGGCCACCTGCACCGCGGCCCGCTTGCGGGCCTCCTCCTCCAGCTCGTCGGACTTGGACCGCAGGATTTCCATGCCCACAATGGTGGCGCCGTACTCGGCCAGGACCAGGTCCTCGTCGGTGAACATCTGGTTGAAGCGGGCCAGGACCAGGGTACCCAGCCGCTCACCGCCGCCGCCGTTGATGGGGACGATCGTGCTGACCTTCTCCCCGTAGATGCACTTCTCTTCCTTCTTGAAGACGCAGGCCTTGCCTTCCTGAGTGATGTTGGCCGTGGTCTCGTCCAACTTTCCGAGACGCATGGTGTAGTCCTGGGGGAAGGCCTCCCCGGGGAGGAACTCGTCCAGGATGATCCCGCACTCAAAACCCTCCACCAGGGCGTGGCCCAGAATCTTGCCCCGGCGGCTGATAATGTAGATGTTGGCGGCCAGCAAGTCAGACAGGACCTCCGCCATCTCCTTGAAGTCCACGGCATTGCCGGCCGATTTCAACAACAGTCGGTTCATCCGGCGGGTCTTCTCCAACAGGTTCTGCATGTCAGGCTCTCCTCTCTTTGGCAATGATGAGTATAGTGTGTGGATCTATCCAGACGGATTGTGCTACAGAATGTAGCGGCTCAAATCCTGATCCGATACCACGTCAGCCAGCTTGGTGCGCACATACTCCGCATTGATCCGAACCTCGCCCTGCACCAGGTCGGGCGCGTCATAGGCCACGTCCTCCAGAAGCCGTTCCAGCACGGTGTGGAGGCGGCGCGCCCCTATGTTCTCCGCCTGCTCGTTCACCCGGTAGGCCATGGCGGCGATTTCGTCGATGGCCGAGGGTTCAAACGCCACGTGAACACCTTCGGTCTCCAGCAGGGCGGTGTACTGGGTGATGAGGGCGTTCTTGGGCTCTGTCAGGATCCGCTTGAAATCCTCCTGGGACAGGGGCTCCAGCTCTACCCGAATGGGGAAGCGGCCCTGCAGCTCCGGAATCAGGTCCGACGGCTTGCTCACGTGAAAGGCGCCGGCGGCGATGAACAGCATGTGGTCCGTCTTCACCGGGCCGTACTTGGTCTGGACGGTGGAGCCCTCAACGATGGGCAGGATGTCGCGCTGCACGCCCTCGCGTGAGACATCCGGGCCGGCGCCCTGCTCCTTGCCGGCGATCTTGTCGAACTCGTCCAGGAAGATGATGCCGGACTGCTCGGCCCGGAAGACGGCCTCGGCCGTCACCCGGTCCATGTCAATCATCTTGGCCGCCTCTTCCTGGGCCAGCACCTGCCGCGCCTCCGCCACCGTCACCTTGCGGCGCTTCTTGCGCTTGGGCATCATGTTGCCGAACAGGTCCTGCAGGTTGACGCCCATCTCCTCCACACCCTGGCCGGAGAAGACCTCCAGCATGTTGGGTCCGGCGTCTTCCACCTCGATCTCAATGAGCTGGTCCTCCAGGTCGCCGGCCAGAAGCTGGGCCTCCAGCCGCGACCGTTCCTCCTGTGCGGCGGCCAGGCGCTCCTGATACGTGCCGTCGTCCTCGGAGTCGCGGTGCCCGCCGCCAAAGAGCGCCTCCAGCGGGTTGCGCAGGCCCGTCTCGCGCTTGGGCAGAGGCGCCATGAAGTCCAGCAGCCGGCCGTTCACCGCCGCCTTGGCCTTGTCCTCCACCTCCGCCATCTTCTCCGCCTTGACCAGCCGGATGGCGGTCTCCACCAGGTCGCGAACCATGGAGTCGACATCGCGGCCCACATAGCCGACCTCGGTGAACTTGGTGGCCTCCACCTTGATGAACGGCGCCCCCACCAGCCTGGCCAGCCGGCGGGCAATCTCCGTCTTGCCCACGCCGGTGGGGCCAATCATCAGGATATTCTTGGGCGTGATCTCCTCGCGGAGCTCCGGCGGGAGCTGCTTGCGCCGGGTGCGATTGCGCAGGGCAATGGCCACCGAGCGCTTGGCCTTGTTTTGCCCGACGATGTACTTATCCAGCTCCGCCACAATCTGGCGCGGAGTCAAATCACTCATGGCAGTTCCTCCACGGTGAGATTCCCGTTGGTGTAGATGCAGATCTCACCGGCAATCTCCAGGGCCCGGCGGGCAATGTCCCCCGCCGGCATCTGGCTGTGCCGGGCCAGAGCCCGGGCAGCCGCCAGGGCGTACGGGCCTCCCGAGCCGATGGCGGCAATGCCGTCGTCCGGCTCAATGACCTCGCCCGTCCCGGAGAGGACCAGCAGGCTTTCCTGGTCGGCCACAATCAGCATGGCCTCCAGGCGCCGCAGGGCGCGGTCCAGGCGCCATTCCTTGGCCAGCTCCACGGCCGCCCGCTGCAGGTGCCCGTGGTGCTCCTCCAGCTTGGCCTCGAACTTGCCGAACAGCGTGAAGGCGTCGGCCACAGAGCCGGCAAAGCCGGCCAGTACCTTATCGTGGTAAAGACGGCGCACCTTGCGCGCCGTATGCTTCATAACGGTTTGGCCCAGGGTGACCTGGCCGTCGCCCGCCAGGGCCACGCGGCCATCCCTTCGGACGCCAAGAATGGTGGTTGCGTGCATGGTCAGGGGCTCGTTCTGCACAGGGCTGCCCTCCTTGCGGCTGCGTCAAGGCCCGGGTGGGGCTCTCACTAGGAGCGCGGGTGCGCCTGGTCGTAGACTTTCTTCAGGCGTTCCTTGGTGACGTGGGTGTAAATCTGCGTGGTGGAAAGGTTGAGGTGACCCAGCAGTTCCTGCACCGACCGAAGGTCGGCGCCGCGGTTCAGCATGTGGGTGGCAAAGCTGTGGCGGATGGTGTGCGGGCTGCACTTCCGCTGGATGGCGGTCTGCTTCACGTACTCCTCCACCAGATACCGAACGCCGCGCGCCGTCAGGCGCTTGCCGAACCGGTTCAGGAACAGGGCCTGTTCCGCCAGAACCCCGTCGTCCCGGCGCTGCCGCAGCAGGTCCGGCCGGGCGTGCTGCAAGTACAGCGCAAGGGCGGAAATGGCCTCCGACCCCAGCGGCACGATGCGCTCCCGGCTGCCCTTCCCGAAAACCGTTATCTGCCCCAATGAATAGTCCACGTCCCGCAGGTTCAGACCCACCAGTTCACTCACCCGGATGCCGGTGGCGTAGAGCGTCTCCAGGAGCGCCCTGTCGCGCAGTCCCAGCGAGGTTCGTGAATTCGGGCACATGAGCAGGTTGACGACTTCCTCTTCGTAGAGGAATTCGGGGATCGTCTTGTCCTGCTTGGGTGTGGACACATGGTCCGCGGGGTTCTGCTCCAGAATGCCCACGCGGCAGAGGTAGCGGAAGAAGGATCGGACCGCCGCCAGCTTTCGCGCCATGCTGCGCTTGGAGTACCCCTTCCTCTGCAGCGAGGCGAGGTAGCGCCGCACCAGCAAGTAATCGACGTCGGCCGGCCGCTGCTCAGTCAGCGGTGTGCCTTCGTCTGACCAGAAGGCGAGAAACTGGCTCAGGTCCTGGCCGTAAGAGAGCAGGGTGTACTGGGAAGCGTTCTTCTCTCCCTGAAGGTACTTCAGGAACTGCGTGCGATACGCTTCCATGCTTCATCACCCGGAAGTGGCTCCTGTTGTCCGATGTTACCACAATCGGCGCATTACGACAAGACTAGCTTCTAGAATTTCACGAATTGTTTCGGTCATACCCGGAACTGTATGCTTGGCTCCGGGACGTTAATCCCCTGCTCCCGGCAAAAGGACTCCAGCCGGCTCAGGGCGCGTTCCGCCAGGGCGCGCTTGCGCGCCGACTTGTCCCGCACCTTTTCGGCCAGGGGCGGCATGATGCCGAACGTGGCGTTCATGGGCTGGAAGTGGTCCGCATCTGCGTGGGTGATGTAGTGGGCCAGTGAGCCAATGGCCGTCTCCTCGGGGAAGACCACCGCCTCCCCGCCCAGGGCCAAGCGGGCCAGGTTGAGCCCTGCCACCAGGCCGGCGGCGGCCGACTCCACGTACCCTTCCACGCCGGTCATCTGGCCGGCGAAGAAGAGGTCGAGGCGCTGCCGCGTCTGGTAGGTGGGCAGCAGCACCCGCGGCGACTTGATGAAGGTGTTGCGGTGCATGACGCCGTAGCGCACGAACTCCGCCTTCTCCAGGCCGGGGATGAGGCCAAAGACGCGCTTCTGCTCTGGCCACTTGAGGCTGGTCTGAAAGCCGACGATGTTGTAGAGGGTGGCGGCCGCGTTGTCCTGACGAAGCTGCACCACGGCGAAGGGCCGGCGGCCCGTGCGCGGGTCCGTGAGGCCCACCGGCTTCAGCGGGCCATAGGCCAGCGTGTCGGGGCCTCGCCGCGCGATCTCCTCGATGGGCAGGCAGCCCTCAAAGTAGCAGGCCTCACCCTCCAGATGCGGCTGCGCCTTCTCTGCTGTGATCAGCGCCTCGCGGAAGGCGTAATACTCCTCGCGCGTCATGGGGCAGTTGATGTAGGCGGAGCGGGCCTCCTCCTCGCCCTTGCCGTAGCGTGAGGCGCGGAAGACCTTGCTCTCGTCGATGGACTCGGCGGTAACCACGGGCGCGGCGGCGTCGAAGAACGAGAGATACTCCTCGCCCAGGAAGGACTGGATGGCCTGGGACAGGGCGTCGCTGGTGAGGGGTCCGGTGGCGATGAGCGTGGGCCCCTCCTCCGGAAGAGAAGCCACCTCCTCGCGCCGGACCTCCACCAGCGGGTGCTCCGCCAGGGCCTGGGTAATGGCGCCGGAGAAGCCCTCGCGGTCGACCGCCAGGGCGCCGCCGGCGGGCACGCGGTGGCGGTCGGCGGCGGCCATCACCAGGGAGCCCAGCCGGCGCATCTCCTCCTTGAGCAGCCCCACGGCGTTCTCCAGCGAGGCGCCCCTCAGCGAGTTGGAGCAGACCAGCTCCGCAAAGTCACTGCTGCGGTGCGCCGGCGTCCTTTGCACGGGACGCATCTCATAGAGCCTGACGGGCACGCCCCGGGAGGCCAACTGCCACGCAGCCTCGGAGCCCGCCAGGCCCGCCCCCACCACGATCACGCGGTTGGGCATGAGGACCTCCTCCTTTAACATCAGGGGCCCAATGACTCAAGCAGTCGAAGGTTAGCCTGGGCGGCGCGGACCCAAGGCAGGGGGGCCGGTCCCGCAGACCAGCCCCCTCACAGCCGGACCTAGACCGGCGTGGCTTCCGCTTCTTCCAAGGCCTCCGTGTAGGTGCAGGACTCATTGGCGCAGGCCAGGTGCGGCCCCAGCTCCTTGGACTTCCTCTGCACCAGGAAGTGGCCGCACTCCGGGCAGTAGCGTGGAACGGGCCGCTGCCAGACCACAAAGTCACAGGTGGGGTAGTTGGCGCAGCCGTAGAACTTCCGCCCCTTCTTGGACTTCCGCTCCACAATGTCGCCGCCGCACTTGGGGCAGCGCACGCCGGTGGACTCCAGGTAGGGCTTGGTGTTCCGGCACTCGGGGAAGCCCGGGCAGGCCAGGAACTTGCCGTAGCGGCCGTACTTCACCACCATCATGCGGCCACACTTGTCACAGGGGACGTCGGAGACCTCTTCCGGGATCTCCATGGGCCCAATGGCTTCCTCGGCCGCCGTCAGCGTCTCACTGAAGGGGCCGTAGAACTCCCCGATGACCTTGTTCCAGGGAACCTTGCCCTCTTCCACCTCATCGAGCTGGTTCTCCATGGAGGCGGTGAACTCCACGTCGATGACCTGCGGGAAGTACTCCTTGAGCAGGTCCACGACAATCCGCCCCAGTTCCGTGGGCACGAACCGCTTCTCCTCCCGCGACACGTAGCCGCGGGCGAGAATGGTCTCGATGATCGGTGCGTAGGTGGAGGGACGGCCAATGCCCTTTTCCTCCAGGGTGCGCACCAGCATGGCCTCGGTGTAGCGCGGCGGCGGCTGCGTGAAGTGCTGCCTGGGGTCAAGCTGAACCAGGCCCAGGGTGTCGCCCTCGCCGACCTCGGGCAGGAAGGACTCGTCCTTGTCCGTGTCGGCCTCATCCTGGCCCTCAATGTAGACCGCCATGAAGCCGGCGAACTTGATCGTGGAACCGCTGGCTCGGAACATCTCCGCGGCCTGGGCCAGGCCGTCGCGGGCCGGACCGCCGGACCGCACCTGAGCCGCAATTTCCACGGTGACCGTGTCCAGCACGGCAGGGGCCATCTGGCTGGCTACAAACCGCTCCCAGATGAGCTTGTAGAGCTTCATCTGGTCGTTGCTCAGCCACTGCCGGACCTGGTCCGGCTGGCGCGTGACCGCCGTGGGGCGGATACACTCATGCGCCCCCTGGGCATGTTTGGCCGCCTTCTCTTCGCGCGGCCCCTCCGTGGAAGCGTAGTCGCTGCCGAAAGTCTCCTTGATGAACGACGCGGCCTCCTCCCGCGCCTGGTCGGAGACGCGGGTGGAGTCGGTGCGGATGTAGGTGACAAGGCCCACGTGGCCCTCCGGGCCAAGCTCCAGGCCTTCGTAGAGCTGCTGGGCAATGGACATGGTGCGCCGGGCGCTGAAACCCAGCTTGCGGGCCGCCTCTTGCTGCAGGCTCGACGTGGTGAAGGGCAGCGTCGGGTTGCGGCGGCGCTCCCGCTTCTTGACGGAGTCCACGCGGTAGACGGCGCCTTCCAGACGGTCCAGCAGGGCCTGGACCTCCTCGCGATTCCTCAGGTCCTGCTTCTGACCGCCGCGCCCGTAGTATCGGGCCTCAAAGGTCTGCCCGTCCTTGCCCACCTGCAGGTTGGCCGTGACGGACCAGTATTCTTCAGGGACGAAGGCCTGAACCTCGTCCTCGCGGTCGACGATGAGGCGGACCGCCACAGACTGCACGCGGCCGGCGGAGAGGCCCCGCCGCACCTTGCGCCAGAGCAGGGGCGACAGCTTGTAGCCCACCACCCGATCCAGCACGCGGCGGGCCTGCTGCGCGTCCACCAGGGTCTGGTCCACCTGCCGCGGGTGCTTGATGGCCTTCTGAATGGCGTCCTTGGTGATCTCGTTGAAGGTGATGCGGATGGGCTCGTCGTCCGGCAGACCGAGAACCTGTGCCAGATGCCAGGCAATGGCTTCCCCCTCGCGGTCCGGGTCAGTGGCCAGGTAGACGCGTCCAGCCTTCTTGGCGCTGTCCCGAAGCTCCTTGAGGATGTCGCCCTTGCCGCGTATGGTGATGTACTTCGGCTGAAAGCCGTGCTCCACGTCGACGCCGAACTGGCTCTTGGGCAGGTCGCGCACGTGACCCATGGAGGCCTTCACGGCGAAACGCTTCCCCAGGAATTTCTCAATGGTCTTGGCTTTAGCCGGCGACTCCACAATCACCAGGGATTTTGCCACATCACTACCTCCAGGGCCCATCAGCTTGCGGCCGTTGGTTTCAGTGTATCCGCTCACAACTTGCGTATGTACCTGGCTCCCGGCAGGGCCGTGGCCAGGTCCCGCATTTCAAGCAACATCAGCGCCACCTGGACGTCGGCGGCGGTCAGGCCGGTAGCCGCCACCAGGTCGTCGGCGCTGGCCGGCTGTCCGGACAGAGCCTCCCACACCCTGGCGTCCACCCCGTCCACCGACTGCGCGGCCGGAAAGCCGGTGCCGGCGAACGCCGCCGGACGCAACCCGGGGCCGTCCGGCTGGAGGCCCAGGGCCTCCAGCACATCCTCCACCGATTCTACCAGAGCCGCTCCCTCACGTATCAGACGGTGTGGGCCGCGGCTCATGGGACTGCTGATGTTTCCCGGCACAGCCAGGGTCTCGCGCCCCTGCTCTGTGGCCAGATTGGCGGTGATAAGGGCGCCGGACTTGTCGCCCGCCTCCACCACCAGCACCCCGATGCTGAGGCCGCTGATGATGCGGTTGCGCTTGGGGAAGTGGTGCGGCGCGGGGCCGGCACCGGGCGGCAGCTCGCTGAGCAGGCCGCCCTCCGCCGCCATGCGCTCCATCAGCGCGCGATGCTCCGGCGGGTAGGCCACGTCAACGCCGCAACCCAGCACACCGATGGTCCGGCCGCCGGCAGCCAGCGCGCCGCGGTGGGCGGCTCCGTCTATGCCGCGCGCCAGGCCGCTGATCACGGTAAGGCCACGCCCGACGAGATCAAAGGCCAGGCGTTCCGCCATCAGCCGGCCGTAGCCGGTGGCTCCGCGCGAACCGACGATGGCCACGGCGCGCTGGTCCAGCGGCGCCGGTCCGCGCCGGAACAGGACCGGCGGCGGATCGGGAATCAGCGCCAGGGACGGCGGATACTCCGCTGTGCCCAGACAGATGAGGTCCAGGCCCTTCCGCTCAGACGCCTCAATCACTTCGGCCACGCCCGGAGCCTGGCCAAGGTGGTGGCTCCAGTTCCGGGCCAGATCCCGGATGGCCTCAGCGGCCGCCTGCGGCAGCCTGAGGGCAGCGAACTCCGGAGAGTCCACTTCTTCAAGGACTCGGTCCGGGCTGCCGAAGACCGAGTTCAATTGGGCAAACCGGTGGTCCCCCACATCCGGCAGGGACGCCAGGGCCAGCCAGGGAGCCGCCTTGGCAGGCTCCAAGAAAACTCCACCCTTCGCGCGAACAGCCACGGTATTCCCGTGGCTGTTGGTTCATGATGCACACGCTCCAGGCTGGAAACTACTTGTCATCTTACTTTGGCCCCAACAATTCTGTCAAGACGAGCCGCGTCCGTCAAGGTAGGGCCCCATCCGTCAAGGCAAGCCTGCTCCGGACACCGCCGGCAGGTCCTGCACGACCGCCAGAATCAGGGCCAGCTGGTGCAGGCCCTGCACCAGCGGGGTGGTATGGATGTACTCCTCCACCAGGTGCCCGTTGCCCCCTGAGGTCACGCCCACCGTGACGGCGGGAATTCCCCGATGCAGCGGGATGTTGGCGTCGGTGCTGGAGGGCACGCTGTGGGTTTCGATCCCCAGGCGGCGGTGGACCCGGCGCACGGCCTGCACCAGGGGGTGGTTCTCGGGAACGCTCCCCGTGGGCCGATCGCCAATGACCTCCAGCCGGTAGTGCGTGCCGGACGCGGCCGATACCTGCTCCACAATGCGGCGGACCCGCTCCTCCAGCCTCTTGAGTTCATGGGCGTCAACGGACCGCAGATCGATCAGGGCCTCCGCCGAGGGCGCAATGGTGTTGATTGAGGTGCCGCCCGACACCACGCCCACGTTGAACGTGGTCCGCGGCCGGCGCGGCACGCTGAGGCGCGAGATGTCCGAGATGATGCGCCCCAGGGCGTGAATGGCGCTGGGCGCGCCGAAGGCCCCCCAACTGTGTCCGCCCTGGGCCAGGCAGGTGAGGCGCAGCCTGCGGCTGCCCACGCCCTGGTGAACCAGCCCCCCCAACCCGCCGTCGGCGGCGATTACCCACCCCACGCGGGCACCGAAGCGGTCCATCAGGTGGCGGATGCCGCGCAGGTCTCCAAGCCCCTCCTCGCCCACGGTGGCGGCGAAGAGGATGTCGCGCCGCAGATGCAGATCGTTCCTGACCAGGGCTTCGGCCACCGCCAGCATGCCGGCCAGGTTGGAGGCATTGTCGCCCACCCCCGGCCCCAGGAGCCGGTCGCCCTCGCGCCGGACCGTCAGCGGCGTCTCCTCGGGGAAGACGGTGTCCATGTGGGCGACCAGCAGAATGGCCGGCTCGCCGGGCTCCGTTCCCGGCCAGACGCCCACCACGTTGTCGATGTCGTCGCGGGTCACATCCGCCAGCCCCAGGGCGCGAAGGCGTTCGCAAACATAGTGAGCCCGGCGCGCCTCCGCAAAGGTGGGCGCCGGGGTCTCTGCCAACCGAACCAGTTCCTGAATGGTCTTCGCCTCATGCTCCGTCAGGTAGCGCAGCACCGATTGCCAGGCCGGATTCCCCATGATGTTGTCCAATCAGGGTTCTCCTTCGCTAGGGGATGAAGCCGGATGCTTGCAGCTTAGTATTCGCTCCGGTGTTCCTGATTCCCTTGGCTCCACCGGAATTCCCGGCAGGCAACACGAACGGCGGCCCTTGCGGCCGCCGCGGTTCGTGCAGCGAACGGCGGACTGATGGTGATCCGGGGGGCAGGCGGTCAGTCCCCCGTCTGCCGCTCCTGTTCCTGCGGCGTGGAAGCGCCCACGACGCCCACCACATCGGCGCCCAGGATGCGGTTCATCAACAGGGACGGCTCGTTGGCCAGGTCAACCAGGCGGGGCTGCGCCAGGGGCAGGGCGTCGGGCCCAAAGAGCACCCGCACGACGGGCCGCGTCGGCAGGTGAGGGTTGGACCGCGCCACCACGCCGGCCTCGCCGGTGCTCAGCTCCACCAGCGTGCCAATGGGGTAGATCTGCACGTTCTCGAAGAACAGGCGGACCACTTCCGGATCAAAGTGCGATCCCTGCAGGGCCACCAGGGCCTCCACAGCCTCGTAAGGCTGCTCACCCCGGCGGTAGACCCGGTCCGAGGTGATGGCGTCATAGGCATCCACCACGCTCACCAGGCGGGCGAAACGGCTGATTTGCAGCCCGTGCAGGCCGAGGGGGTAGCCCCCGCCGTCCCAGCGCTCGTGGTGCTGCAGCACGGCCTGGCAGATGGCGTCGGAGAAGCCGCCGGATTCCTTCAGGATGTCAAACCCGTGGCGGGAGTGCTGCTTCATCTCCTCCCACTCCGACGCTTCCAGCGACCCCGGTTTGAGCAGGACCTCGGGCCGGACTCGGCTCTTGCCGACGTCGTGCAGAAGGGCCGCCTGTCCCAGTTCGCGGACGGCGTCGCGCGGGTAGCCGACGCGCACCGCCAGGGTGAGGGCGGACACGGCCACGCTGACGGAATGGGCAAAGGTGTAGGAATCAGTTGCCTTCAAGTGGTACAGGGTGGTGGCCGCCTCCCGGTGGGCCAGAACCTCGCCCAGCAGCACGTCCACAACTTCCTGCGCCCAGCGGTGATCCAGGGCCTGGCCCAGCCTGGCGCTGGCCATCGCTTTCTCCACTTCGGCAACAACCGTGTTCATGAGCGCCGGATCGACGGGGT
Organism: Bacillota bacterium; assembly: GCA_050260815.1. Taxonomy (GTDB): domain Bacteria; phylum Bacillota; class Sulfobacillia; order JAMDAP01; family JAMDAP01; genus JAMDAP01. The sequence continues at coordinate 30,465 of JBLNCQ010000092.1, forward strand.
AGGCAACGCCGCCAAGGTTCTGCACCAGCCAGCGGTCGCGCGCCGCCAGGCGGTCGGCGTCCGGCCGTTCCTCCGCCGGCTCCTCTGGGAGCGCAGCGTAGACAAACGGGATACCCGCTCGAATCAGACGGCGCAGCGCCTGCTCCGTCAGCTTCGAGCCAGCGGCCAGCAGCACCATGCCCCGAGCGTCGACCACGTCACGCCCCAGCCTGGTGCCCACCTGCACGTCATCGATGGATGTTTTGCGTACCCGCTGCCTGCGCGCGGCCTACACCCCCTACACCGTGCTCACTTTTTTCGCCCTAGGCCGACAAATTCCTCCTTACTGACAACTCCTGGCAGTCCCGCCGGGTGTGGGAAATACCCTCGCCGCCAGCGCCGGGGCGCGCACCGTCCGGCAGAAAGACAACCGCCGGGGCCCAGTGACCCCGGCGGCTGCACGGTAAGTCCGATAGCGATTGGCGGAATGAGGGGGACTAGGCCACCCCGCCGTTGGCGAACAGGTTGCGCAGCCGGTCGAAGAACGAGCGGCGGGGCGCTGCCGGGGCGGCCACCGGGGCGGCCTCGTCCTGCGGCGCCAGCGCCTGCGCAATGCGGCGCACGCTGGCGGTGGCGGGGGACTGCGGAAAGTGCACCAGCAAGGGCTGCTGCTTCTTGATGGCCTGAAGGACGTTGGGGTCCGTGGGAACGTGGCCCAGATAGTCCACGCGCAGGTCCAGAAACTTCTGAGCCGTCTCAATGAACTTCTGCGCCACCACGCCGGCTTCGCTGGGAGACTCGGCCCGGTTGACCACCAGGTGGATGCCATGCTTGCGTCCCTGCTCCGAAGCCACCTTCAGGAGGCCATAGGCGTCCAGAGTGGCGGGCGGCTCGGGGTTCGTGACCACCACCACCTCGTCGGCGGCCAGGAAGAAGTTGGTCACGTTCTTGGACAGACCCGCGCCCGTATCAATGAGGAGCAGGTCGTGGCTCTTCTCCAGTTCCGCCAGGCTGGTCAGCAGGCGCCCGAACTGCCACTCGTTCAAGTTGGCCAGCTCCTGCAGGCCGGAGCCTCCGGGCACAACCTTGAGGTCGAAGGGCCCCTCCACGATGATGTCATTCAGGTCCTTCTCGCCGGAAACCACGTGCGAGAGGTTGAACAGCGGGTCAATCTTGAGCATCACGTCCACGTTGGCCGTGCCCAGGTCGGCGTCGATGAGCGCCACTCGCTGGCCGGCCTGCGCCAGAGCGAGCGCGAGGTTGACGACGAAGGTGGTCTTGCCGACGCCGCCCTTGCCGCTGGAGACGGCCACAACGCGGGCGCCGGGACGTGGGTCCGCCAGCAGATCATCCAGTTCCGGCGGCCGGGTCACCACCAGCGAAGGCACCGGCTTTAACCGACGCTCCAGCACCTTGACGGCCACTTCCGCCGCCGGGCCCTTTTCCGGATCGGTGGTCCGAAGGATCAGGGTGGCTCCGGCGTTATAAACCACGATGCGCCCCTGCCGGTAGGGCTGGGCGATGACCAGGGTGTCCTTGTCAGCCAGCAGAATGCGGCTCTGGTACACCGGCTGTTTCTTGGAGACTCTGGATTGAACCCAGATGGCGTGGTTTTGCAGCTGCCCCTGTTCTTCGGACACAGGCGATCCCCCCAGCGACGAATGGTATGACCGGTGATGCGGCGGGTCGGATGCCGCGAAACACAAGCCCCCTGACGGCTGCTTTACTATTAGGAATGCGTTCGACAAGAATTGGCTGATTCCTGCCACTGGTGGCGAATTTTGGGAGTTTCCTCAGGTCAGTCCGCCCGTGCCCATTCATCTGCCAGGATGCTCATCAGCCACTTGTCCAGATACCGCCCGTCCTCGTGCACGGCGGCCCGGTAGACGCCGCCGTGCCGGAAGCCCAGACTCTCATACAGCCGGACGGCCCGCAGGTTATCCTCTCGGACGACCAGCCAGACCGCGTGCAGGCGCAGGTCGCGGAAGGCGTGGTCCAGCAGCAGGCGCATCGCCTCACGGCCGTACCCTTTTCCCCATTGTTCCGTCTCTCCCAGCAGAATGCTCAGCTCCGCGCGCCCGGCCGCGTCAAAGCCGCGCAGGCTGCAGGACCCGACGGCCTGTCCCGACTCGTTCTCAATGGTGAAATCGACGAGTTCGGCCCTGCCGGCCAGGAGGTCCTCCACGTACCGCTCCACGGCCTCCCGGGGCAGCGCGGCTCGCCCCGCCAGCGGCAGGTAGCGGGTGACGCGACGGTCGGCGAACCACCGCCAGCGCACGAGTGCGTCCTCACGCTGAACGGGCCGGAGCGTGAGCCGTGGGCCCCGCAGCGTCTTGTGCTCCAAATCCAGGCACTCCTTCCATCCACGGGAATCACCGGTAACAACGTAGACGTTTTCCCGCAGTGGACTATAATGGACATATCCTGACACTACCTGCCCATTTCCGCAAGCGTGACTTACGACCAATCGATAGAGGTGCATGCTGTGAAACGCGGTTTCATCGCCGCTATTCTGGTTGTCGCCCTGATAGGCGGCATAGGCGCCGGCTGGCTGTTGGCGCGCTCCAACCTGGGCGGCTCCGCCCTGTCCTTCCTCCCCGGTGCGCCCGCCACCGGGCGCATGACGCTGCTCCTGCTGGGCGCCGACGACCGGCCCGACGAGGTGGGCCGCTCCGACACCGCCATCCTGGTCACGGCTGACCTGGAGACGAAAAAGGTTACCATGATGTCCATCCCGCGCGACACCTGGGCCAACATCCCCGGGCACGGCTGGGACAAATTCAACCACGCGTATGCCTTCGGCAAGGAGCAGCTCTCTCTCAAGACTCTGAAGGGCCTTCTGGGCGTCCCCGTGGACCACTACATTGTGGTCAACATGCAGGGCTTCCAGAAGATCGTGGAGACACTGGGCGGCGTCACCATCGACGTGGAGAAGAACATGGACTACGAGGACCCCACGGACAAGCCGCCGCTCAAGATCCACCTGAAGAAGGGGGTTCAGAAGCTGAACGGGGTGGACGCGCTGGGGTACGTGCGCTTCCGCCACGATTCAGAGAGCGACTGGGGCCGCATGGCCCGGCAGCAGAAGTTCCTGAAGGCTCTGGCCGGCGAGGCCCTGAAGCCCCAAAACCTGCCAAAGCTTCCCTCGCTGGCCGGCCAGATGTACGCCGCCATCCGCACCGACCTCTCCAAGACCGAGCTGCTGCGCTTCGGGCTGGCGCTCTCCAAGGGGCTGGACCCGGAGACCATGGACACCATTGAACTGAAGGGGGCAGACCGGAACTTCGGCGGCGTATACTATCTCCAGCTCGACTTCATGACGGCGCGGCGCGCTGCCTACAGACTGGTCACGGGGAAGGACCCGGACACCTCCTTCCTGGCGCAGGCCGAGAAGGACAACCAGACCTACCTGGCGTCCATCTCCAAGGAACAGCAACGACAGGCAGCCCTGGCCAAGGCGGCTGAAGACGCCGCCAAGCAGGCCGCGGAGCAGGCGGGCCAGCAGCCCGGTCAGGAGCAGCCCGGCGACGGCACGCAGCCCGGCCGGCCGGCCGGGGACGGGACGGGAACCACGCCCACCACCCCCGGCTCCTCCACCGGCGGTACAGG
>JBLNCQ010000093.1:0-19799 GCA_050260815.1 Bacillota bacterium
GGACCGCCAGTCGGTAGCCCATCTGCCGGTCCAGGCACCAGTACAGGGAGGCCAGGGCCACAACGTAAAACGACTCGCTGTTGAGGTCCGTGATGAGGCGGAAGGCAGCCGTCAACCCCGGCGATTCAAAGTGCTGGAGCCACCGGATGATCTCAAGAGTGGCCACGTTCGTCCGACCCCTCTCCGCTGCCGTCTGGTGCCGAAGCCGAAAGGTCTTCGGCCGTTCTGAGCACGCGCGCCGGGACACCGCCCGCCAGACAGCCGGGCGGCAGGTCGCGGTTGACCAGGCTCATGGCGGAGACCACGGCGCCCTGGCCAATGACGGTACCGGCGAGAATGGTGCAGTTGGCTCCGACCATGACGTTCCTGCCTATCACCACCGGCCCCGTACGGTATTCCCTCTGCAGGAACTCGTGGCAGAGAACGGTGGTGTTGTAGCCCACAATGCAGTTGTCCTCCAGGGTGATCAGTTCCGGCCAGAATACGTCCAGAACAGCCGCCAGCCCAACGGAGACGCCGTGCCCCACCTTGACGCCGATGAGGCGGTACATCCAGTTCTTCACGCCCAGCCAGGGCGTAAAGCGGGCCGCGTAGATCACCAGCACGTTGCGCACCACACGGTACCAGGGCACCGCACGGTACATGTGATACATGGAGTTGAGGCCTTCCACGGGGTGGCTTGTCAGCCTGCGCAATGCTGTCCCTCCTGCCGCCCTGCAGAAATTCGGCCCGTAGACAGGAAATTCCTGCGGCTGAGCGGATATGGGGCCGCACGGGAGCAGGAGGGGCACGCCGGTCGCGGCGGTGCGGTCTCACCCCGCGCGGGTTTCAGACCAGCGGCAGCGTCGCCTGCGCGTTCAGGTCCCAGCCGTCGCGGTGCCCTGCCTGGTGAAGGAAATACCCGGCGGCGGCAATCATGGCGGCGTTGTCGGTACAGAGCTCCAGCGGCGGGTAGGTCACGGCCAACCCATGGCGCGCGGCCTCCCGGTCCAGGCGGTGGCGCAGGGCGCTGTTGGCGGCCACGCCGCCGGCCAGCAGCACGTGCCGCACGCCCGTCTCGGCCGCCGCCGTCACGGTCTTGACCACCAGAACCTCCGCCACGGCCGCCTGGAAGCTGGCGGCAACGTCGGCCGGGGGACGGTGCGGCCCGGGCCCCTGCACGTAGTTGAGCACCGCGGTCTTCAGGCCACTGAAGCTGAAGTCGTAGCTTCCCTCCTCCAGGTAGGCACGGGGGAAGGCGATGGCTTCCGGGTCGCCATCCCGGGCCAGGCGGTCCACCTGAGGGCCGCCGGGGTATGGCAGCCCCAGTACGCGGGCCACCTTGTCGAAGGCCTCTCCCGCCGCGTCATCGCGCGTGCGGCCCAGACGGCGCAGGTGCAGGTGGTCCTCCAGGTACACCAGGTCCGTGTGGCCGCCGGACACGATCAGGCAGAGCAGCGGGAACCGAAGGCCCGGGTTGGCCAGGAAGTTCGCATAGATGTGTCCCCGCAGGTGGTTGACCCCAATCAGGGGGATGTCCCGGGACCAGGCCAGGGCCTTGGCGGCGGAGAGCCCCACCAGCAGGGCGCCCACCAGTCCCGGGCCGGCGGTGACGGCAACGGCGTCTACCGCGTCCAGGCTGACGGCGGCCTGGTCCAGCGCCTCGCGCACCACCGGCAGCACCAGTTCAACGTGCTTGCGGGAGGCGATTTCCGGCACCACGCCGCCGTAGCGGCGGTGCAGATCCACCTGTGAGGCGATGATATTGCTCTCCACGCGCCGACCGTCGGCCACCACGGCGGCCGAAGTCTCGTCGCAGCTTGTTTCGATTCCCAGGATGCGTACGGTCAACGGCATGCCCTCCCGGGCCTAGTATTTCGCCTGCGGGCGAAGCCACACCTTGCAGGAACGGTCTTCATATTATGTCATCGGGTTCACCTCACGCCGGGGAACCCATGCTGAAAGGAGGCTGATCACGTGCCCATTTCCTTCGCCGTTCCGGCGACCACGTCCAGCTTGTTCAACACCCTGCTGACCCTGCAGCTTCTCGGCGCTCCGAGCTTCAGCGCGGCCGGCCTGCGCAACCTGCTGCTGCTGCAGGCGCTGGGCGTGTCGCCCATCAGCGGCCTCAGCACGCAGCAAATCCTGACGCTGCTCCTACTGAGCGGCGGTCTGAGCGGCCTGGGCGGTCTGGGCGGCCTGGGTGGCCTTGGTGGCCTGGGTGGCCTTGGTGGCCTGGGAGGCCTTGGCATCAACCCCCTGTCTGTCGGCGGCCTGGGCCTGAGCGGGATTCCCATCTCCATCTAGCTGCACACACTCTACCTACGCCACCCACACTGCGGCGACACATGCCCGAAGAGCCAGCCCTGGCGGCTGGCTCTTCGTCTGGCGGTGTGCCCATGCGGGGTCGGGCGACGCACCCCGGAGTCACCGCCTCTAGAGCGCGTCCTTCCACATCACGATGGCGTCCTCACGGGTGTCGGTGTAGTAGCCCTTGCGGACGCCGCGCCCTTCGAAGCCCAGCTTCAGGTAAAGGTTCTGCGCCGGCAGGTTGCTGCGGCGCACCTCCAGCGTCATGCGCCGGCAGCCGTGCGCTTTGGCCGCGGCCATCAGCTCCAGCATCAACCTCTCGCCGATGCCCTTGCCCCGGTGTTTGCTGTGTACCGCAATGTTGGTCACGTGAGCCTCATCCAGGATGAGCCACATGCCCCCGTAGGCAACCACCTGTCCGTCCAGCTTGGCCACCAGGTAGTAGGAGTAGGCGTTTTCCGTCAGTTCGGTAACAAACGCACGCCTGGACCAGGGGGTGACAAAGGCGGTCTGTTCCACTGCCATCACACCATCCAGGTCATCCAGGGTCATGCGCTCCAGGCTGACCTCAAAAACCATGCCGCCCCCGCCTTCCGGATCAGCGCTCAGCGTGGCGCCGCTCCTCCCATAATACCTCGGCCTGCGGCCGCCGGACATAGCGCGGCAGAGCCTCCACCGGGTCCAGGCGGCGGCCCGCCTCCAGTTCGCGCCGGCCCAGCAGGGCCACCGCCAGGCCTCGCAGGAACGGCTGAGCAACGATTCGCCACGGGGCGGCGCCCTCCTGCAGGCGGCGCCGCTGGGACTCCGCCCCCTCCCCGGCGAACCAGACCGGCTTGGGCGGCAACTGCTTCAACCAGTCTTCCAGGACAGGCGAGGTGGCGGGGACCGCCTCCTCCAGTTCGGCCGGCCCGGCGGCGCGGTAGAGTGCGGTGTAGACCTCGCCCCGCCGCGCATCAAGCAGGGGGCAGACCAGCTCTCCCACGGCTGGACGCACGTTGGTCTCCGCAGCGGCCGTCTCGTCGGCGGCCGCGTCCGCGGGCGGCAGGAGGGAGCTCAGCGCCGTCGCCTCGAGCGTGCTGACGGCTGACAGGGGCAGGTCCAGCGCGAAGGCCATGGCCTTGGCCGTGGACATGCCAATGCGCACGCCGGTGAAGGAACCGGGGCCGGCGCCCACGGCAACGGCGTCCAGGCTGGAGCGGGACCAGCCCGCTTCCGCCAGCGCCTCGTCCAACAGGGGCACAAGGCGCTGCGAGTGCGTCTTGACGAGGATCGGGTTATACTCCACCACCGGTCGGCCGTCCTCCGTCAGGGCAACGGCGCAGACGGCCGTGGCTGTATCCATGGCTACGAGGCGCATTGACCAGCCAACTCCTTGGCCAGCATCCCGCCGCGCGGGCCGCTGCCGGAAATCCAGAGGCGGCGCACGTCCGGCCCCAACTCCGCGTCCGGCTGCAGTTCCACCTGCAGCCTGTCCTGCGGCAGGTAATCGGCGATGCGCTCCGCCCACTCCACCAGAGCCACGCCGTCGCCCCCCAGGATTTCCTCCAGCCCCAGGTCGGCCGCATCCGCGGGCCCGCTGAGCCGGTAGGCGTCCAGATGGTAGACCTTCAGGCGTCCCCGGTATTCGTTGATGAGGGTAAACGTGGGGCTGCTGACGGGCTCGTCCACCCCCAGCCCCTGGCAGATGCCCTGGGCCAGGCAGGTCTTGCCGGCGCCCAGGTTGCCCGCCAGCACCACCACGTCTCCGGAGTCCAGCAGGGCGCCCAGGCGCCTGCCCAGAGTCCGGGTCTCCTCCGGACTGTGCGATATGCAAGTGGCTTCCGTCATGGATGCTCCTGAAAAGGGCCGTTCCCGGCCCCGAATGGCGGGTCTTATACCGGATGGGGACAGACGTGGTCAGCGTCCACTATCTGGCGGTACTTGCGAACCACCTGTTTCATGTCTTCCCAGGTGTCGCGCTTGAGATTCGGGTTGCGCAGCAGGGCCGCCGGGTGATAGGTAGGCATGTACCAGACGCCGTCCCGCTCCACCCAGCGGCCGCGGTCGCGGGTGATGCGGCCCGCGGGATCCACCAGCGTCTGTAGGGCCGTGGCGCCAAGCAACAGAACAATGGCCGGGCGGATGAGCCGCAGCTGCGCCTCCAGGTTGGGCCGGCAGGCCTCGCGCTCCTCTTCGGTGGGGATGCGGTTCCCCGGCGGCCGGCACTTGACCACGTTGAGAATATAGGCATTGCGGCGCCGGTCGAACCCGCCCGCCTCCAGAATCTTGTCCAGAAGCTGACCGGCGCGGCCCACAAAGGGGCGACCTAGCCGGTCCTCGTCGGCCCCCGGCCCCTCGCCGCAGACAACCAGCCGCGCCGCGGGCTGGCCGTCGCCGAAGACCACGCCCGAGCAGCCGTCACGCAGCCCGCACCGGCGGCACTGGCGGACCGTGCGCTCCAACTCGTCCCAATCCTGAACAGCCGTAAGGTCCAGGCGTTCCGGAACGCTCACGCAGAACCCTCCCGGGTCCTACTTCGCGGCCGGCTGGGTCAAATCCTTGGCGGTCCGGCGGGGGACGGCGGCGCAACGGTGGGCTCCTGCGCCCAGGCCCAATCAGGCGGCGGCCCCCCGCCCTAGTGTGCCACATAAAACAGAGAGCCCCGCACCCCTGGCGCCGGAGTTGTGGCGGAAGGGTGGGGGCCCGTACGGGTGAGGGTGACGCGAAAACCGGCGCTACTTCAGCAGCAGGGACACCGGCGCAGCCTGGGGCGTGGAGGCCAGTTCGGTACGCGCCAGCCAACGGCCGTGCACCGTGTACGTGCCAGGCGCAGCCGGCTTGCCCTGGGCGTCCTTGCCGTCCCACTGAACGGTGAAGCGCAGCGTCTCGCCGGCGCTGATGGTCCGATGTACCAGGGCCTGGGTGAACATGCGGCCCCTGGACCAGCGCCAGACTTCCCGGCCGTTCTGCTCGACCCAGAAGTCGTACATCTGTCCGCTGCTGTAGGTGGCGGTCATAGCCGCCACGCGGTTGGTAATCTCCAGCGTCAGGTCAACAGGCTGCCCCGCCGTGGCCTCGGCCGGCACAACCAGCCTGGCCTCCATGTCGGCCGGCGCCGGCTGCGCCGGCGGCTTGGACTGACCACCCCCGCCAGGCGCGGCCGGCGCAGGGGCGGACGGCGCGGGGCTTTTGTTCTGGACCCCCTCGGGCGTGCTCGCCGGTGAAGCCGGGTCCGCGGAAGAACCGGCCGGCGGCGCTCCGGCGGGGGCGCCGGAGGGCGACTTCAGCGCGTCCGCACTGCAGCCTATCAATAGGGCCAGCATAAGAAGCACCCCAATGCCGACCAGCGTTCTCTTCACACCGACCACCTCACCGATTCGTCCAGTTTTTTTGCCACTCTTGTAGACGACCGGCAGTGCGGTACGGTTCCTCCCTATTTTTTCCTGACTGCGCGCCCGGTCAGCAGCGGCAGGAGGCGGCGAGGCGCGGGGTGCGGGGCGGCCGTTCAGCGCGCGGTCCGTCGGGCCCCCTTTGTGGCGCGTGTGTCCGTGTCCTCGTCGCTGGGGCTCCAGTAGGTGACCAGCCAGGGCACAAAGATGACCGCCAGCCGGTCCAGCACCACGCCGGCGCCCTGTGGCAGCAGCATCTGCAAGGCCAGCACCAGTGGCCTGACGCCTGCCAGGGGCAGGCTCAGCAGCATGAGGGAGAGATCGCCCGGCGGGTTCATGGTCAGCCAGTCGAAGCCCTGCACCGCCACCTGGGCCAGGAACATGGCCACCAGCGCCTGGACCCGGTTAGGCTTCTCTTCCTCGCCCTCCGACGTCACGTGGCGCGCCACCCAGCCGACGCCCAGAAGGTAGACCAGCGACACGCCCACGTAGGGCACCACCGACAGGCGGCTGGTGGTTCCCGGCATGACCTGCCGGGCCAGCCAGGACAGGATCAGGTGCCACAGCACCAGCAGCACGGCCCCCAGCGCCACGCGCGCCAGCTTGCTTCGCATAAGGTTCCTCCTCGTCGAGGGGGATGATACCGCTACTTCGCTTCCACCGGTTCCAGGGAAAAGGCGGGGCGCATCTCGCCCACCACGCGTCCGGCCAGGTTCTTGATCGGGCCGATGCGGTAACTGGCCAGAAGCGAGAGGTGCGCCTCCTCCAGGACGCCCAACTGGCGCAAGACTTCCAGAGCCGTGGCGGCGCTGCAGCGGCCGGCGCCGTCGTCGGCCTTGACGGCAATGCCGATTCCCTGAGAGCGATAGGGCTCGGGAACGCGGGTGGCCTTGCCGGGCAGGACGCCGATGCAGTGGACGCCCTCCGCTCCGGCTTTGGACACCAGACGGTCGCCGGCGGCCTGCATGAGTTCAAAGTCCAGGCGGCCCTTGCCGGCCACCAGGTACGGGTTGCTGCGCATGGCGTCGCGGATGCGGGCGGCCGCCTGCCCGCGCGTGCGCACCAGGCCGGACGGGTCGGCCAGCCGCGCGAACCCGTAGGCCATGCGCTCCAGCGGCATGCCTAAGACGGGCACACCGCACCCGTCCACGCCGATGGCCAGGTCCTCGGCCGGCAGTCCGCACATGTCGGACACGGCCTCGATGACCCGCTGCTGCACCGTGTGCGTGGGTTCCAGGTAGCCGTCCGTCGACACGCGCATCTGGCGGGCCAGAGCCAGCATGCCGGTGTGCTTGCCGCTGCAGTTGCTGTGGCGGGCCGTGGGCGTTCTGCCCTCCCTCTGCATCTGCGCCGCCGTCTCGGGGTCGAAGGGCAGGTGGGGGCCGCATTTCAGGTCGGCTTCCTGCGCCCCGATCTTCTCCAGCATGGACAGGACGCGGCTGGTGTGTTCTTCGGCAGCGCTGTGGGAGGCGCAGATGAGGGCCAGGTCCTTGTCGTCCAGGCCAAAGTGCTCGGCCGCCCCCGATTCGACGATGGGGATCGCCTGGATGGGCTTGGCGGAGGAGCGCATGTAGGTCACCAGGTGCGGGTCGCCAACCTGGTAGAGAAGGCGGCCGCTGCCGTCGACCACGGCCACGTGGCCGTAGTGGCGGCTCTCCACAATGGGTCCTCGGGTCAGTTCCAGCAGCAGGGTAGGGCAGGGATTGGCAGTGGACACCAGTATGGACTCCTTTCAGGCGTCGGACGAAGACTCGGGCTCGTCGGCAGGGCCTGCGGTCAGCCCCGGGGACGGCAGCCTAGAGGCGGCCGTACCGGCGCAGTATTGCTATTGTCTGGTCGAGGGGGAGCGCGGGCGAGGTGTTGCCGTCGCGGCCCACAACCGTGTTGGCCATGAACAGGGCGTTGAGAATCGCTTCCTCGGTGGCCTCGATGGCCGCCCAGAAGAGGGGCCCGGCAAAACGGTCATTGTCAACAAACTCGTCCACCCGGCGCACCGGCAGGTACAGCCGGTGGGGCGTGCGGCGCGTGGTGGAGAAGGCCAGGAAAAAATCGCCGCTGCCGTTGGCGGCGCCGGAACCGGTGCGGGCCAGGCCAATGGCGGCCCGGCGGGCCAGTCGGCCCAGCTGGCGGTGGTTCAGAGGCGCGTCCGTGGCAACGGTCACGATGACGCTGCCCGGGGGCGGTTCGGCGGCAGGGCGCCGGCTGTCCCCGGATGGTGCCGTCCGCCCGGCGGACGCCGGAACGGGCATCCAGTCCGCCAGCTCCATCCCCACCGGGACGCCGGCTACCTCCAGCTCCCGGCGCCGGCCGAAGTTGGCCAGCACCAGCGCGCCCACCGTGAAACCCCCAGCCTCCTCAGGTACCCTGCGCGAGGCCGTGCCGATACCGCCCTTAAACGCAAAAGCGGACATACCCGTACCCGCACCCACCGCTCCCTCTTCGACGGGTCCGCCTGTGGCACCTTCGATGGCGGCCCAGACGTGCTCCGTCCGGACGTGGCGGCCCTGGATATCATTCAGGAAGCCGTCGTTGCACTCGCCCACAAGGGGGTTGACCGTGCCGGTGGTGATGCCGATCTCGGGGTTCTGCTTCAGCATGTGGCTGATCAGGGCGTCCGCCGCCAGCCCCACGTTCAGCGTGTTGGTGAGGATGATGGGAGTCTCCAGGGTCCCCAGTTCCTGCACCTGCGGGATGCCTACGGTCTTGCCGAAGCCGTTGACGATGTGAACGGCGGCCTCGACCTTTTCCTGGAAGATGTTGCCGCCGTGGGGCAGTATGGCCGTCACGCCGGTGCGAACCGGTCCCTGGCCGGGCGTGAGCCTGCCTTCGCCCCGCCAGAGCGTGACGTGGCCCACGCGGACCCCGGCCACGTCGGTGATGGCGTTCAGCGGACCCGGCTGCAGCCGTCCCAGGCGCAGGCCCAGGCTGCGGGGCCTCTGCCTGCCCTCAGCCGGCATGGCGATCGGAGCCTCTCGCCGCCAGGGCAGCAGCCGCCTCGTCCGGGTGGCCCGCCCGGGAGCGCGCCGCCTCCACAAAGGCCAGGAACAGCGCGTTGTGGTCTTTCTCCTGGTTCCAGAAGCACTCCGGATGCCACTGCACGCCAATGGCGAAGGGATGGGTCTGGTGCTCCAGGGCCTCAATCACCCCGTCCGGAGCTGAAGCGACCGCCGTGAACCCTGGCGGCGCCTGCCGGACAGCCTGGTGGTGGAAGCTGTTGACCCGGATCTCCGTGCCCAGCCACGAGGCCAGGCGCGATGCCTGCGTCAGCCGCACCCCGTGGGTGGGGTACCAGCGGGGAGCGTTCTGGTCATGTTTGAGGCTGGAGGCCACCTGGCTGTGAAGGTCCTGCCAGAGGCTGCCCCCGGAGGCCACGGCCAGCACCTGCAGGCCGCGGCAGATGCCCAGTACGGGCAGGTCCGTGGACAGAGCGCGACGGGCCAGGAGCAACTCGGACCGGTCGCGGGAGGGGTCGATGCGGCCCATCTGCCGGTACGGCTCTTCCCCCCAGTGGACCGGGTCAAGGTCCACGCCGCCGGAGAGGAGCAGCCCATCCAGGCGTGATAGGGCCTCCGCCGCCTCGTTCTCCGTCCCCACGTAGGGAACCAGGGCGGGGATGGCCCCCGCCTTGCGCAGGGCCTGAACGTAGGCTTCCGGGACAAAGAACTCCAGGCTTTCAGGGTTCTGCCAACAGGAGATGCCGATAAGGGGTCGCAAGGCTCTCCACCTCGGTGGCCGGCCGGGCCGGCATGGCTTGAGTTGCTGTTCCAGCATACGCAGGCCGTCGCGGCGCGCCCGGCCCGCCGGCGCGGGTCGGCGGCGGCGAACCGGGCGCGGGACGCGCCCTATGGCCCAAACCTGTGTTAGTTTCAGCGGGCTCAGGCGGGACTCCTGCCGCTGTGCCCCTTGTTCTGGGCCCTCCAGAGAACCAGCAGCGAGGCGACGGACGCAAGCAGCGGCAGCACGGAGCGCATGGAACTCCTCCTGTTCGCGCCGGCACGGACCGCCGCGCCACAGTGCGGGTCCCTACAAGTATTCCCGATTGCCGCGGCAACGTCCTGGCGAACTGTGCCGAACGGAGTCGGCAGGATGGGACCGGGGTCCTATGGCGAGCCTGTCCACCCCGTCCTATAGTGAAGGTATCACAGGGCAAACCCGGAGAAATCCGGCGACTGCAAAGCCGTGGACCTACGGCGCGAAAGCGCTAGGGCTGCCTGGCTGCTGGCGAGGATCATCGCTCTTCCGCCCCAGCTTTCCCCCTTCTGGAAGCACCCCACCCCTGCGGTGGGGTGCTTCTGCCTTCTCGCCGGCACGGTCTCGCCCTGCCCGGGAGGTGGTGCCGCCCAAGCGCCGTATCTGATTTGTCCGGCGTCCGGTTCCGATCCCTTGAGCCCAAACCTGATGCCAAGAGGAGGATGAACCATGTCCCGACGGATGATCAGCCTGATCCTGGCCCTGCTCATGATCCTGGCTGTGGGCGTTACGCCGGCGGCCGCTGCGGGACCCAAGACCCCCGCGGCGCAGCGTCCTGAGGCCATCGTCAACTACGATGTGGACGGCAACCGGATCACGGAGCACCTGGACGACCTGCTGGCCAGGGCGTCCGGCGGCGACCGTTTCCAGGTCATCGTGCAGTGGAAGCAGTTCATGGACGACCGCGCCTATGACGCCCTGAACCGCCAGGTGGGCACTTTTCAGACCGACGCCCGCTGGCACGACGCCCTGGAGGGCATGTCCGCCCTCCTGACCAAGGGGCAGATCGAGGCCCTGGCCCGCATGCCGATGGTTATGCGCATTGAGGAGGACCTGCCCGTGCAGGCCTTCCTGGACACGGCCACGCGGGACTTCGGCACCGCCAAGGCCCGAACGGACTTTGGCGTTACGGGAGACATGGACGGCAGCCCGTCCACCTACTCCAAGAACGACATCGTCATCGCCGTGGTGGACACGGGCATCGACCCGGCGCATCAGGACCTGGCCGGCAAGGTCATCGGCTGGAAGGACTACGTCAGCTCCAAGACCAGCGCCTACGATGACCATGGCCACGGCACCCACGTGTCCAGCATCGCCGCCGGGACCGGCGCGGCCTCCGGCGGCACCTACGCCGGGGTGGCGCCCGGAGCGGCCCTGGTGGGCGTCAAGGTGCTGAACAAGCAGGGTTCCGGCACCACCACCCAGATCGTCAACGGCGTCAACTGGGTGGTGCAGAACAAGGCCACCTACAACATCCGCATCATGAGTATGAGCCTGGGGTCCAGCGGCTCGTCCAACGGCACCGACTCCATTTCCACGGCGGTCAATAACGCCGTGACGAACGGGATTGATGCCGTGGTGGCCGCCGGCAACAGCGGCCCCAACCGCTTCACTATCGGCTCGCCGGCGGCCGCCGCCAATGCCGTTACGGTTGGCGCCATGGCCGACACGGGCGAGAAGGGGTTCAGCCTGGCCAGCTTCTCCAGCCGCGGCCCCACGGCGGATGGACGGATCAAGCCAGACATCGCTGCACCCGGCGTCAACATCATGGCGGCCAAGGCCGGAACGACCAACCAGTACGTGTCCTACAGCGGCACCAGCATGGCCACGCCGTTCGTCTCCGGCACCGTGGCCCTGATGCTGGCAGCCAACCCCGGCCTGTCGCCCGCCCAGGTCAAGAGTCTGCTGATGAGCACCGCGCTGGACTGGGGTCCGGCCGGCACGGACATTGACTACGGCGCCGGCCGTCTGCAGGCCTACGAGGCGGTGAAGCAGGCAGGCGGCTTCAGCGGCACCGGTCCGGCCGTGCCGAACCACGCCTACGCCTCCGGCAGCCTGAGCGGGACCGGGCAGTCCAGGACCTACGCGCTGACGGTCACGGACACCGGCAAGCCCGTCGCCCTGACCCTCATCATCGCCAATTACACGCCTGGCTTCTTCGGCGGCAGTCCCGACTTCGACCTCTACCTGTACAGTCCAGGCGGGGCTCAGGTAGCCGCCAGCGAGGGGACCGCCCGACAGGAGACCATCGGCTACCTGCCGGCGGCGGCCGGAACCTACACGGTGGAGGTCTACTCCTACTCCGGCTCGGGCAGCTTCTACCTGGACGAGAGTTTCAAGTAGAGGCACCGGCGTATCAACAACGGCAGCCCCGGGGTCACCCGGGGCTGCCGGCTTTGATACTTCATCCCTAGGGCCCTAGCCAAAGGCCTTCCGACGGCAGAATTCGCTCGTAGAAGTGGACATCATGCCACCGACCGAATTTGAACCCCACCTCCTTCAGGCACCCCACCGGCTGAAACCCCAGCCTGGTGTGAAGCCGGACGCTCCCTTCGTTACCGCCCACGATTCCCGCCAGCACGCAGTGGTAGCCAATGCGGGCGGCTCGCCGCAGCAGTTCCTCCATCACTGCCGTCCCGACGCCCTGCCCGTGATACCGCTCATCCACGTAGACAGAGGACTCCACCGTCCTGGCGTAGGCTGGTTTGGTACGGTATTCGGAAATGCAGGCGTAACCCAGCACGCCTCTGCCGTCTTCGGCAACCAGCAGCGGGTAGTTTGGTCCGTGGTGGGCGAACCACGCCTGCCGCTGTTCCATCGTTTGCGGCTCCAGGTCAAAGGTGGCGGACGTATTGACCACAGCGTGGTTGTAAATGGACAGGAGACGGGGCAGGTCCTCCGGGCGGGCGTCTCTCACCAGGATCACAAGCAGGCCTTCTTCCCTTTTTCCCCTTGCATACCACGGCCTGCTTCCCCGGGTCAATGGAATGTAAGCTTGTTCACGCGCCTGCAGACGACCGTTCCGGCAGCCGGACATGGAACGCGCTGCCTCTGCCCAATTGGGATTCCACCGTCACCTGGCCGCCGTGGGCCTCTACCAGCCCCTTGACGATGGCCAGACCCAGCCCGCTGCCACGCCGCGTTTCCGGCGCCTCCGCCATCTCTGCCCCGCCCGGCGCCGCCGCTCCGTCCGAACGCCGCGGCGCCCGGTAGAACCGGTCAAAGACGTGGGGCAGATCCTCCGGGCTGATGCCCTCTCCCGTGTCGCGGACCGTGAAGCCCCAGCCGTCCGGATGGGCCTCCGCCGTCAGCGTCACGGTCCCGCCCCGCTGCGTGTGGCGGAGGGCGTTGGACAGCAGGTTGGCCACCACCTGGCCCAGCCGGTCCGGGTCGCCCTCCACCTGAGGCGGCAGTGCCTGAGACGTCTCCAGGACCAGACGGATGCCCTGCTCCGCGGCCGATTCGCGGAACACGTCAGCCTCCTGCCCCAGCCAAGTGCCGGGAGCGAACTCCTGCCAGTGCAGGGTCAGGCGCCCGGCCTCGGCCAGGCTGAGCTGCTCCAGGTCGCCCACCAGCCGGCCCAGCCGCAGCACGTCGTCGTTCAGGGCCCCCAGCGTGGCCGGGTCCGGCTGAATCACACCGTCCTGCAGCAATTCCAGCTGACCCCGCAGCACCGCCAGGGGTGTGCGCAGCTCGTGTGCCACGTCGGCGAAGAGGTGGCGCCGCGCCTCCTCCGACCGCTCCAGCTCGGCGGCCATCCGGTTGAAGGAGGAGGCCACCTGGCCAAGTTCGTCCGTTCCCGTGTCCTGCACGCGGGCCTCAAAGCGGCGCCCGCCCACGGCGGCGGCTGCGGCAGCCAGGGCGTTGGCGCGCCGGCGAAGGCCGGCGGAGCTCATCCATCCCGCCAGGGCACCCAGCCCCAGAGCCACCAGGGCGCTGACCAGGATCCAGAGCAGAAGAGACTGCCGGAACCCCGCCTCCACGGTGCCCAACAGGCCGGACAGCTCAGTGGACAGCAGCAGGTAGCCAACCGTTCTGCCGTCCAGACGCACCGGCAGTTCCAGCGGCGAGGCCAGGCCAAGGGGCAGCCCGTCCGGCAGGACAGGAGCGCCCGCGGAACGCGCCACGACAACGCGATTTTCGTCCAGCAGAGCCCAGGTTCCGTTCGCCGGGCGAGCCGGCGTGCCACCGGGGCGGTTCCTGCCGCCGTTGCCAAACCCTCCCGTCCCGGGTCCGTTGGCACCGGAGCCGCTGCCGCCCGGGCCCATCATCCGCCCCCGGCCGGCGGTGCCCGCGCCGGGACCCATCAGGGGGAAGTCCTGAAGAAAGGCGTCAACACCCTGCCAGCTGCCGTTGTTGCGGTAGTAGGCGGCGAACGCGTTCACCAGCATCTCCTGCCGGGTCCCCGCCGTACGCTGCACGTAGCGGTCAAAGAGGGCGCGCGTGGTGAGGAGCGCGCCACCGCCCAGGATGGAGGCTGCCACCAGCGCCGCTACCACCGCTGTCAGGGTCAACCGTCGGGAAAGGCTCATCCGCCGCCCCTCCCTGAAGAAGCGTTCTCGGAAGCCGCCTCTCTGGGCGGGGCCAGCTTGTAGCCGGTCCCGGGCACGGTCAGCAGGTAGCGGGGTGAGGCGGGGTCAGCCTCCAGCTTGCGGCGTAGGTTGCTGACGTGGGTATCCACCGCTCGCTCGCCGCTGCCGAAGGCGTCGCCGCCGGCGGCCTCCAGAAGCTGCAGCCGGGTGAAGACCCGGCCGGGACGGCGGGCAAGGGTGGCCAGAAGGTCGAACTCCCGCGGCGTGAGGCTCAGCTCCACCCGGCCCAGCAGGGCCCGGCGCTGGCTCAGGTTGACCTGCAGGTCGCCGCAGACCAGAATTTCGTCCGCCACAAACAGGGAGGGGCGGGTGCGTCTCATGACGGCCCGGATGCGCCCCACCAGCTCGCGCAGGCTGAAGGGCTTGGTGAGGTAGTCGTCGGCCCCCATTTCCAGCCCCAGCAGCTTGTCCAGTTCGTCGGAGCGCGCCGTCACCATGACCACCGGCAGGTTCCACTCGGGGCGGAGACCGCGCAGCAGGTCAATGCCGCTTTCGTCCGGCAGCATCCAGTCCAGCACCATCAGGTCCACCGGCGTGCCCGCGGCCTGAGCCTCCTTGAGGCGCGCCCTGGCTGCCGCCGCCGTACCCGCCACGCTGACCCTGTACCCCTCGGCGTCCAGGTAGACCCGCATGGTTTCCGCCATCCGGGGCTCGTCCTCCACCACCAGCACATGCCAGCCCCTGTGCACCGATCCACCCCGCAACCACGGCGAGCCGGGCCCCCTCCGGCCCGGCCGACCGGTACTGTCTTGTTCTCAGGAATTGGTGATGCCCGTGTTCAGGTTGGGCGACGGGCCGGAACCCATGCCACTCCTGCCGCCCATTCCGCCGCCCATGCGGCCGCGCCCGGCACCGCCGCAGCCGCGGCCCGCCGGCCCGGTGCCCACAGCGTCCACCATGGCCTCAATGCGACTTTCCATGGCCGCCGTGATCTGATCGGCCTGCGCCTGGGTCAGCTTGCCATCCGCCACCCTGGCTGCTACCGCGTCCTGGTGCAGCTTGAGCAGGTCAGCTACCAGGGTGTCACGGCTGATACCCTTCTCCGCTGCAATTTCCGCCAGAGACTTGCCGCTCTGCCGGGCCGCCTGCAGGTCCGTCAGGGACATGCCCAGCAGCGATGCCACCTGGTCGCTCAGGGGGCCAATTCGAACGCCGCTCCCCGCGGGGCCGGAGCCCGGGGTCCGCGCCGCCCAGCCGGCCCTGCCGACAAACGATGTGCTGCCGTCCGCAGACGCCAGACCGGGCACCGCCGCCAGGACGACCAACACGGCCGCTAGGCCGAGGGTTAATTCGCACCAACGCTTCGTGTTGCTCAACTCCTCTCAGTGCTTGGAGGTTGTGCGTTCCTCCAGCACTGTCATCGTACCCGGCAGGAGTCAAGCCGCGTTGAGGGCTGTGTCAACGTTCTGCAAACAGACGGGCTACATCTCCTTCAGCCCCAGGCTGATGAGGAGCGCCTCGTCCACTTTGGCCATCACCGTGTTGTCCAGGCGCGTCACCTTTTCGCGCAGCCGCCTCTTGTCAATGGTGCGGATCTGCTCCAGCAGGATGACCGAGTCGCGCTCCAGCCCGTAGGACGCCGCCTCCAGCTCCACGTGGATGGGCAGGCGGGCCTTGTCGATCTGGCTGGTGATTGCCGAAACAATAACGGTTGGGCTGTACTTGTTGCCAATATCGTTCTGCACGATGAGCACGGGCCGCACGCCGCCCTGTTCGGAGCCAATCACCGGGCTGAGGTCCGCGTAGTACACGTCACCGCGCCGGATGTTCGGCTGCTGGCGGCTCATGGGCTGCGTTTCTTCCCAATCAGGGCCAGGGACTCCTGGTCGAGGGCCAGCCCTTCCTCGGCCAGAGCCAGGTTTAGCCCCCCCATCTCCTGATAGCCGCGCTTCAGCCGCTCCTGCAGGTCCAGGCGCCGTCGCTGCTGCAGGTACCGGTTCATTGCCTGGCGGATGAACTCGCTGCGCGTAACCCTGTCGTTGGCTGCCAGACCGTCCACCTCCCGCAGAAGCGTGTTGGGCAACGTGATCATGATGCGGCGCATGGCTCCCAGGGCAACCACCTCCGGCCGGGGGGAGGCTTGCTGTCACCGTGCTAACCCAGTATATACACTGCCCAGGCGGGCGGAAACCAAGCGACGGGCGTCAGGGAAGAGCCGAACTGACGCCCACCATGCGCCCGCCCTTCAGGTAGACGCGGGGGACGCGCTTGCCCACTAGGCAGATGATCTCATAGCTGATGGTGCCCAGGCCCTCCGCCAGCTCGTTGGCGCTGAGGAACGCCTCTCCCTGCCGCCCCATCAGGACGGCCTCGTCGCCCACGCGCACCTCCACGCCCGCCTCACGGAGTTCTGTGGCGTCCACCATGGTCTGGTCCATACAGACCCGGCCTACCACCGGCACAGGCCGGCCCGCCAGCAGTACCTGGCCCTGGTTGGACCAGCGGCGCGAATATCCATCAGCATAGCCGACGGGCACGGTGACGATGGTCGAAGGGCGCCTGGTCTCGAAGGTGCACCCGTAGGAAATGGCGGCTCCCGCCGGCGCCTCCTTGACGTGCACCACCCGGGTCTTCCAGGTCATGGCCGGCTGGAGGGGAAGGCGGTGGGTCAATTCATCCGAGGGCTGCAGGCCGTACACGGCAATGCCCACGCGGACCAGGTCCAGGTGGGTATCCGGCAGGTCAATGGCGGCGGCGCTGTTGGCGGCGTGGCGGAACGGAACCTGGATGCCCTCCTCCTCCAGCGCCTTCAGTACCCTGGTGAAGCGCTGGAACTGGCGGAGGGTGTAGCCCTTGTCGCGGCTGTCGGCAGCGGCGAAGTGGGTGAAGATGCCCTCCAGGTGCACCCACGGCCGGCCGGCCACCTCGCGGCAGAAGGCCACGGCCTCCTCCGGCTGCAGGCCGATGCGCCCCATGCCGGTGTCCACCTTGACGTGCACCCGAGCGCGCTGACCCAGCCGCCGCCCCGCCTCGTCCAGTGCATCCAGCACCTCACGCTGGTAGACCGTCAGGGACACGCCGCCGGCCACAGCCTCAGCCGCCACGCTGGGCGCCGTGTACCACAGCACCAGTATGGGCGCCACCACGCCGGCCCGGCGCAGGGCGAGGGCCTCGTCCAGCATGGCCACGCCCAGCCAGGTGGCCCCGGCCCCCAGGGCGGCGCGCGAGACCTCCAGAGCGCCGTGGCCGTAGCCGTCTGCCTTGACCACGGCCATGATCTTGGCCCCGGGCGTCGTCCGCCCCGCCACCAGTCTCAGGTTATGCGAAATGGCGTCCAGGTCGATTTCCGTCCAGGTTCGTGTGATGGAGGGATCCACAGGGTAACTGCCGTTCATGCTTTCTCTGCACCAACCGCCTGGCGCAGGGCCAGGGGGATCCTTTCGCTGATATCGCCGGCCAGGACCCCCACGGGTCCCAACTCGGCGGCGGCCAGGTCGCCGCTGAGGCCATGGACATAGACGCCGCCCACGGCCGCTTCCCACGGACCCAGCCCCTGGGCCAGCAGGCCGCCAATGACGCCGGTCAGGACGTCGCCACTGCCGGCGGTACCCAGGGCCGGGTTGCCGGTGGGGTTCAGGCGGGCTTCCCCATCGGGTCGTGCCACCACTGTAGGAGCGCCCTTCAGCACCACCACGGCGCCGCTCAGCCGCGCCGCCTCGCGGGCGGTACTGATGCGGTCGTCCTGGACCTGCTCCACGGTGCGTCCCAGCAGGGCCGCCATCTCGCCCGGGTGGGGAGTAAGGACGCGCGGGGCCGCTGCGCCCTGCAGCAGGTCCAGCCGGCCCGCCAGGGCCTGCAGGCCGTCCGCGTCCAGCACGGCCGGCACCGGCGCCTCCACGGCGGCCCGCGCCGCCAGGGCCATGGGCTCACTGTCTCGGCCGAACCCGGGACCCAAAGCCAGAGCGCGGCAGCGTCCCAGGAAGTCGAGCACCGCCGTCCAGGCCCGCTCCGACAGGGATTGGGCGGCGGTCTCCGCCACAGGGAGGGTCATCACCTCATCCTGCCGCGAAGCGGCCAGAGGCTGCAGACTGCCGGGCAGGGCCAGGGTCACCAGGCCGGCGCCGGTGCGCAGCCCGGACCGGGATGCCAGGATGGCGGCGCCGGTCAGTCCCCGCGACCCCGCCAGCACCAGCAGGTGGCCCGCCGTCCCCTTGTGTGCGTCCGGCTGGCGGCGGGGCAGCCAGGCCACGACCTCCGATCGCTCGGTGACGGCCAGGCGAAGCCCCTCCGCCTCCACGGCGGCGAGGGGCCAGCCGATGGGCGCCACGTCGACCTCCCCCGCCAGGGTGCGGCCGGGATACTGCACCAGGCCCGGCTTGAGGCAGCCCATCGTCACGGTTCGGTCGGCCCGTACGCAGTCACCTTCCGCCCGGCCCGTGTCCGCATCCAGGCCGGAGGGGACGTCGACGGCCAGGATGGGGGCCGCATACGCATTCGCCAGGCGAATGGCGGCGGCCGCGACCCCGCGCGGCGCGCCCCGAACCCCGGTCCCCAGCAGGGCGTCCACCACCAGCGACGGCCGCAGCGCGCGCAAGGCGTCCAGACCGGCGTCGTCAGCGGCGGTGCGCACGTCCAGACCACAGCGGTGCGCGATGTCCAGGTTGACGCGGGCGTCGCCCGCCACCTCTTTCTCAGGGCCAACCAGGGCAACGATGACGGAAATG
This sequence comes from Bacillota bacterium, assembly GCA_050260815.1. Lineage (GTDB taxonomy): Bacteria > Bacillota > Sulfobacillia > JAMDAP01 > JAMDAP01 > JAMDAP01. The sequence continues at coordinate 18,664 of JBLNCQ010000093.1, forward strand.
CCTTCGGCCTGCAGGTGCCGCGCGGCCACCAGCCCGTCGCCGCCGTTGTTGCCCTTGCCGGCCAGGATGAGCACGGGGCCGTCGCCCCGCCGCATGCCCGCCGCCGCGGCGGCCACGCGGGCCCCGGCGTTTTCCATCAGCTGCAGCCCCGTCACGCCGAAGCGCTGAGAGGCCCGCTGGTCGATGGACCTGACCTGTTCCGTGAAGGCTGTCTTCATGAGGGACTCCCCTCCCGCCGGCTTGCCGCGTCCAAGCGCAGGGCAACGGCCTGGGCCACGGCGTGGCTGCGGGTGTGGCTGAGCGAGATGAGCACCTCCGCCACCCCCAGCGCCTCCGCCCGGCGGGCCGCGCCGCCGGCAAGGCGCACCTGCGGCCGGCCCAGGTCATCCCGAACGACCTCGATGTCGTGCCAGCGCATGCCCCGGAGCCCCGTGCCCAGGGCCTTGACCACCGCTTCTTTGGCGGCAAGGCGAGCCGCCAGCGACTGCCAGCGTTGGGCGCCCCGGCAGTCCTGCACTTCGCCGGCGGTAAACAGACGGGCCAGGAGGCGCTCCCGGTTCGGCGCGTCTTGGAGGCGGCTCACCTCCACCAGGTCCACGCCAATGCCCGCAATCATGACGAGCTCTCCGGAAGCGGGTTCCCGGGCAGCATCCGCCGGCTGACGCTGTCGTCGAGCCGGCAGAGGAACGCCAGCACCTGGGCCACGGCGGGGTAGAGTTCGGCGGGAATCACCTGGCCACCCTCCAGTCCCGCCAGGGAAGCCGCCAGCAGCGGGTCCTCCACCACCGGAACGCCCGCCTGACGTGCCTCCTCCACAATACGCCGGGCGAACTCTCCCTTGCCTGCCGCCATGATGCGCGGCGCCGGGTCGCCCGGCGGAGCGTAGCGGAGGGCCGCCGCCATCCGGCGGGCCTTGTCGGCCATCCGGTCGCTCTGCCGCCCGTCCTCAGGTTTCCTCATCGGTCGCACCCCCCCGTTCGCAGATTAACCCAGCAGGTTCAGCCGGCCAGGCTTCAGCGGCAATCCGGCCTGGCGTTCCGCCCGTAACAGGGCGGCGGGCGCCGTCTGGCAGCCCACCCCCACCTGCGGCCACCCCAGGGACAGCAAGGCCTGCCGGAGCGTCGGGGCCTGGTCCA
>JBLNCQ010000094.1:0-10698 GCA_050260815.1 Bacillota bacterium
AGGGCATGCAGTTTTACCGGTGCCGGATCCCAAACGCCCATCTGCCCCAGGTCGCAGACCTGCCCGGAGTCCAGGTCCAGGCCCTGTACGTCCGGTTCGCGGCCTTCCTCGTCGGCCCGGGCCTGGGCGGCCTGGACGTCGCCCAGCTTCTCCAGCGGGCTGTAGCCGGCGTTGGCGGCCATCTGGGCAAGGGGGCGCTTGAGGGCCTCCACCAGGGCGGCCACGCCGTAGGTGGCCATGCCCCGCAGGCGCGACCCCTCCCGCGCCAGCACCCGGGACAGTGCCAGCTCCGTGGCGCCGCCGCCGGGCAGGATGCCGCCGTCCAGGGCGGCCTCCACCGCAGCAGCCGCGTCTTCCGCGGTGCGCCGGCGCTCCTCCAGCACCTCGGGGGTGGCGGCTCCCACCAGCAAGGTCACCGCTGCCCGCCCACGGCCTCCCTCGAACCAGGTGAGCCCCAGGGGTTCATCCATGCGGATGCGGGAGCACCGCCCCAGGGCTGGGCGCAGCCGCGACGGCTCACGGCGCAGGGCCGCCCGCTTCAGGACCTGGGCGCCCAGATGGTCGGCAAGGTCCTGCAGTTCACGACGCGGTACACGCTCGAGCACCAGCACGCCGGCCTGGCCGAGAACCTCCTCCGCCAGGTCGGAAGCCACCCGAGAGCAGACCACACAGGTCACTCCCTGCGCCGGCAGCGCCTCAAGGAAGTGGCGGAACGAGGCCTGCTCCTCCAGGTGACGGGCCAGCCCGGCCTCCGTCCGCAGGGCCTCCGGCCCGGCGAAGTCGGCCTCCAGGGCGTCGTCCAGCACCAGCACTACGGCGTCCCGCTGTTCACCCGGCATTTGTGGTGACAGCGGTTCGCGCCGCAGGGCAAGGCCGGGCACCAGCCGCGACGTCGCGCCCTCGCGCGCCACAATGCGGCGCAGCCGAGACTCCCGCGGGCCGCTGCCCAGGGCCTGAGCGGCTTGCAGGGCCAGGTCGGCCACGGCGCCGTCGCCCCGGGCGGCCACCAGGGCCACCTGCCGCAGGCGCGGGTCGTCGGTCCCGGTGAGAGGCCTGGCGCGCCGACGCAGTTCCTTCTCAGCCAGTGCCGCCGCCAGCTTCAGCCCCTCCACCAGCCGGCTGACCGGCACCCCTCGCGCCGCGTGCCCTGCGGCCTCCTCCAGAAGGGATGCGGCCAGCAGGGTAGCGGTGGTGGTGCCGTCCCCCACCGCCTGCTCCTGCGCCCGGGCCATGCTCACCACCATGCGGGCCGCCGGGTGCGACGGCTCGAGGGAGGTGAGGATGGTCAGGCCGTCGTTGGTCACGACCACCTGCCCCAGCGAATCCACCAGCATGGTATCCAGGCCCTTGCTGCCCAGGGTGCCCTCAACCGCCAGGGCCATGGCGCGCACCGCTTCAAGGTTATGGAAGAGCGCGGCCAGCGGCTCGTCGCCGCCGGCCCGCGAGGCCTGCAACTCTGACATCGAGACCTCCTGGCGAAGCACCCCGGTCAGTTGCCCCGGAAGAGCTTCTCGGAGAGACGTTGGGTCACGTTGTCCACAAGAGAGACTACCTTAGCATACTCCATGCGTTTGGGTCCTAACACGCCAATGCGGCCCAGGGTCTCGTCCCCCACGCGGTAGGTGGCGGTGACCAGGCTGCAGTCCGCCATCTCCCGGTAGTGGATCTCCTCCCCAATGGTGATGGCCACCCCGGGCCGGCCCCTGCCGGTGGCGCCCAGGATGTCATGCACCACCTGCTCTTCCTCCAGCAGGTCCATCAGCCGCTTGACCTTCTCCACATTGCGGAACTCCGGTTGCGCCAGCATCCGCGAGGCGCCGCCAACGAAGACGCGCTCGCCCTCCTGGGACTCGGACTCGGCCAGAAAGTCCAGCGTCTGCGCCAGCAAAGCCCGGTAGCGGTCCAACTCATGGTGCAGGGCGGCCAGGGCGTCCCGGTTGAGAGAGATAACCGTCTTGCCGCGAAGCTGTTCGTTCAGCACCCCTGAGATGCGCTGCAGTTCCATCATGGTGACTTCCACCGGCATGTCCAAAACCTGGTCCTGCACAAAGCCGGCCTCGGTGACCAGCACCAGGAGGGCCCGCCCCTCCTCCAGGGGTACCAGCCGCACGCCCTTGATGGCTGTGCGTCCGGCCTTGGGTCCCACCACCAGAGAGGAGTAGCGGGTGGTCTCGGTAAGGAGCCGCGCCGTCTCGCGCAAGACATGATCCACCTCGGTCAGGCGGCGGTCAAACACCTGGGCGATGAGCCTCTGTTCCTCCGGCGTGATCTCTCTTTCTTCCATGAGGGTGTCCACGTAGTAGCGGTAGCCCTTGTCCGCCGGGATGCGCCCCGCGGAGGTGTGGGGCTGCTCCAGGTAGCCCTGCTCCTCCAGATCGGCCATCTCATTGCGGATGGTGGCGGGGCTCACACCCAGGCGGTACTTGCGCGCCAGGGTCCGTGAGCCCACGGGCTCCGCCGTGGAGACGTAGTCCTCAATGATGGCCTGAAGCACCTTTTCCTTGCGTTCGTCCATCGGCAAGGGAGAAGCCCTCCCTTCACGTTGAACCTGGTGGCTCAGTCGATGTTAGCACTCTCCTTTGGTGAGTGCTAACACCCAACTAAAAAAATACCATCGGGCCGGAGACGGTGTCAAGGAAACCGACGGCTCAGCCGGCAGGCACGCCCGCTGTCACCGCCACCAGGACGCTGACTGTGAGCACCAGCAGCACGCCCAGGGAGATCCACGCAAAACGCCGGTTGCCCTCCGCGGAAAAGCTCACCAGCGCTGCAATCACGCGGGCCACGGGCGTCAGCATGAGCAGGATCAGCCCCAGGTCGAGGACGGCAACGCCATGGCCCTGCGCCAGCCCGCGGACCAGTTCGGGGACAGGCAGGGCCTTCAGTTCAGCAGGCTGCGGCGGCGCTGCCGCCACCAGAACCAGCCCCAGCACTATGACGGCCAGACTCAGATACAGTCCCGTCCTCAGAACCTTGCTGATGACCTCGTTCAAGTGCCCGACACCTCCTAACGAACATTGAGCCCCAGCGCCTGCGCCGACATCAGCACCGCTTCCGCCAGCAGCACCAGAGAGAAGATCTGCACCAGCCGGCGCGACGACATCTTGGGGGCCCAGTCTGAGCCCAGGGTGGCGCCCAGGAAGACGCCAAGGGCCACGAACGAGGTGATCACCGGGTCTACGAACCCTTCACCGTAGTAGATAAAGGCACTGGCCACCGCGGTGACGCCGATCATGAAGTTGGAGGTGGCCGCCGCCGCCTTGAACGGCACATCCATCAGCAGCGTCATGGCCGGCACCTTGATGAGGCCGCCGCCGATGCCCAACAGGCCGGAGAAACTGCCGGCGATGAAGGATGCGCCCAGCCCCAGGGGCAGGTTCCGCACCCTGTAGAACACGTCCCGCTTCAAGTTCGGGTCGCGGTAGTGGTCGCCCCACTCGCCCACGTCAACGGGCTTCCCCGCAGCGGCCCCGCTGCTTTCGGACGTTGCCGCCGCCTCTTTCTGGCCGCTCATCCTGCTCTTGCCGCCGCGCACCATGGTCACGGCGGTGTAGACCAGAAACACGGCAAAGATCAGGCGCAGCACGCGGTCCGGCGAATGCGCCGCCAGCAGCCCGCCGATGATGGCCCCCACGGTGGTGGCGATCTCCAACGTCATGCCCAGGCGGACGTTGGAGAGCCGGTCCGAGACGTAATGAATGGCGGCCGCGCTGGACGTGGCAATGACCGCTACCACACTGGCGGCAATGGCCGTGTGCATGGGTATGTGGAAGACCAGGGTCAGGATGGGGATCATGATGACCCCGCCGCCAAGCCCCAGGGCGGCGCCGAATACCCCGGCCAGGACGCCGGTGACAAGCAGAAGCAGGTACATCCCCATGCTGAAAAGCGCACGCTCCTTCGGTCAGGCCGGCAGAAACTCGGCGAAAACCCGATTGCCCACCTGCCGCCCTCGTTTCGTCAACCTCACGTGGTCCGCCCCCGTCTCGACCAGGCCCTGCCTGACCAGCTTCTCCAGCACGGCCGGGTAAGCCTCCTGAAGGCTTGTGCCGAAACGCCGGCGGAAGCGCTCCAACTCCAGGCCGTCGGTCAGGCGCAGCCCCAGCATCACGGTCTCGCCCATGCTGGTGGCCCTGTCCGGCCTCTCCCGGTCCTCCACCGGCAGGCGGTCCTGTTCCAGGACGGCCGCCTCATAGTCCTGGGGGCGGCGCAGGTTCCAGAAGCGCTCGCCACCCAGGAAGCTGAAGGCTCCCGCGCCCAGCCCCAGGTACTCCTCATTATGCCAGTAAACCAGATTATGTCGGCAGCGGTAGCCGCTGCGCGCAAAGTTGGAGACCTCGTAGGGCTCCAGCCCGTTCCGGGGCAGGACCTCCAAGGTCATCTCGTCCATGGCGGCCTCCAGGTCCTCGCCCGGCAGGCTCAGAAGGCCCCGCTCGTGCAGGGCGCCGAAGGGCGTCCCGGGCTCGATGATCAGGCTGTAGGCCGAGATGTGCTCCGGCCCCAGGGAGACAGCCCAGTCCAACGTCTCCCGCCAGTCGGCCAGGGTCTGGCCGGGGAGCCCATACATCAGGTCCAGGTTCACACTGCCAAACCCGCTGCGGCGCGCCGCACGCACGCCTGCCTCCACCTCCGGGGCCCGGTGGATGCGTCCCAGCCGCTCCAGCAGGTGGTCCTGCCGCGCCTGCACGCCCAGGCTGAGGCGGTTGAAGCCGGCCTGCCGCATGGAGGCCAGCTTGGCCTCGTCCACGGTGCCCGGGTTGGCCTCGCTGGTGACCTCGGCACCGGGTGCCAGAGGGAACAGGCCCGTCAGGGCGGAGAGCAGGCCGGCCAGTTGCCCGCCGCTCAGGACGGTGGGGGTGCCGCCGCCGAAAAAGACCGAAGTGACCGGGCGGCCGGCCACTTCGGGGCGGCGGGCGGCCAGGGCCATCTCCCGCCGCAAGGCCGCAAGGTACCGCTCCACCTGGGCCTCGCCGAACCGGTCATAGGAGTTGAAGTCGCAGTAAGCGCACTTGCGGGCGCAGTAAGGGATGTGCACGTAGATGGCCAGGGGCCGGCCCGCCGCGCACTGCCTGTCCGTCATGTTGCCACACCCCTCTCCCGTTCGTTCAAGGCCTGGCAGCTCACCGCCGTTGGCCTGGCTAGTCGTCGTTGATCTTGAGCACCGCCATGAAGGCCTCCTGGGGGATCTCCACGGCCCCCACCTGCTTCATGCGCTTCTTACCTTCCTTCTGTTTCTCCAGCAGCTTGCGCTTGCGCGTGATGTCGCCGCCGTAGCACTTGGCCAGCACGTCCTTGCGCAGGGCGGGAATGGTCTCGCGGGCGATGACCTTGTTGCCAATGGCCGCCTGCACCGGCACCTCAAACAGCTGCCGGGGGATGAGCTGCCGCAGCTTGGTGGCCAGGGCGCGGCCGCGAGCCTGGGCCCGGTCCTGGTGGACGATGGACGACAGGGCGTCCACCGGCTCCCCGTTCAGCAGAATGTCCATCTTGACCAGGTCCCCCTCGTGGTAGCCCTCCAGCTCGTAGTCAAAGGAGGCGTAGCCGCGGGTGCGCGACTTCAACTGGTCAAAGAAGTCGTACATGATCTCGGACAGGGGCAGCAGGTAGTGAAGCGTGACCCGCTGTGCGTCCAGATACTCCATGGACTGATATGTGCCCCGCCGGTCCTGGGCCAACTCCATGATGGGGCCCACGTAGGCGGAGGGCGTGATGATGGTGGCCTTGATGAAGGGCTCCTCCACGGCGGCTATGAGGGTGCGGTCCGGCATGCGGGCCGGGTTGTCCACCGTCTCTACCTCGCCGCTGGTCAGCAGCACGCGGTAGACCACGTTGGGCGCCGTGGTGATGAGGTTGAGGCCGTACTCGCGCTCCAGGCGCTCCTGCACCACGTCCATGTGCAGCAGCCCCAGGAAGCCGCAGCGGAAGCCAAATCCCAGGGCCACGGAAGTCTCGGGCTCGAAGGAGAGGGCGGCGTCGTTTAGCTGCAGCTTTTCCAGGGCGTCGCGGAGATTCTCGTAGTCGCCGGTCTCCACGGGATAGAGGCCGCAGAAGACCATGGGCGTGGCCTTGCGATAGCCGGGGAGGGGTTCGTCCGTGGGGCGCTCCGCCTCTGTGACGGTGTCACCCACGCGGCAGTCCCGTACGTTCTTGATACTGGCCGCCAGAAAGCCCACCTCGCCGGCCGCCAGCCTGTCGGCCGGTACGAGCTTCGGCCGGAAGTAGCCCAGGTCCGTCACCTCGAACTCCTTGCCCGACGCCATCATGCGAATGCGGGTGCCCACGGTGACCGAGCCTTCCATCACGCGGATGTAGGCAATGACGCCCTTGTAGGAATCAAAATGCGAATCAAAGATGAGGGCCTTGAGGGGCGCCCCCTCGTCGCCTCTGGGCGGCGGCACCCGCTGAACGATGGCCTCGAGGACGTCCTCAACGCCCTGGCCCGTCTTGGCCGAGACCAGCAGGGCATCGTCCGCCGGCAGGCCGATGATGTCCTCGATCTCCTTCTTCACCCGTTCCGGGTCGGCGCTGGGCAGGTCAATCTTGTTGATGACGGGGATGATCTCCAGGTTGGCGTCCAGGGCCTGGTAGAGGTTGGCCAGAGTCTGCGCCTCAATGCCCTGCGCCGCGTCAATGACAAGCAAAGCCCCCTCGCAAGCCGCAAGGGAGCGCGACACTTCATAGGTGAAGTCCACATGCCCGGGGGTGTCAATGAGGTTCAGCTCATAGGACCGGCCGTCCCGGGCCTGGTAGTCAAGCCGGACCGCCTGCATCTTGATGGTGATGCCGCGCTCGCGCTCCAGGTCCATCTGGTCGAGGAGCTGTTCCTCCATGTCACGCGAGGCGACGGTGCCGGTCATTTCCAGCAGTCGGTCGGCCAGGGTGGACTTACCGTGGTCGATATGGGCGATGATGCAGAAGTTGCGGATGTGATCACGCTGGGAAGCGGCCATATCTGCCTCCGGGCTGTTCCAAATCGCTACCCATTATAACACAAAGCGCTGGCAGCAACCCTGAAGGAGACAGAAGAGCCGGCCTGCCGGCCGGCCTGGTGGTTCGAGCACTATGGCGTCGCGGCTTTGGGCGGGCGAGGGTACTTGCCGTGGAGAAGGAGATCAGCCAGCACCCGCGACAGCATGTCGATGGACCGGTAGGTCTCATCCAGGCTGTTCTCCGGGCCGCCGATTTCAAAGAGAACGGCCCCGGGGAGCAGGTCCTGGTTGTAGCGCGCCGGCTCCTCGTACACCGGCCGCATCAGCCCGGGATAGCGGCGGTTGGCCTCGGCGAAGATGGTCCTGGCGAACTCCAGGTTCTTGGGATAGTTGGGCTGCTTCAGACTGGAGGATCCCCTGGCCACCACCATCATCACGCGAGCCACGGGCTGTCCCGCTACGGTGGCCGTGGTGATGCTGCGGGGCTGCGAGTCCCGGTGCACATCCACCAGCACCTGCACCGAAGGGTAATCCCTGAGCATGGCCTCCGCCGTCTGGCGCGACCGGACATAAGCCCCCACCTGCGGCCCGTGGTGGGCCTGGGAGTGCACCACGGGGATGCCCAGGTCGGCCAGGCTCCGCGCCAGGCGGGCACCCACGGAGACAATGTTCTTGCTGTCGTCATTGCTGACGGCGTAGGTCAGGGGTGCGCCGGCGGGCAGGTCCAGAGCCTTCAGGTACGACTCATAGGCGTGGGTCTGGTAGATGGCCACCAGCGGGTCGCGGTTGGAGGCCACGGGCGGCGGGTTGGTGACGTCTGCCGCAGGCGTCCGGTCCAGCGGGCTTTCCCCGCCTTCCTGACCGTCCTCGCCGTGGTCCGCCGGCCCGGGGTCCTTCATACCGGGCACTTCTGCCGCCAGCAGGGAGCGGGGGTCCAGCGGGTTGATGCCCAGGAGGCGCCGCAGCCAACCGCCCACGCTCTGGAGGGAGGGTCCGCCGGCCCCGTAGGGGGCGCGCGGCCGCCTCCCCGCCGCCTCGTCCGGCCAGGCCAGCACCGGCATGCCCGCCTGAAGGGAAGCGCGCAGCACCTTCATGCCCCCGTCCGGCGACCAGAACCAGGAGACCGCGGCGGGAGGCACCCCGGTGCCCACGCCCGCGCCCCCGCCGCCCGCTCCTGCCAGAGCCGGGACGGCCGCCCCCCCGTCCGGGCCGGGAGCGGGCATCGCCAGCACCGCCACGATGGCCCCGATAACCAGCCCGTAAGCCGCCAGAATCCTCACGTCCAGCCCCCGGGGCAGCCTTTCCCGAAGCCGGCTGGTCCAACTTCTGCGCATGCCATCACCACCGCTGTGTGTACAACCCATGTATATGCCGGGCGGCGGGGGTCATGCGGCGCAGTCCGGGCCGGGGGAAAAGGGAAGAATCCCAGCCGATGGGCTGGGATTGGCGGGGCATCTCATCTTCAGCTCAGGGCTCAGCGCAATTCGGTCGGCACGAACATGTCGATGATCCCGATCACCGCGGATGCCAGCAGCGCTCCCAGTATGCTCACGCGCATGCCGGGGATGAAGAACTGCACCACGTAAATGGCCACGGCGGCGGAAATGAATCCGATCGCGCCGCGGGCTCCCGGCGTCACCCGACGGCCCATCAGAGTCTCGATCAGCCAGCCTACCAGAGAAATGGTGACGGCGGCGATCAGAGCGTTCCAAAAGCCGACGATGCGGAAGCCCGGCACCAGGTAGCTGACCAGGAGGAGAACCAGGGCCGAGACGATAAAGCGAACAATGGCGCCAAGCATGCTTACACCCCCAGTCCGGTTCGTCGTTCGCTGCTAGAATGTCCGGCGCACAATGCCTCTATGCAGCCACGATCCCCAGCTATTGCTAACGCGGCGCTTTGGGGCCGGGGTTGCCTGCCCAACCAACTCATGGTATTATAGTGGTCGTGACTTTGGGGACAGGAGGTGACTTCGGGTGGCCAACATCAAGTCAGCCATCAAGCGCGCCGAACTGGCGGAGATTCGCACCCAGCGCAATCGCACGGTGAAGACGTCCGTCAAGACCGCGGCTCGCCGGGTGGAATCAGCCCTCGCGGCCGGTGACGGCAGCGCCGCTGAGCAGGCCTATCGGGGGGCGGCCAGCCTCATCGACAAGGCTGTCTCCAAAGGCGTTCTCCACAAGAACACGGCAGCCCGGAAGAAGGCGCGGCTGGCCAAGCGTATCGCCAGCACCAAGGCCTGACCTCCAGCGCCCGTGCGGAAAGCAGAAAAGCAAGCCCCGACGGCTTTCTCGGCCGCCGGGGCTTTTGTGTCTGCTGGCCGGAGCGCGCCGGGGGCGGCCGCGCGCCGACTCGCGTTCAGGCGCTAAGGTCCACTAGAAGCAGTTCCAGCACGAGCCGGGGCTCACCCTGGCTGGTCTTGACCGCCACGTCGGCCTCCAGAACCTTGCCCAGGGCCGCCACCAGCTCCTCCCGGCTGAACCCGCGGGAAGCGTCGAGCAGAGAGCGGACGGCGGACGGGAACAGGCGCAGGCGCTGCTCGATGCTTTTCTGCCCGTGGCCCTGTTCCGCCAGCACCTTGACGGTGAGCAGCAGCCGCACCTGACGGGCGATCATGAACAGCAGGCGCGGCACCGGCTCGCCCTCGCGGAGGATGCGCTCCAGCAGGGCCAGGGCTCGGGCCCGCTTCTTGGCGGAGATGTAGCCCATCAGCTCAAAGATGTTGCTCTCGGCAACGCCGGAAACCAGCCGGGTCACGTCGTCCGCGGTGATGACCGGGGCGTCCCCCGCATGAGCCACCAGCTTGGCCAGCTCACTTTCCGCCAGGCCCAGGTCGGCGGGTATGCGCTGTACCATCTCCTGTGCGGCCCGGAGCTCCAGGCGCTTGCCCATCTCCTCGCTCCGGTCGCGAAGCCACATGACCATTTCCTGCTCCCGCAGCGGCTGGCACTCCACGGCCGGATGCCGGGCGGCCAGAGACCTAAACGCCTTGCGGCGCCGGTCCACGCCGTCGCCAGACAGAAACACCAGCACGGCGCTGGGACTGGGATGCTCCAAATAGCGGAGCAGCGCTGCTTCGGAAGCGTTGTCCGGCTCGGTCCTCTGCGTCTCTGCTTCCTCGGCGGCGTCGTCGGCCTTCCCGCGGCGCACGGCGAACAGGGGTGAGTCCTTGACGGCCACCACGCGGTACGGAGCCAGAAACGGCATGGTCTGGACCATCTCCAGCAACTTCTCCAGCGGCTCCGCCTGCCCGTCGGCGATGGTCACGTTCAGGTCGTCCAGTTCCTCCGGCACCGCCTGGCGGCGGATGGCCTGAAAGGCCCGGTCACGCAGAAACGTCTCTTTCCCATAGATCAGGTAGACGGGCTGAAGCTGGCCCGCCCTGGCTTCTCGAATCAGCGTAAAGGCATCCATGCTACCAGGGTTCGCCGCCACAGAGATCTCCCCCTTGCTGTTGCGGCTTGGAGGATTTGCCACCGGCCGCGCCAAATCCTCAAAAACCGACTACGTTCAACAACCGGAGGCTGCCGTGAAACGCTGGCCTGCCCTTGTGGTCTTGTTCGCTCTCCTGGCCGGCGCCGCCTTCTTCTCCTGGCGCCACGGCCAGTTTGTGCTTCAGTCCTGGCTGGGATACAGGCCGCCTGTCTCAGCCGCGCCCGCCACCCCCCCCCCCCCCCCCCCCGCCCCGGACCCCCCCCGGGGGCAGGGGGGGGGGGGCCGCCCGCCCCCCCCCCCCCCCCCGGGGCGCCCCCCCCCCCCCCCCCAGGCG
>JBLNCQ010000095.1:0-8610 GCA_050260815.1 Bacillota bacterium
GAGCGCCGGTCTCGGTCTGCCACCAGGTGTCCATTACCGGCAGGGGGCGCCCCGCCGCCTCCCGGTACCAGTGCCAGACCTCGGGGGGGAGCGGCTCACCCACCGAGCCCAGCAGCCGCAGGGCGGACAGGTCGTGCCGCCGCGGCCACTCCAGGCCGAACCGCATCAGCCCTCGGATGGCGGTGGGGGCGGTGTACAGAACGGTGACGCGGTAGCGTGCCAGAATCGACCAGACCCGCGCCGGATCGGGGAAGGTGGGCGCGCCCTCGTACATGACCTGCGTGGCGCCCACCAGCAGCGGGCCGTAGACGGCATAGCTGTGCCCGGTGATCCAGCCGGGGTCGGCGGTGCACCAGTAGACGTCGTCCGGACTGAGGTCAAGCACGAAACGGGTGGTGGCATAGACGCCCACCTGGTACCCGCCGTGGTTGTGCACAATGCCCTTGGGCATCCCGGACGTGCCCGACGTATAAAGCGAGAAAAGCTGATGGTCGCTCTCCACCGGCAGGAGCGGCACGACTTGCTCGGGTCGGTTCATGAGGTCCGCCCAGTCGAGATCGCGGTCGGAGTACCAGTCAACGGCGTTGCCGGCACGCCTTACCACCACCACCTTGGGGGAGGGAAAGCCGGGCTCCTGACGTGCGAGACCGTCGATGGCCTGGTCGACCACCGGCTTGAGGGGCTGCACCTCGCCGCGCCAGTAGTGGCCGTCGGCGGTGATGACCGCCCGGGCGCCGCAGTCCGCCAGGCGCTGGCGGAGCGCCTGCAGGGAGAAGCCCGTGTACACCACGGAGTGCACCGCCCCCAGGCGTGCCAGTGCCAGCATGGCGACGACGTACTCGGGGATGCGCGGCAAGTAGAGCACCACGCGGTCGCCCTTGCCAATGCCCATGCCCTGCAGGGCCGCGGCCAGGCGGTTGACATCGCGGTACAGGTCCTGGTAGGTGACGCTGCGCCGGTCGCCGGGCTCTCCCTCCCAGTGGAACGCGACCCGCCCGCCGTTCCCCGCCAGGATGTGCCGATCCAGCGCGTTGTAGCAGATGTTGGTGAGGCCGCCCTTGAACCAGCGGGCGCGGGGAGGTTGCCACTCCAGCACCTGCTGCCAGGGACGAAACCAGTGGAGTTCCGAGGCCATGTCCGCCCAAAAGGCTTCCTTGTTGTCCACGGACCAGCGCCAGAAGTCCCGGTAGGTGCTGAACCCCCTGGCTCTCAGGTATTGGGCGATGTTGGCCTTGGCCGCGGCCTGGGGATCGGGCTCGTAGCTCGGACGCTCGGACATGTGGCGTTCCCTCCGGATGTTCCCGTTCACTCACAGGGTATTGCCAAGATTCGCCTCGGTCCGCATTTTACCTGCCGCGGGATGATTCGCACTCTTCCGAAAGGTTATGGCCGCCCGGCGGCGAATGCACTCTCCCAAGATGGAAGGCGGGAGGTGCTGGGGATTGTCCACAATGCCAGCGTCCAGCCCAGAGCCGGAAGGCGTGCGGCCGCCCGATGAGCAGGCTGCGCAACTTGACGAACCGGCCGGGCGGCTCAAAGAGAAGGCCCTGCGGGACTACGCCGAGTACGTCAACCCCATGAAGGTCCGGACGCTCAAGTCGGCGGGACTGGACATCATCGAGGGGCGCCGGGAGGGCGCCGTGGTCTGGGATGTCACCGGCCGGCGCTATGTTGACTGCATCACCGGCGCCGGGAGCTTCAACACCGGGCGGCGCAACCCCCGGATCGTCGAGGCCCTGAAGCGGGCCCTGGACGAGACCGACATCGGCGTCTTCCTCATCGCCTCCAAGGCCAAGGCCGACCTGGCCCGTCGCCTGGCGGAGGTCACGCCCGGCGACCTCACCTGGACCATGTTCGGCGTCGGCGGCGGCGAGGCCAACGACTACGCCATCAAGCTGGCCCGCGGCTTCACTATGAAGACGGAGATCATCTCCGCCGTCAAGTCCTACCACGGACACACCGGCTTCTCCCTCTCGGCCATCGGCCGCGATGCCTACCAGAAGCCCTTCCTGCCCCTGATGCCCGGGTTCAGGAAGGTGCCCTTCGGCGACGCGCAGGCGATTGAGGACGCCATCACCGACGACACCGCCGCCGTCATCCTGGAGCCTATTCAGGGCGAGGGCGGCATCAACGTGCCCGATGATGACTACCTGCCCCAGGTCCGCCGGATCTGCGACGAGCACGGCGTGCTGCTGATCCTGGACGAAATCCAGACGGGCCTGGGCCGCACCGGCAAGCTGTGGTGCTCCGAGCACTACGGCGTGGTGCCGGACATCATGACCACCGCGAAGTCGCTGGGCGGATCGCTCTATCCCATCTCAGCCACGGTCTTCCGTCAGGAGCTGGGCGACTTCCTCATCACCAACCCGTTCGTCCATCTCTCCACCTTCGGCGGCTCGGACCTGGGCTGCATTGTGGCGCTGGAGGTCATCGACTACATCCTGCAGAACGACCTGCCGGGCCACGCCGCCCGCATGGGCGAGCGGTTCCGGGCCGGGTTCGACACCCTGCTGACCCAGTATCCCTCCATCCTCCGCGAGGTGCGGCAAAAGGGCCTGATGATGGGCCTGCAGTACACCGAGGACAGCCTGGGCCCGCGCATGAGCTACCAGCTGGCCCAACACGGGGTCATCGCCATCTTCACCGGCAACGACACCAGCGTCATGCGGCTAATGCCCTCCCTGGTCATCCAGCCGGAGGAGGTCGACGAGGTGCTCAATGCCCTCGATCTCTCCATGGCCGCCATCCTGCGGCAGGAAGGGGGGCGCTAGCATGGCTACCTCCGCCGAAATCCTGGAGGCCCTGGCGGACTACCAGTTGCAGTGCAACGGCAACCAGCGGCTGCGGCGCATGCAGCGGGACTGGACGAAGCGCCTCCACTTCCTGGCCACAGACACCGGCGACGGCTTCACCATGAACGTGGTGGCCGGCGAGATCACCGCGTATGGCCCCGGCCTGGAGGGCACCCCGGACGTCGTGGTGACGGCGACCAGCGAGGACCTCTGCGACATGTTCTGGGGCGACCTCAACCCCAGCCAGAAGTACCTGCGCGGCGAGATTCAGGTGAAAGCCTCCACCGAGGACGTCATGCGACTTGACGCCATCACCATGATCATCTGGCCGGAGGCCTGACCATGGTGGAACTGGCCAAGAGGGTCCCTCTCCGCACCGTGGTCTCCGCCGGCGCCGGCCTGGCCCTGGCCACCGTCTCCTACACCTCCAACATGCAGGTGGCCACCTACGTGGCCGGCAACTCGGGGTGGATGCCCATCCTCATCGCCGGCGCCATCTCCTTTCTGGCGGCCTTCGTCTTTGCCGAACTGGTGGGCATGTTCCCCACGGCGGCGGGCATCAAGCTGTTCATCGAGCAGGCCTTCTCCGAACGGGCGGCGCTGATCTTCGCCACCGTCTATATCACCGTGTCCGTAGGCGTGGTGGGCACCGAGACCTACATCCTGGCCAACGTGCTGCACAGCGCCTTCCCGGCGATCCCCGGGTTAGTCTGGATCTTCGTCTTCCTGACTACGGTGGCCCTGGTGAACATCCGCGGCGTCACCCTGGCCGGCCTGGCCCAGGACATCACGACGTACTCGCTCTTCGCCGGTCTGATTGGCGTCTCCCTGTGGGCGGTGGTAAGGAACGGCCTGACCCGGCCCGACTTCACCCTGGCCTCTCTGGTCTCCCCGGGGGACGGGCTGGGCCTGGCCCAGGCCGTGGCCATCGGGGTCTTTCTCTATCTTGGCTTCGAGTGGGTGACCCCTCTGGCGGAAGAGGTGCACGACTTCAAGCTTATCCCCCGCGGCATGTTCGGGGCCATCCCGCTGCTGGGGTTCTCCTACGCCCTGTTCAACCTGGCGATGACCACGACGGTTCCGGTGGCCGTTCTCTCGCAGTCGCCGGTGCCGCACGTATTGTTCGGCCAGGCCCTGCTGGGGCGGGCCGGGGTGATGCTCTTCCTGGTGCTGAGCATCCTGGCCTCCACCACCACCTTCAACGCCGGGGTTCTGACGGCATCTCGCTTTATCTACGCCATGAGCCGGGACCGGGCCCTGCCGCGGGTCTTCTCCCGCCTCCACCCGGTCTGGGCGACGCCCTGGCCGGCGGTGCTGCTGCTGGTGGGCGTGACCACCGCTGTCAGCCTGGCGGTCTATTTCACGGGCTACTACAAGGTGCTGATCTTCCTGGGCGCCGCGGTGGAGTGCATGATCTACGTGGTGATGGCCGCCTCCCTGCTGGGCCTGCGGCGGCGGTCGCCGGAGCGGGCCCGGCCGTTCCGGGTGCCGGGAGGTTGGGTGATTCCGGCTGTGGTGATTGCGGTCTACTCGGTGCTCTTCGTCCTCATCTTCCTGCCGGACCCGGCCCACCCTGAGGACGTGCCGTCCCAGATGATCGCCCTGGGGGTGATGGCGGGGCTGTTCGTGGTCACCCTCGCGTATGTCCTGGGTGTGGTGCCGCGGCTGCGGGCACGGTACGAGGCCATGTCTCGGAATAGGCAGCGCCGCCGGCCGGGACGGTCCGCGACGTCGGCGGGGGGGGTAAAGCCGGGGGATTCCATCACGCGGGCAGGACGGGACGGATGCTCTCCTGTTCAACGCGGCGTCCGTGGAGAAGAATCTCCTGCAGCAGATCCCGGAAGACCTCACCGCCGGGCCGTTCAGCCAGGGCCTGAAGCCGCCGGCGGTAGGACTGATCAAAGGTGGCTCCATAACGTAGGTGCCGCACGTAAGTCTCCCGGTCCATCAGCCAGGGCTGCAGGGGGATGCCGGTCCGCTCGGCCAGGTGATAGAAGATCTGCATGCCGCCGAGGTCCAGATCGCCCCAGTGGTAGAAGCGGGTGGGCCTGCCCGACTGCTGAACCCACTGCCACAGTTTCACCAACAGCCGGCGGCGCGCCCGGTTGTGGTACCCGCCCAGGTAGAGCAAGAGCGTGGACGGTGACGGTCTGGCCCGGGACAGCAGGTCGGCGGCCTCGTGGAAGCTGGTCAGGTTCTCGATGGTCAGCACGGCCCCGGCCTTCAGGTCCTCCACCGCCGCCTCACGCACCACCTCCGCCGGCAGACCCAGGCCCGATGGGAACGCCGCCAGGTCCAGGCGCATCCCCCTGTGGCGCAGCACCAGCGGCCCGGCGACCAGGAGGTGCTGGGGATTAGCGATCAGCCCGAGGGACTCCAGCACCGCCCCGTTATCGTCCAGGTCCTGCAAGCCCGGTGCGAATCCGCGGGCGGCACGCACCAGCAAAGTGCCCAACCGCCCCTCCAGGGCCTTGGAGTCGCCCAGCACCCGGACGCCGAAAATGCGGCGCGGCACCTCTGCGGCGAGCGTGGCCAGAGCGTCCAGGACCCGGCACAAAGCGTCCAGTTCCTCGGGCCTGTCGAGGTCGAGGTCCAGCGGCAGCGCCCGGTGCTGCTGTAGGCTATCCAGAACGGCCCGAAGCAGGGCCTCGCCCCAAGTGCGGGGATCACCGGCCAGCTCGGAGGCGCCGGCGGTAGACGAGCCGGCAGCATCTCGGGAGCTGGCGGCAGCCCAGCGCTGCAGCCACCGCTCCGCCACCTGCCGGAGGGCCGCCTCCTTGTCTCGACGCGGCGTCCGGCGAACCGATCGGTAGGCGTCCTCCAGGCGCTGCAGGTTGAGGCTCACCTTGGCGATCTCGGCGTCCCTGGCCAGCGGCGCCCAGAGGATCCTCACCAGGCCCCGATCCGCGAGGGCGCGGGCAACGCGGTTGACCTCCCGGCGGTAGGCCGGGTCGTCCTCGATCCAGTAATCCGGGAGGGTGCGGCGGTCAAAGGGTAGGAACACGCCCCGGGCGGGGGCCGACTCCCCAGGCGGGCGGCGGAAGTGGGCGCTGCGCTCATAGCGGTCCAGCAGTTGATTCAGGATAAGGTTCTCGTAGTCACGCATCGCTGTCGCCCGCCGCGGCCACCTGGCTGAAGCCCGCGGACTCCGCCGGCTGCACGGACTGAGCGGGTAGCTCCAGCACCTGCGTGTAGTCCTCCACCCAGACGTGCCGGTCGTGGCGCATCACCAGCAGGGTGCTGGGCAGGTGCGGGGCGATGAGCTGGCAGCGGTCGATGGGCGCCGCAATGATCGCCTGCAGCCCCAGAGAGCGCAGAAAAGCCAGCATGTTCTCCACCCGGTCCGGGTCCATGCGGTTGAAGGCCTCGTCAAAGAGCACCAGCCGAGCGGAATCGGCATTGTGGGGGACGCGGTAGACCTGCAGGAAGGAGGCCAGCATGGCCACGTAGTAGGGCGTCTGCGTTTCGCCGCCCGATTTCTCATAGTTGACCTTCGAGAAGAGGGTGCTCTCACCGTTGCCGTGGTGGATGCGGATGTCGTACTCCAGATAGGTGCGGTAGTCGGTGAGCCGCTCGATGTTCTTCTGCTGCTCCGCCTCCGGCACGTCCAGCATGCGGCGGAAGAGGTCATCAAGGGTCTCCCGGTAGCGCTCCTGAAAGGCCTGGCTGAAGAGCGTCTGCCCCTCCATCAGGTACTCGTCCATGATCATCTTGTAGTACTTGCGATAGTCCTCGGCAGGCCGAACCACAAAGTCATAGCGGTCCTGGCCAAAGCGGATCTCCCGCAGCACCTGGTTCAGCTCGCCGAAGGCGTTCTGGGCCACCTCCAGGTGCTCGTGCAGGCGATGGATGAAGTGTTCCTTGAATTCCTGCTCCGCCGCCTCGCGTGCCTGGGCGATCTTCTCCCGGTAGGAGGGCAGTTCGCTCTCCTCCAGCTTGGCGCGCTCAGCCTCATAGGCACTGTTGTCCGAGGCGTCGATGGCCCCGCCGAACTGGTAGTCCCGGTTGTAGTTGCTGCGGGCCTGACGCAGCTCCTCGCGCACCTTCTCCAGGTGGGAGACGTTGGTCTTACGGTTGGCTTCAAAGTTGCGCGCGATTTCAAGGTTGCTGTGGCGACGGCGCTCACTCAGGTAGCGCTGGGCGCCCCGCTGGGCCGCGGCCGGCCAGGCGGAGGTCAGGGCCTCCAGCAACAGCCGGTATTGGGCCACTTCCTCTTCCACGGCGGGGACCCGCGCTGCCAGGTCCACCAGGTGCTGGCGATTGGCGGCCAGGCGTTCGCGCAGTTCGCCGATCAGCTCGTCCAGCCGCTTCTCCTCCGCCTCGGCCTGGGCCATCTCGGCCTCGATCTGCGCCAGTTCGGTGCGGTCAATCGCCGCCAGGTCTTCCTCCAGCGCGGCCACCTCAGCAGCGGCCTGGGGCAGGCCGGCCGCCCGCTGCGCCAGCTCGACCATGTTCTCATACAAGTGGGCGCGGTCCGAGAGGAGCGCCAGCAGCCCATCGCAGGCCCGGACCTCCCGGTCCAGGGCGCCCATCTCCGCTTCCACCTGAGCCAGGTGCGCCTGCTTCAGTTCCTTCTGCCGGCGCAAGGCCCGCTCCCCAATGAACGGGGTCTCGTAGGTCTCCTGCTTGATCTGGCGCGCCGTATGGTTCTGGTAAGTCATGCAGGTGGGGGTAATGGCGATGCGGTGCCGCTTCAGCTCCTGCTCGGTCTCGCACTTCATCACCTGGCCCAGGACGCGGTTGACGTAGGCCCGGGCGAAGGGGCTTTCCGTCTGCACCTCCTCCGCCAGGGAGCCGGCGATGTTGTCATGCAGGTGCTCCATGATCTTGGCGGTGTTGACCAGGCCCACCCCGTGCAGGCGGAACTCGTTCTTGCGCCGCTCATACACGGCCAGGGCGCGGTCGAAGTCCTCGGGCCGCACGATCAGGTCAAAGCGGCGGGTGTTCAGGTAGCCCTCCACGGCGTTCTGCCACTTCTCGCGGGGGATCTCCAGCAGTTCGCAGAGGACCTGGGGTTCGGGCTGGCCGCCATCCTCGGCGATGAGGCGGCGCAGGCGCGTGGTGTTCTCGTCGTAGGCGAGGCGCCGGTTGGCCAGGTCCGCAAGGTTCTTTTCCAGGACGGCCTTCTCGTCGCCCAGCGCCTTGCGCCGTTCGGCCAGGCGGAAGCGGCGCTCCCTTACGCCGGCAGCCAGATCGGCCAGGCGCGAGGCCAGGACGGGGGCCTGCGGCACGGGTCGAGCGGGAGCCTGCGGCACGGGTTGAGCAGCAGCTGGCTGCTCCGGTTGAGCGGCGGCTTGCTGCGCCGATTGAGCGGCGTTGGCCTGTCCGTTGCTCGCCTGCTCGACCACCAGGGATTCCGCCCAGGCGGCGGCCTCACCGGCGGCAGACGACAGCTCGGGCGCCAGCCAGGCAAAGGCGGGCGACCGCATCACACCCTCAGCCTCTCGCAGGGCCTGAACCTCCTTCTCCGACAGCTGGCGCAGACGGCTCGCATCATCGCGCAGGCGGGCCAGGTTGTCCCTGGCGTGCTTCAACTTGAGCGTGATCCGCTCAATCTGCTGCTGGGCCCAGTTCTCGGCCCTGCGCTGGGCCAGGTCGCGCAGCGCCTGCTCCACGGAGGCGCGACGTCGGGCCGCCTCTGCCAACGCCGGTTCGTCTTCCGCCATCTGGCCGCGAGCCGCCTGCTCCTCCTGGCCCAGACGCTCCCGGTACTCGGCCCGATCCTCCAATTGGGCCCGGGCCACCACGTAGTCCTGTACCCGCAGGCGCTCCTCCCATTCCACGCTCTCCTGGTGTAGCCCCGCGATTCGGCCCAGCG
>JBLNCQ010000096.1:0-8242 GCA_050260815.1 Bacillota bacterium
CTCAGGTGGGCTGTCGCGGACCTTTCGCAGACTGATCTACTCAGCCGCCTACTAGCTGCCAGTCTGAAATGCCAAACACTTCGCATATCGAGTGCCGAACCCAAAACTTCTTGACACGCCCCAATTGCGTCGAACTATTGCCGCACCTTAAGAAGTATGGTATAGGGTAAATTGATGGCTTATTCTGGACCATTTATGGAGGCGCTTCCTATGGCACGGAAAGATGAGTCCAGGGATCGCAGAGTCCGCCCTTATCCAAACCACACCTTGGAGCAGGCTCTCGTGATAGCCCAGGCCCTCCAGGACAAGAACGCAGGGAAACCGCTGGATCCAATCCTACTTGCAGGCGCCATTAGCCGGAAACCTGCAAGTAGTGAGTACCGCATTCTCCTTAGCTCGTCAATAAAGTATGGTCTCACGACGGGAACCCATGTTGCCAAACAGGTTCAGCTAACGGCTCTAGGTAAAGCCATTGTGCAGCCGACAACTCCTTCGGAGAGAGCATCCGGCCTCTTGCGGGCCAGCCTCACACCATCCCTGTTTCGTCAGATTTATGAACACTACAACCGTAACAAAGTACCGGATTCCAATTTCTTTCAGAATGCTCTGATACGGCAGTTCGGAGTGGACCAGAAGCTTACGGCAGACTGTATTCGAATCCTGCTTGAGAACGCTCGGTATGTGGGGATGCTAAAGGACGTGTCGGGCTCCACCTTTCTCATCCTTCCGGACGAGAGCACAACTTCAGCCACTGTTCAGGCTGACGACTCATCGCTCGAACCCGAAATGGCTCCCCCAACGTCTGGAGTCCAAGGAGACGATTATGTAGGTTCTGTGCCAATGTCGGCTGTGGAGCGGCACTCTCCAGGTACCCCTACCACAGCTCCGGCTGCAAACCGTAAGATTTTCGTCGCTCACGGAAAGAGCCGCAAACCATTGGAGCAGCTTGAACGGATTCTGGCGCAATTCAAGATCCCTTACGTAGTGGCCACCGAAGAACCGCACCAGGGACGGCCAATCTCTCAGAAGGTAGCAGAACTCATGCGCGAATGTAACTCTGCCATTCTCATATTCACTGCGGACGTTGAGTTCAAGGACGCTCAGGGCGACTCCGTATGGCGCCCGGCCGAAAACGTCGTTTATGAGCTCGGTGCGGCGTCAGTGCTTTACGACAACAGGGTCGTGGTCTTTAAGGAAGACCCGATTGAGTTCCCAACCAACTTTCGAGACCTGGGGTACATTCCTTTCTCTAGAGACCAGCTTGAGTCAAAGGCCATGGACCTCATGAAGGAACTTATCGGCCTCGGACTCGTGAGGATTAGTGCTGCTTAAGCGGCTTATTCAGGCGCTGCAGAAATGCCGCCACGACCGCATTATGCTCAGCTGATGGAAAGAGGGCAAGGCCATTAGGGCTTGCCCTCTTGGTTTGGATGCCGCGGTCGTTACGCCGTAAACTTCTCCGCCTCCAGCACGCGCGCGGCCACCGCTCGCTTGACCCCGATGACGTTCACCGGGTTCGGCACGCGGAGCAGCTTCTTCAGCACGGAGAGGTTGGTGCGAAGCGTGTCGCCCTCTTCCAGGGCGGCCAGCGACTCGCGGGCCAGGACGCCGATGCGCTCGAAGGCGTCGTGCACATGGGCCGTGGCCATGTCGATCTTGGCCTGGGCGGCGGCATGCCCGGAGTGCGCCAGCGCCTTCTCCGCGCGCACCAGGGCGGACTCCATGGCGAAGATCTCGATGCCGATGTCGGCCATGTTGGAGAGCAGCTCCTGCTCGTCGTTGAGGGCCTGCTGGAACTTCTGCACGCCCAGGCCTGCGACCATCAGGAAGACCTTCTTGGCCATCGCCAGCAGGTGCTTCTCCTGGGCCAGGGGGGCGTCGTCCAGCTCGGGCAGCGTCATCCCCATCAGCTCGTTCTGCAGGGCCATGATGGCCTGCATCAGGGGCAGCTCGCCCTTCATGGTGCGGCGCACCAGGGTGCCCGGCACCAGCATGCGGTTGATCTCGTTGGTGCCCTCAAAGATGCGGTTGATGCGGGAGTCGCGGTAGATGTGCTCGATCTCGTACTCGTGCATATAGCCGTAGCCGCCGTGGATTTGGACGCCTTCGTCGGCGACGAAGTCCAGGGTCTCGGACCCGAAGACCTTGTTGATGGAGCACTCGATGGCGTACTCCTCGATGGCCTTGGCGGCCTGGCGGCCGGCGTCGGGGGCGGTGGTGTCGACGTCATGCAGCCCGGCGTCCAGCAGGCCCGCCGTGCGGTAGACCGTGCTCTCCAGGGCGTAGGTCTTGATGGCCATATCGGCCAGCTTCTGCTGGATCAGGCGGAAGGACGCAATGGGCTTGCCGAACTGCTGCCGCTCTTTGGCGTAGCGGGCGGAGATGGCGATGGCCTCCTTGGCGGCACCCACGCAGCCGGCGGCCAGCTTCCAGCGGCCGATGTTGAGGATGTTGAAGGCGATGACGTGGCCCTTGCCAATCTCGCCGAGCACGTTCTCCACGGGCACCTGGCAGTCCTCGAGGATGACCGACCGGGTGGAGCTGCCCTTGATGCCCATCTTCTTCTCCTCCGGGCCGGTGGACAGGCCGGGGGAGTCGCGATCGACGATGAAGGCGGTGAACTTCTTGTCGTCGCCGTCCACCTTGGCGTAGACGATGAACACGTCGGCGAAGCCGGAGTTGGTGATCCACTGCTTGGTGCCGTTGAGCACGTAGTGCTTGCCGTCCGCGGATAGCACGGCCGTAGTCTTCGCGCCGAGGGCGTCGGAGCCGGAGCCCGGCTCGGTCAGGGCGTAGGCGGCGATCTTCTCGCCGGTGCCCAGGGCCGGCAGGTACTTCTTCTTCTGCTCGGGAGTGCCGAAGAAGACGATGGGCAGGGTGCCGATGCCGGTGTGGGCGCCGTGGGTCAGGGACCAGGAGCCGCCCTTGACGATGTTCTCCGTGATCAGGGTGGTGGAGACCTTGTCGAGGCCCAGGCCCTCGTACTCGACAGGAATGTCGGACGACAGCAGGCCCAGCTCGCCGGCCTTCTTCATCAGGGCCACGGAGTGCTCGAAGTGGTGATCCTCAATGGCCGCGGCCAGCGGTCGGACCTCCTTCTCCACGAAGTCGGCGGCGGTCTCGGCGATCATCTTGTGCTCGTCGGTGAAGTCCTCGGGCGTGAAGACGCCCTGCGGGTCCGGGTAGTCCAGGAAGAAGCTCCCGCCCTTGTACTTTTCAATCGCCACGCTGATACCCTCCTCATTTGGATGCAGGCGGCCCTTCGGGGCCGCATCGGAACAGGGCTGGGGCCGCGTCACGGCAGGGGCCGGCGTCCGGCCCCCGCCGCGCCAGACGGTAAGCCTACACGAACTCCAGCACGCCCGCGGCGCCCATGCCGCCGCCGACGCACATGGTCACCAGGCCGTACTTCGCCTTCTGGCCGGCCGCACGGCGGCGCGCCGCCTCGGCCACAATGGTCGCGGTCAGCTTGGCGCCGGTGCAGCCCAGGGGATGTCCCAGGGCGATGGCGCCGCCGTTGACGTTGACGATGTCCGGGTTCAGCTCCAGGGAGCGAACCACCGCCAGGGACTGGGCTGCGAAGGCCTCGTTCAGCTCCACCAGGTCCAGGTCGGCCACGGTGATGCCGGCCAGGGCCAGGGCCTTGGGCACGGCGGCGATGGGCCCGATGCCCATCACTTCCGGGTCGACGCCGGCAGCGGCGAAGGCACGCACCACAGCCAGGGGCTTCAGCCCCAAGGCCGCGGCCCGCGAAGCGGACATGATCACGGAGGCGGCGGCGCCGTCGCTGGTCTGCGAGGAG
Source organism: Bacillota bacterium (assembly GCA_050260815.1). GTDB lineage: Bacteria > Bacillota > Sulfobacillia > JAMDAP01 > JAMDAP01 > JAMDAP01. The sequence goes on from JBLNCQ010000096.1 coordinate 3,803, forward strand.
TTGCCGGCGGTAACGGTGCCGGCCACGTGGAAGGCGGGCTTCAGCTTGCCCAGAGCCTCCAGGGAGGTGTCGTAGCGGACGCCCTCGTCGGTGTCGAAGGTGAACTCCTCCTCCACCACCTTCTTGCCGTCCAGACGGGCGCGCACCACGGGCACGGGAACGATCTCATCCTTGAAGTGACCGGCCTGAATAGCGGCAGCGGCCTTCTGGTGGGAAGCCAGGGCGAAGCGGTCCTGGTCCTCCCGGGTGATGTCGTAGCGGCGGGCTACCTCCTCCGCCGTGTGGCCCATGCCCATGTAGGACGCCGGATACTCGGCCATCAAAAACGGGTTGGGGGCGGGCTTGAAGCCGCCCATGGGGACGCGGCTCATGGACTCGACGCCGCCCGCCACCACCACGTCGTTCCAGCCGGCCATGATGCTCTGCGCCGCCATGGCGATGGTCTGCAGGCCGGAGGAGCAAAAGCGGTTGACGGTGGCGCCGGGCACGGAGTTGGGCAGCCCGGCCCGCATGATGGCGACGCGGGCCACGTTCATGCCCTGCTCCGCCTCGGGGAAGGCGCAGCCCATCAAGACATCGTCTACGTCCTTGGGGTCCAGGCCGGGGGTCCGGTCGATAGCGGCCTTGATCACATAGGCGGCCAGGTCGTCGGGCCGCACGTCCTTGAGGGTGCCCTTGGGGGCCTTGCCCACGGGAGTGCGGACGGCGGTGACAATGACGGCTTCTCGGTTCTTACCCATGTCTCGCACCTCCCTTAGTTGCGCAGGGGCTTGCCCTTGGTGAGCATGTGCTGCATCCGGGCTTGGGACTTGGCCGTGCCGATGAGGCTCAGAAAGGCCTCGCGCTCCAGGTCCAGGATGTACTGCTCATCCACCAGGGTGCCTGCCGGCAGGTTGCCGCCCGTCATGACAAAGGCCAGCTTCTTGCCGATGAACTCGTCGTGGTCGCTGATATAGCCGGAGTTCTTCATGTTGTAGAGGCCCAGCTCCAGCACCGCCCGGCCGGCAGCGCCCAGGATGGGGATCTGGCGCGGCCGCGGCGGCGTGTAGCCCAGGCGGTCCATGGCCAGAACGGTCTGCTTGGCGTCCCAGAGCAGGTGGTCGGCGTTGACGCTGATCTGGTCGGCGGAGCGCAGGTAGCCCAGGGCCTGGGCCTCGCGGGCGCTGGTGGAGACCTTGGCCATGGCCACGGTCTCGAAGGCCCGGTTGACCAGGGGCTGCAGGTCCAGGGTGGGCCCGCCACCTCCACCCAGGGCCCCGCCCACGGCGGAGGATCCGCCGGGCACGCCTTCCAGAGCGCGGAACAGCATCTCCTTGGTGCCGCCGCCGCCGGGGATGAGCCCGACGCCGACCTCGACCAGACCCATGTAGGTCTCGGCCGCGGCCTGCACCCGGTCAGCGCCAAAGCACACCTCCACGCCGCCGCCCACGGTGATGCCGAAGGGCGCCACCACGGCGGGCCGGCTCATGTGCCGGATGGCCTGGCTGGCCCCCTGGAACTGGCGGACCATCAGGTCGATGTCGTCCCAGTTGTCATCCTGGGCCTCCATCAGCATCATGGCCAGGTTGGCGCCGACGCAGAAGTTGGACGCCGCCTGCGAGGTGATGACCAGGCCGCGGTAGTTCTTGGGCACCTCGGCCGCCGCGTAGTGCAGCATGCTGATGATGTCTGTGCCGATGGCCTGCTTCGGGGAGTGGAACTCCAGGCAGGCCACGTCGTCGCCGATGTCGATCAGGGACGCGCCGGGCTTGCCCTTGATCACCTTGCCCTGAGCCTTGAACTGGGCCAGGGAGATCTTGCGGGAATCCTCCTGCACCTCGGCCAGGCCGGCAGGCATGCTGCCGGCCCCCAACGAGAAGTACAGCGTACGCTCCGGCTCCTGGGCGTAGAACGAGTCGTGGCCGCCGGCCAGCAGTTCCTCCACCAGCGGCGGGATGACCTCGCCCTCGGCGCGCATCCGCTCCACGGACTTGCGGACGCCGATCAGGTCCCAGGTCTCAAAGGGGCCGTGGTCCCAGTTGAAGCCCCACTTCATGGCCCGGTCGATGCTAACAATGTCGTCGGCGATCTCCGTGGCCCGAGAGGCGGCGTAGAGCAGGACCTTCTTCGTCACGTTCCAGACGAACTGGCCCGCCTTGTCCTGGCCGTAGACCAGGGCGCGCAGCTTCTGCTTGGCATCGGACAGGGCCTTGGCCGCCTCCAGGGAGGCGAACTTGGCCTTGGCCCGCGGCTTGTATTCCATGCTGGTCAGGTCGAGGGTGAAGATCTCCTTGCCCGCCTCCGACTTGACCTTCTTGAAGAAGCCCTGGCCGGTCTTGTCGCCCAGCCAGCCCCGCTGGATCATGTCCTGCAGGTAGGGCGGGATCTCGAAGGCCTTCTTCTCGGCGGGGTCGGACACGGCCTCGCGGGTGTTGTTGGCCACGTGGGCCATGGTGTCCAGGCCGACGATGTCCAGGGTGCGGAAGGTTGCGGACTTGGGCCGGCCCACCACCGGGCCGGTGAGGGCGTCGACCTCGTCAACCGTCAGGCCGAACTCGGTCATGGCGTGCAGGGTCATCATCAGGCCGTAGGTGCCCACCCGGTTGGCGATGAAGTTGGGCGTGTCCTTGCAGACCACCACGCCCTTGCCCAGCACCCGTTCGCCGAACTCACGGAAGAACGGCACCAGCGAGGGGGCGGTCTCGGGGGTGGGGATGGCCTCCAGCAGCTTCATATAGCGCGGCGGGTTGAAGAAGTGGGTGCCCAGGAAGTGGCGGCGGAACTCGGGCGAATTCTTCGCCGAGATGGCGGCGATGGAGATACCCGAGGTGTTGGTGGAGACGATGCAGCCGGGCTTCCAGTGGGCCTCCACCTTCTGCCACAGGTCCTGCTTGATGGCCAGGTTCTCGACCACCGCCTCCACAATCCAGTCGGCGTCGGCCACCCAGGCCAGGTTGTCTTCAAAGTTCCCCGGCTGGATGAGGCCGACAACCTCAGGGTTGTAGATGGGCGACGGCTTGATTTCCTTGAGACGCCTCAGGGCCCCCAGGGCGAAGCGGTTCCGGACCTCCGGGCTCTCCAGGGTCAGGCCCCTCTTCTTCTCGTCCTCGTTCGGTTCTTTGGGCACCACGTCCAAGAGGACGCTGGGGATGCCCACGTTGGCCAGGTGCGCGGCAATCTGGCTGCCCATCAGCCCCGCGCCGAGCACCGCCACCTTGCGGATCGCTCTCGCCATGTCCCTACCTCCCGTTTGGTAGACCGCCCCGAGGGGCCGCCCCGGACGCGGCGGCGCGATGGCCCTGTCTGCCGCCGCCCACCGGGGGATGGCCCCCACGGAAACGCAGCCTGTTCGGAACTCGTGGCCCACGGAAAACCACGCGGCCCTATGCCAACAGCTTCTTGAACTCGTGGGTCAGCAGGGGGACCACCTCAAAGAGATCACCCACGATGCCATAGTCCGCCACCTTGAAGATGGGGGCCTCGGGGTCCTTGTTGATGGCCACGACCACCTTGGACGAGGACATGCCCGCCACGTGCTGGATGGCGCCGGAGATGCCGCAGGCGATGTACAGGTCCGGGGTCACGGTCTTGCCGGTCTGGCCGACCTGCCAGGAGTAGTCGCAGTAGCCGGCGTCGCAGGCGGCGCGCGAGGCGCCCACGGCGGCCCCCAGCACGTCCGCCAGCTCCTGCAGGGGCTTGAAGCCGTCCGCCGACTTGACGCCGCGGCCCCCGGCCACGACCACCTTGGCGGCGGTCAGGTCGACGCCGGTGGTGGCCCTGCGGATGACCTCCGCCACCACGGCGCGGAGCGAGGCCTTCGGCAGGTCCAGGTTGAGGCGCTTCACCTCGCCCTGGTGTGCAGGGTCCGGCGCCGGGGCGGGCAGGTTGTTGGGCCGCAGGGTGGCGATGATGGGGCCCTGCCGGAAGACGCGCTTGGTGATGGCCTTGCCGGCGTAGATGGGCCGGGTGAAGACGGCCTTGTCGCCGTCCACTGTGAGGCCGGTCACGTCGGTGACCGCGCCGGCCTCCAACTTGGCGGCAAGGGCCGGAGCCAGGTCGCGGCCGGTGGCGGTGTGGCCGAAGAGGATGGCGTCAGCCTTGAACTCGGACAAAACCTTGTCCAGTGCGGCCAGGTAGGCCTCCGGGGTGTACTCGGCGAGGGACTCGCCGGCCACCAGGATGACCTGGCCGGCGCCGGCGGCGATGAGCTGGGCAGGCGCGTCAGCGGGGGCCTCCCCCAGTATAGCGGCGGCCACGCTGCCGCCCTGGGCCAGAAGGGACGCGGTGCCCACGGTTTCCAGAGCGACCGGGCGCAGGGCCCCGTTGCGGACTTCAGCGACAACCAGAACGTTGCGGCTCATGGCGTTCCTCCTCGTATGCTAAGTCTTGAACGATTCTTGTTTACATTTTCGGGGTGCTTCCAGGAACATTGGCTTGAGGCCAATGGGGGATGGTGCTTAT
>JBLNCQ010000097.1:0-17890 GCA_050260815.1 Bacillota bacterium
CCCGCGACACGTCGCTGGTGAAGGACCTGGTGCCGGAAGGGCTGCCGCTGAAGGAGCCGCTGGAGGGCTACCTGTTCCCGGACACCTACCGCATCCCGCGCGGCTATACGGAGAAGCAGATTGTGGCCCTGATGGTGGACCGCTTCCGGCAGGTCATGACGCCGGAATGGCAGAAGCGGGCCCAGGACCTGGGCCTGACGGTGCACGAGGCGGTGACCCTGGCCTCCCTGGTGGAGCGCGAGGCTCAGGTGTCCGCGGATCGCGCCCTGGTCTCATCCGTCTTTCACAACCGGCTGCGCATCAAGATGAAGCTGGACTCCTGCGCCACGGTCAACTATGCCCTGGGCAAGTCCCAGCTCATCCTCACCTACAAGGATCTTGAGGTCGACTCTCCCTACAACACCTACAAGTTCTCCGGCCTGCCCCCGGGGCCCATCGGCAGTCCGGGCAAGGCCTCGCTGGAGGCTGCTCTCTTCCCGGCGGACAGCAAGTACCTCTACTTCGTTGCCAAGGGCGACGGCTCACACGCCTTCGCCAGCACGTTGAACGAACATCTTGCGAACGCCCGCAAGTATGAGGCCTCTCTCTCGGCGGGCAGTCAGGCGGTGGTGCCGTGAAGCGCTGGTTTGTGATCGTGGGCGGGACCATTCTGGTTCTTTTCGTGGTGGCCGGTATCCTGGTGCCCGTCCTCACCAGGCCGCGCCCTCTGGCGCCCTTCAACCAGCCGGAGGCCCTGCGCCAGGCCGGCAGCAAGCTGGACCAGGCCCGCAACCAGCTCAGGCAGGGCAGGGCCGTGGTCACTCTATCCCAGGACGAAGCCCGGGCGGTGCTGGCGGCCGGAGCCGCCAGAGCCGCCGGCGACAGTCTGGAGGGCCTGGATGTCTCCCTGGCGGTCGACGCGGAGGCCAGGACGCTGACCGTACCGCTCGCCAACCTGCAGGTGGGCGGTCAGCCCGTGACGCTGGAGAACCTGACGGTGGGCCGGGGCGAGCTGACCCTGAGCCTGGCGGCGCGCTGACTTTCATTGCGCTGATGGTGACCGGGACGGCGGCCCGCTCGGCGCGGCCGCCTTTGAAGTTGATTGGGCAGGAGGTGCGTCGCTGGCATGCTCGACGTGGAAGTTCGGCCGGCGGTCTCCCCCGAAGACTGGGCCTGGTGCGGGGACCTGTGGCGGCGGGAGTGGGGCGGGGAGGTCATGGTGACCCGCGGCAGGCTGCACCGCTTTCAGGATCTGCAGGCCCTCATCGCCTGGTCCGGCGAGGAACGCCTGGGTCTGGCCACCTACCGCCTGGAGGGCGGAGAGGCGGAACTCATGAGCCTTAACGCAGCGGTGGAAGGGCGGGGTGTCGGCACGGCCCTGCTGCGAGCCGCGGAGGGCGCGGCGGCGGAGTCCGACTGCCGCAGGCTGTGGCTCATCACCACCAACGACAACCTGGAGGCGCTTCGCTTCTATCAGCGCCGCGGCTACAGGCTGGCGGCTCTTTACCCCGGCGCGGTGGACCTGGCCCGACAGGTCAAGCCCGGCATACCGGCGATAGGCAACCACGGCATTCCCCTGCACGACGAACTGGAGTTGGAGAAGGCGCTCTGACGAAAGGCCCGCCCCGCGACCACGGGGCGGGCCTTTAGCGTCTCCTTCGGTGCCGCGGGTGTGGAAACGGACTGAAAACAGTTTCACAAAGTACCACATTCCGTGGAAGCTCTCCCCGCCCGGTCGGTGCGGCGGAAGGCGGGAAACAGCCATCTGACAAGCACACGGTACGTGCCAAGCGTCCCGTGCCGTGGCGATATTTTCATGGGCACCATATGTCTGTGAAAATTCCCTTCGGCTTCCGGCAGGATTTGCGTAGCCCGGTGAGGAATCAGAAGAAGCGTTTCCCGATGGTGTGGAACCAGTAACAGGCAAAAGAAGGCGATGCCTCTTGGCCCGGAAACCCGGCTTCAACCATGCGGCGCACCACGCCGAAAGCGCTCGGGCGTGTCTGGCAAGGATTCGGTCCGCTGCCCCGGCACTGCACCCCGCCGAACGTCGGGTCGCCGACTACGTGCTGCAGAACGCTCAGGCCATTGTAGGCCTGTCCATCACGGAGCTGGCCGACCAGTGCGCCGTGAGCGAGGCAACCATCGTCAGGCTCTGCCAGGGCCTCGGCTACAGGGGCTACCAGGAACTGCGCCTTACGCTCAGCAATGACAGCAGCCTGGCGGCCAGCGACATCCATGAGGAGGTCCAGCCGGAAGACGCCACCACGGAACTGGTGCGGAAGGTGTTCAACTCCTCCGGCCAGGCCCTGCAGGACACGCTGGCCGTGCTTGACTACGGGGAGTTTGACCGCGCCGTTGAGGCCATGGCCAAAGCATCCACTCTATACTTCTTCGGCGTGGGTGGGTCCGGCCCTATTGCCTTTGACGCCGCCCACAAGTTCCTGAAGATCGGCATGCAGGCGGTGGCCCACAATGATCCGCACCTCCAGGCCATGACCGCCTCGGTGATGAAGCGCGGTTCGGTGGCCGTGGGGATTTCGCACACCGGCACCACCGTGGACACGATCCAGGCGCTGACCCAGGCACGGGAGTCCGGCGCCACCACCATCTGCATCACCAGCTACTCGCGGGCGCCCATCACCCACGTGGCGGACGTGAAACTGGTGACCGCCTCGCGCGCCTCCAGCCTGCGGGGCGAGGCCATTGTGGCCCGCCTGGTGGAGCTGGCCCTGCTGGACGCGCTCTACGTGGCCGTGTCACTCCGCCGCTATGACAGGACCCTGGAGTCCATCCGGCGCACCAGCCAGGCTGTGGCCGGGAAGCGGCTCTAGCGGCCGGCTCGGTGTCTCCGTAAACGCCAACCCCTCAGCGTCTGGAATACGGAAGTGATAAGGACGTCTGCCCGTCCCCTGATCAACCCGTCCCTGATGTGCGCCAACCAGGCCGACCTGGGGGGCGACCTGGCCCGCCTGGAGGCCGGCGGCGCCGACATGTTCCACTTTGACATCATGGACGGCGACTTTGTCCCCAACTTCACCTTCGGGCCTCAGATCCTGGAGGGCCTTCGCCCGCTGACCCGGCTGCCCTTTGACACCCACCTGATGGTGCGGCGGCCCGAACGCTACATTGAGCGCTTTCGGCTGGCGGGCAGCGATATCATCACCGTCCACGCCGAGGCCACGGACCACCTGCAGCGAACCCTGGCCGAGATCCGTAAGTCCGGCGCCAGGGCCGGCGTGGCGCTGAATCCGGCCACGCCTCTCAGCGCCATCCGGCATGTGCTGGACGTGACCGACCTGGTGCTGCTGATGACCGTCAACCCGGGCTTTGCCGGCCAGCCCTTCGTGCCGGCCGTGGTGCCCAAGATCCGCACGCTGGCGCGGCTGATTCGCCGGCACGGCCTTTCCATCCAGATTGAGGTGGACGGCAACCTGGGGCCCAAGACTATCCCGCGGTGCGTGGAGGCGGGGGCACAGATTCTGGTTTGCGGCACCTCCAGCATCTTCCTGCCCGGTCAGGACCTGACCGTGGCCACGCAGCAACTGAGGGCCAGCCTGGCCTGATGAACGCCCTTTCACGCAGGAGTGAACATCGTGACCGTCGACCTCACATCCATCGCAGGACTGCCGCTGACTTTCGACCTGGACACCAAGGAACTGCGCTGGGCGCCGGACGTGCGCATGGATCGGGCGGTGCAGCGCCGCCTGGGGGAGATTCTCTCCGTCCTCCGGCAACCCGACGCTGATGAACCCGACCGGCTGCTCTACTACATGACCTATGACCTTCGCCAGCAGGGCGAGGAGCAGTCCCTGCGCTCCCTGAACCTGCGCTATGACGTCACCGTGCTGCTGCCGGGCCGGGTGGGCACCGAGCCCATCAAGACGGCCGGTCACTATCATCCGGCGGAGGCCTCCTCCGGCCTGGCCTACCCGGAGATCTACACGGTCCTGGCCGGCCACGCCCACTACCTGCTACAGCGCGACGGTTCCGCACCCGGCGAGGTGACGGAGGCCGTATTGGTGCAGGCGGAGGCCGGAGATAAACTCCTGATTCCTCCCGGCTACGGCCACATCTCCATCAACCCCGGACCGGGCCCGCTGATCATGGCCAACCTGGTGGCCGCCGACTTCGCTCCCAACTATGGGCCCATTCGCGCTCTGGGAGGCGGCTGCTACCTGGCGGAGCAGGCGGAGGAGGCCGGCCTTCCGCTGTACCGTCCCAACCCGCGCTACGGCGCCGTGCCGCCGCTGCGGCGGGCGCGCGCCGCGGACCTTCCGGCTTATGGCCTGGAGCGGGGAGTGCCGCTGTACACGGCCTTTTCCCGCAACCCCGGCCGCTTCCAGTATGTTGCCCGACCCGGTGCAGAAGGAGGGCCAGCATGGAGAAGCCTTTCATTCTGGAGCTGACCGGCATCCACAAGAGCTTCGGTCCGGTAAAGGTGCTGGAGGACGTCAGCTTCAACCTGCGCCCCGGCGAGGTGCATGCCCTGCTGGGCGAAAACGGCGCGGGCAAGTCCACGCTGATGAAGATCCTCAGCGGTTTCCACGGCAAGGACCAGGGCTCCATCCGCCTGAACGGCAGCCCGGTGGAGATTGCGACGCCGCGCCAGGCCATCACGCTGGGCATCGCCGAGATCTACCAGGAGCTCAACCTGGTTCCGACCCTGACGGTGGCCGAGAACATCTTTCTGGGGCGGGAGCCGCGACACGGCCGGAGCAGGGCCCTGGACTGGGCGGCCATGCGGCAGGGGTCTCTGGAGGCGCTGGCCCGTCTGGGGCTGCGCCTGGATCCCGGCCGACGCGTGGACGCGCTCAGCGTTGCCGAGCAGCAGATGGTGGAGATCGCCAAGGCGCTGTCCACCAACGCCAGGATCCTGATCATGGATGAGCCCACCTCGGCCCTGACGCAGAGGGAGATTGACTCGCTCTTCCACGTCATCCGCCAGCTCCGGAGCGAGGGCGTTGGCATCATCTACATCTCGCACAAGCTGGACGAGGTCTTCGCGCTGGCTGACCGCATCACCGTCCTGCGCGACGGGCGCTTGGTGGGGACCTACGAGGCGGCGGACCTGGACCACGCCAGGGTGATCCAGCTCATGGTGGGACGCGAGCTTTCCGAAATGTACCCCAAGGTTGCGGTGGAGCGGGGAGAGGCAGTGCTGTCCGTGCGGGGCCTCACCCGCCGGCCTCTGCTGGCGGACGTCACTTTTGACCTCCACGCCGGCGAGATTCTGGGCGTGACGGGACTCATGGGAGCCGGCAAGACGGAGCTGGCCACGGCCCTGTTTGGTTCCGCGCCGGCGGACTCCGGCCAGATCTCCCTGCAGGGCAGGCCGGTGCGTCTGCGGCGTCCCGCCGACGCTATCTCGGCCGGCATCAGCCTGGTCCCGGAGGACCGCAAGACCCAGGGCGTGATCCTGAACATGTCCGTCCAGTCCAACGTCACCCTGCCGTTCCTGCGTCACCTGCGGCGGCTACTCTTCCTGGACGGCGCCCGGGAGCGCCAGGTGGCCCAGGGGTCCATCGACCGGCTGCGCATCAAAGTCCGCGACCCCTGGCAGGACGTCAGCGGCCTGTCCGGCGGCAACCAGCAGAAGGTGGCCCTCGCCAAGTGGCTGACGCACCCGCCGAAGGTCCTCGTCTTTGACGAACCCACCCGGGGCATTGACGTGGGCGCCAAGACGGAGATCTACCGCCTGATGGGGGAACTGGCCGAGAGGGGCATCGCCATCCTCATGTTCACGTCGGAGATGCCCGAACTGCTGGGCATGAGCGACCGCATCCTGGTCCTCCACCGCGGGCGCGTGGCGGCTGAGTTCAGCCGAAACGAAGCGACGCAGGAGGAAATTCTCGAGGCTGCCATGGGAGGGAAAGCAGATGTCGCAACCGGCCGTCCGGCCTGAGTCCCCAGCCAGGGAAGCAGCCAACAAGCCCGCCCTGGACTGGCGCTCGCTCCTGCAGCGGTACGGCGTGTTCCTGGGGCTGGTGGTCATGAGCGTCGTCCTCTCGTTCCTGTCGAACGTGTTTCTGACGCCGTCCAACATCATCAACGTGCTGCGGCAGGTGTCGGTGAACGCCATCATTGCGGCGGGCATGACCTTTGTGATCCTGACCGGCGGCATTGACCTGTCCGTCGGCTCGCTGCTGGCGCTGGCCGGCGTGCTGTCCGCGGGACTGCAGTCGCAGGGCTTCCTGGTGTCCGTCTTTGTGCCCATGCTGACGGTGGCCGTGCTGGGCATGCTCAGCGGCACCGTCATCACGCGCGGCCAGATTGCCCCCTTTGTGGTGACCCTGGGCATGATGACCATCGCCCGCGGACTGACGCTGGTCTACACCGGCGGCATGCCCATCTCGCCGGTCGCCCCGGCCTTCCGCGTCCTGGGCGACGGCTACCTCTGGGTTATCCCCGTGCCGATCATCATCATGCTGGCCGCCTACCTGGTGGCTGGCCTGGTGCTGCGCGGCACGCCCTTTGGCCGTCACGTCTACGCCATTGGCGGCAACGAGCAGGTGGCGCGGCTTTCCGGCATCAACACCGCCCGCGTGAAGACCGCCGTCTACGCCATCAGCGGCCTGGCCGCGGCCCTGGCCGGTCTGATCCTGACCGCGCGCCTCAACTCCGGCGACCCCACAGCCGGTACCGGCTACGAGCTCGACGCCATCGCCGCCGTGGTCATTGGCGGCACCAGCCTCAACGGCGGGGAGGGCGGCGTGGGCGGCACCCTGGTGGGCGCTCTCATCATCGGCGTGCTCAACAACGGCCTTAACCTCCTCAACGTGCCCTCGTTCTATCAACAGATCGTCAAGGGCCTCATTATCGTGGGCGCGGTCCTCTTTGACCGCCGCAAGCACCGGTAAGCAGGCGAGCTGCACGTCTTCCCTCCAGTCCGTAGAGGGGGTGTTACCCGCTTCGATTTCGCTGCTTGGCGACGAACGGTTCCGCAATCCGGCCGACTAAATCAAAGAGGTGGTTGACGTGTTCCGCAATCGCGCTCTGGCCCTTACTCTGACCCTTCTCCTGGTGGTGGGCCTGCTCGTGACCGGCTGCACCTCCAAGGCCCCGGCCACTACGGGCAACGGCGGCAGCCAGACCAAGACCTACACCTTCGGCGTGTCCCTGTCCGGTCTGAACCACCCCTTCTTCGTGGATGTGAAGACCGGCCTGGACGCCAAAGCCAAGGAACTGGGCGTGAACCTGATCGTCACCGACGCCCAGGACAACACGTCCAAGCAGATCTCCGACATTGAGGACCTCATCACCAAGAAGGTCGACGTGATCATCCTCAACCCCACCGACTCCGCAGCCGTTGTGCCGGCCGTGGAGAAGGCCAACGCCGCCAACATCCCCGTTGTGACCGTGGACCGCGCCGCCAACGGCGGCAAGGTGGCCACGCACATCGCCTCTGACAATGTGGCCGCCGGCAAGATGGCCGCCGATTTCATCATCCAGGCCTTGGGCGGCAAGGGTAAGGTGGTTGAGCTGCAGGGCATCCCCGGCTCCTCCGCCGCCCGCGACCGCGGTCAGGGCTTCAACGACCAGATCAAGACCGCTGCCGGCATTGAGATCGTTGCCGCCCAGCCCGCCGACTTCGCCCGCGCCAAGGGCCTGTCCGTCATGGAGAACATCCTTCAGGCCCATCCGGACATCGACGCCGTCTTTGGCCACAACGATGAGATGGTTCTGGGCGCCATCGAGGCCATGAAGTCCAAGCTGGCCGGCAAGAAGGTTGTGGTTGTGGGCGTTGACGCCATCGACGACGCCGTCAAGGCCATCAACGACGGCACCATGGCCGCCACGGTGGGCCAGAAGCCCAAGCTCATGGGCGAGATGGCCGTGGAGAACGCCCTGAAGATCGTCAAGGGCGAGAAGGTTGAGTCCTTCATCCCCGTGCCTCTTGACCTGATCACCAAGAAGTAGCTGAGAGCCGCCACGGCCGGGGGGACCCACGGCCCCGCGGCCTTCCCGGCGTATAAGGGGGCTTGCCGCCGTGAAGAAGCAGGGCATCCTGAACCATCAGATCATGCTGGCCATCTCTACCATGGGGCACACGGATACCCTGGTCATTGCCGACGCCGGGCTGCCCATCCCGCCTGACGTGGTCCGCATTGACCTGGCTCTGATCCCTGGCGTGCCGGGGTTCGTTGAGACCCTGAGGGCCGTCCTGGAGGAACTGCAGGTGGAGGGGGCCGTAGTGGCTTCTGAGATGAAAGAGAAGAACCCAGCTGTTGCTGATGCGGTGCATGGACTGCTGAACGGTGTCAGCGTGGAAGAAGTCCCGCACGAACGGCTGAAGGAACTCACAGGCAAGGCGGTGGCCGTCATTCGCACCGGCGAGTGCACGCCCTACGCCAACGTGATTCTGCGGTCCGGCGTCACGTTCTGACGCACCGCGGGCCGGCGTCAGGCGCCGCACGGCTGAAGCAGCTCTGCCAGATGCGGCAGTATTTCGCACCCGGTTTATTCCCGATCGGGAGCAGGAAAATCAGAACCATGCGTCGAAACGCTGTCGACGTGTGGAAGGGGTTCCGCACAGCACGGCGTAGGACTGGTACCGTTACCAGATGACTGCATCGCGCCTTCTACAATCAACGCACCGTGAGGCTTCCCTGGGGATCTCTCTGGTGCGTTTGTTGCGACCGGCCGTAAGTGCAATCGGCTTCCAGCACGGGGCGGTGGGCATGAAGCGAAGCACCATCAAGGACGTGGCTCTGGCCGCCGGCGTGGCCGTTTCCACGGTTTCACGCGTTATCAATGACAGCGGCTACGTCAGCCGGGAGTCGCGTCAGCGCGTCCTGAAGGCCGTTGAGGAGCTGCACTTCCAGCCCAGCCGCGCCGCCCGCAGCCTGGCGACCGGCCGCTCCGGCACCGTGGCCCTGGTGCTGCCCGACATCACCAACCCCTTCTTTCCCGCGCTGGCCCGCGGCGTGGAGGATGCGGCCAGCGCCGTAGGCTACACCGTCATCCTCTGCAATACCGACAACGACCCGGCGCAGGAGGCCATGTATGCCAACCTGCTGCGGCAGCAGCACGTGGACGGCGTGGTGCTCACGGCCTGCTCGCCCAACAACCTCAACCTCTGGTGGCATCTGGGAGAGCGCATACCGGTGGTCCTGACGGACCGGCGCTGGGAAGGCACCGTGGACGACACCGTGACCGTGGACAACGTCACCGGTGCCTACCTGGCGGTGCACCGGCTGGTGGCCCTGGGGCATCGCCGGATCGGCCTGATTGGCGGACCGCCAGGCCTGTCCACCACGGAAGACCGGCGGCGGGGCTACGAGCAGGCCCTGCGCGAGGCCGGCCTGGAGCCGGACGAGAAGCTCATGCGCAGCGGGGACTACCGCTACGCGTCCGGGTACGCCCGCATGCGGGAACTGGCGGACCAGAATGTCACGGCGGTCTTTGCAGTCAACGACATGATGGCCATCGGCGCCATCCGGGCCGTGGAGGACGCGGGCGGACGGGTGCCGGAAGACATTGCCGTGGTTGGATTCGACGACATTCAGATGGCCTCCATGGTCAAGCCCAGACTGACTACCGTGGCCCAGCCCACGTATCAGATGGGCGTTATCGCCGCGGAAAGGCTCTTGGATCGAATGAGAAACGACGCGCCGGGAGATCCCCGGCAGGTCGTTTTGGAGCCCACCTTGGTGGTTCGCGACTCTTGCGGAGGAAAGGGGAGCGGGTCCTGATGCCCGACATTGTGGTGCTGGGGAGCCTCAATATGGACCTGGTGGCCCGGGTGCCCCGCCGCCCCACCGGCGGCGAAACCCTGACGGGCATCGACTTCAAGACCATCAACGGGGGCAAGGGAGCGAACCAGGCCGTGGCCGCGGCGCGCCTTGGCGCCAGCGTGGCCATGGTGGGCCGCGTGGGCGATGACGTTTTCGGTGGCTCGCTGCTGCAGGGACTGCGCCAGGATGGCGTTGATACTTCCTGCGTCGCGGTCACCGCCGGCGTCTCCAGCGGCACCGCGCTCATTACCGTGGACGACCGGGCGGAGAACAGCATCATCATTATCCCCGGGGCCAATGGCCGGTTGACGCCCACGGACGTGGATCGCCACCAGGCGGTGATTACCGGAGCCCGGGTGCTCATGCTGCAGTTGGAGGTCCCCATTGAGACCGTGGTTCGCGCCGCGCAGGCGGCCAAGCAGGCCGGCGTCACCGTACTGCTGGATCCGGCGCCGGCGCGCCAGCTTCCCGAGGAGCTGCTGCGCAGCGTTGACATTATCACGCCGAACGAAACCGAAGCCTCCATGCTCAGCGGGCGCACCGTGGGCGATGTCCGCAGCGCCAAGCTGGCCGCCGTGGACCTGATGTCCCGCGGCATCGGCACCGTCCTGGTCAAGCTGGGGGCGCGGGGCGCCCTTCTGGCCACAGGCAACACCTTCGAGCACGTAGAGGGTTTCCCCGTCCACGCCGTGGACACCACCGCCGCCGGCGACGCCTTTGGCGGCGCCCTGGCCACGGGCCTGGTGGAGGGGCAGTCGCTGCCCCAGGCGGTGAGTTTCGCCAACGCGGTGGGGGCTCTGGCCACCACCCGCTTTGGCGCGCAGACCTCGATGCCCACGCGGGCCGAGGTCGAGTCCTTCCTGCTGAACCGCTGAAGGGAGGAGCAAGTCCGTGAAGTGGATTATTGACTGCGACCCGGGCCTGGACGACGCCGCCGCCGCTCGTTCTCTGCGACCTGGTTGCGGCCGTCGTGGCTCTGGATGAGGCGGCCATGACGGAATCGGCCACGGCCCACGTCACGGTGGAGACCGGCGGCCGCATAGCTCGCGGGCTTACTGCGGTGGATTACGGTGGGCTTACCGGAAAGCCGCCCACGGTCACGGTCTGTCTTGGCGTGGACCGGGCCCGGGCGGCGGAACGGTTTGTGTCGTCGTTCACCGCTTAGGTCAAATGTTCCCAACTTGCTCCAAGAGGAGAGGGAGGAAGCCGCATGAAGAAGTTCGTACCCGTCCTTCTGGTCCTGGCACTGCTGGTGACGGCTCTGGTCGGCTGCAGCAAGCCCGCCGACAACCCTGCGCCCGCAGGCGGCGACCAGTCCGGCAAGGCCCCGCTCAAGGTCGCCCTGCTGATCAACGGCACCCTGGGTGACAAGTCATTCTTTGACTCCGCCAACGCGGGCATTGAGCGCGCCAAGAAGGAACTGGGCATCGACGCCAAGGTCATTGAAATGGGCAACGACCCCAGCAAGTGGGAGCCGACCCTGGCCGACGTGTCCGAGGACAAGTATGACCTGATCATCCTCGGCACCTGGCAGATGACTGAGAACCTGCAGAAGATCGCCCCCCAGCACAAGGACAAGAAGTACGTGATCTTTGACACCAGCGTCGACTACAAGGCGGCAGACCTCAGCAACGTCTACTCCATCGAGTACAGCCAGAATGAGGGCTCCTACCTTGCCGGCGCTCTGGCCGCCATGGTCACCAACTCCAAGCTGCCCAACGCCAACGACAAGCACATCATCGGCTTCCTGGGCGGCATGGACATCCCCGTCATCAACGACTTCCTGGTGGGTTACATCGAGGGCGCCAAGGCCATCGATCCCCAGATCAAGGTGGCCGTCTCCTACGTGGGTGACTTCGCCAACCCGGCCAAGGGCAAGGAGATGGCCCTGGCCCAGTACCAGCAGGGCGCCGACATCGGCTTTAACGTCGCCGGCGAGACCGGTCTCGGCCAGCTGGACGCTGCCAAGGAACTGAAGAAGTACGCCATTGGCGTTGACTCTGACCAGGCTGCGCTCTTCAAGGATTCCGATCCGGAGAAGGCCAACCTGATCGCCAGTTCCATGCTGAAGCGCGTGGACAACTCCCTGGTCCGGGCCATCAAGCTCTTCCAGGAAGGCAAGCTCACCTTCGGCAAGTCTGAGACCCTGGGCCTGAAGGACGACGCCGTGGGCCTGGTGGACAACGAGTTCTACCAGAAGCTCACCGACGACGCCATGCGCACCAAGCTGGCAGACCTGAAGGCCAAGATCGTCAGCGGTGAGATTAAGGTCAGCTCTGCCATGGGCATGAGCAACGACCAGCTCAACGAGATCCGCAACTCCGTCAAGCCCTAGTTTGACCCCTCCCGCAAGGGAGGGCTCCGAACCGTTGGGAGTCGGGGGGCCGGCTGCCAAGGCCCCCCGGCCCCGTCCGGACCGGCAAGAGACCCGAGCGGAGGAGTGCCAATGGACGTTCTCCTGGAGATGAAGGGAATCGAGAAGGTCTACCCCAACGGCGTGGTGGCCAACAAGGGCGTCGACTTCTCGGTTGCTCCCGGCGAGATTCACGCGCTGGTCGGCGAGAACGGTGCGGGCAAGACCACGCTGATGAAGATCCTCTTCGGGCTGGAACAGCCCGAAGGCGGCACCATCACGTTCAAGGGCAAGCCCCTGCACGTAAGCTCACCCCACGTAGCCATCGCCAACGGCATCGGTATGGTGCATCAGCACTTCATGCTGGTGCCCTCTCTCAGTGTGGCCGAAAACGTGGTCCTTGGACTCGAGCCGAAGCGGGGGCTGTCCTTCGATTGGAAGGCGGCCGTACGCCAGACGGAGGAGCTAGCGGACAGGTACAGCTTGCCGGTGAGTCCCACGGCCAGGGTGCAGGACATTCCCGTGGGCATGCGCCAGAAGGTCGAAATCCTGAAGGCCTTGATGCGCGGCGCGGAGCTTCTGGTGCTGGACGAGCCCACCGCCGTGCTGACGCCGCAGGAGACTGTGGAACTGTTTGCCGCCCTGAAGAACCTGAAGAGCCACGGCCACACCATCATCTTCATTTCTCACAAACTGCGCGAGGTCAAGGAGATTTCGGACCGGGTCACGGTGATGCGCGCCGGCCGCCTGATTGGCGTTACGGATACCGCCACCGCCACCGAAGCGGACATCTCGCGGATGATGGTGGGACGTGACGTGGTGCTTCGCGTGGACAAGCCCCCCACCACTCCGGGCGAGGACGTGCTGCGGGTAGAGGGCCTGCGGTATGTGGCTGACTCCGGCAAGGAAGTGGTCAGGGGAGTCTCCTTTGGAGTTCGGGCGGGCGAGGTGCTGGGCATCGCTGGCGTCGAGGGCAACGGCCAGCGGGAGCTGGTCGAGATCCTGACTGGCCTGCGGAAGCCCTCAGGCGGGCGGGTCATCGCCGCCGGCAAGGACGTCACTGGCAAGGATTGCCGGACCGTCCGCCAGGCGGGAGTGGGCCACATCCCCGAGGACCGCATGACCCATGGCGTGGCCGGCACGGGCAGCATTGAGGAAAACCTCATTGCCGACCGCTTCGACTCCAAGGAACTCAACCCCAAGGGCCTGCTCAGCCTGAAGCGCGTGTCCGACCTGGGCAAGCGCCTGGTGCAGGAATTCGACATCCGGACCCAGTCGCCCAAGACGCCGGTCAAGATGCTCTCCGGAGGCAACATCCAGAAGGTTGTGGTGGCACGGGAGTTCTCCGCCAACCCCAAGCTGATCATCGCCAACCAGCCCACGCGCGGCGTTGACGTGGGCGCCACGGAGTTCATCCACAAAAAGCTGCTGGAGAACTGCGCCGCCGGCGCGGGGGTGCTGCTCATCTCCGCCGACCTGAACGAAGTCATGAGCCTCTCCCACCGGCTGGCGGTCATGTACGGCGGCGAGATTGTCGCGGTCTTCCCCCACGCCGACGAGGTGACGGAGGAGGAGCTGGGGCTCTACATGCTGGGCGTCAAGCGCATGGACCCGGCGGGAGGTGAGGCGTCATGAAGAAGGAGTACGTGTTTGAGGCCGTCCGCAGCCTGGTGGCCATCCTTTTGGCCTTGCTGCTCGGCTTCATCGTCACCTATCTGGTCAGCAAGGAGCCCGGTGAAGCCTTCCGGAGCTTCCTGGCCGGGCCTTTCACCTCGCCCCGGCGCCTGGGCAACCTGATCGAGGCTGCCATTCCGCTGACCTTCACGGGTCTTGCCGTGTCCGTTGCCTTCCAGGCGATGCAGTTCAACATGGGTGCTGAGGGCGGGTTCTTCTTCGGCGCCATTGCGGCCACGATCGTCGGCATTGTGGTGCCGGCCCCCGGTTGGCTGCACCCCATCCTGGCCATGGCGGCGGGCGGCCTGGCCGGCGCCCTGGTGGGCTGGATTCCGGGCGTGCTCAAGTCCCGGTGGGGAGCCAGTGAACTGGTCTCGTCCCTGATGCTGAACTACGTGTTTTTCCGTGTGGGCATGTACCTGATCAACTATCACTACCGGGACACCAACGCCGGCGCCATGGTGTCGCTCCCCCTGCGCGAGACCTCCTGGCTGGCACAGTTCCTGCCGCCCACCCGCATTCACCTGGGCATCTTCGTGGCCCTGCTGGCCGTGGTCTTCACCTACCTGTTCCTCTATCGGAGCCGCTGGGGCTACGCTCTGCGCATGACCGGCCTGAACCTGTCCTTTGCCGACTACGCCGGCATTAACACCAGGTCCGTCATCACCTACTCGCAGGTCATCATGGGCGTCATCGCCGGAGTCGGCGGAGCCGTTGAAATGCTGGGCATCTACCACCGGTTCCAGTGGCTGGCCCTGCCGGGCTATGGTTTTGACGGCATCATCGTCTCGATTCTGGCCCGCAACAACCCGCTGGGCATACCCTTTGCCGCCCTCTTCCTGGCGTATCTGCGGACCGGAGCGGACATCATGGGCCGCACCACGGACGTATCGGCCGAGATGATTACCGTCATTCAGGCCGTGATGATCCTGCTGGTCACCGCTCAGGCCTTCCTGGCCGGCTGGAAGCACCGGATCGTGGTCAAGGAGGCGAAGCAGAATGTCTAGCATGCTTGATGCCATCTTCTCCACCAGCTTCGCCTACAGCGTCCTGCGCGTCACGACGCCCCTGCTGTTCGCGGCCCTGGGCGCCGTGGTTTCTGACCTGGCGGGCGTCATCAATATCGGGCTGGAAGGCATGATGCTTTTCGGCGCCTTTGCCGGCGTGGCCGTCAGCGCTTTCACCGGGAGCGCCCTCTGGGGTCTGGTGGCGGCCGTCCTGGCCGGGCTCATCATGTCTCTGATCCTGGGCTACTTCTCTCTGAAGCTGAAGACCGACATCATCCTGGCGGGCATTGCGCTGAACCTGTTCGCCAGCGGCGGCACGGTGTTCTTGCTGTACATGGTGGCGCACGACAAGGGCGTGTCTACTTCGCTGGCCAGCAAGGTGCTGCCCCAGATCCGCATCCCCCTTATTGACAGCATTCCGGTCCTGGGACCGATCTTCTCCAACCACAACGTCCTGGTCTACGTGGCCATGATCGCCGCGGCG
Source organism: Bacillota bacterium (assembly GCA_050260815.1). GTDB lineage: Bacteria > Bacillota > Sulfobacillia > JAMDAP01 > JAMDAP01 > JAMDAP01. The sequence continues at coordinate 15,235 of JBLNCQ010000097.1, forward strand.
GCGGTCTGGTACTACCTCTACCGGACGCCCTCCGGCCTGAGGCTTCGAGCCGTGGGCGAGAATCCCGGCGCCGCCGAGTCCGTCGGCATCAGCGTGCACCGCATTCAGTTCACTGCCCTGGCCATTTCCGGCGTCCTGGCCGGTTTCGGCGGTGCGCACCTGTCCATGGGCTACGTTTCCTGGTTCGCCCGGGACATGACCGCCGGCCGTGGTTTCATCGGCCTTGCGGCCGAGGCGCTGGGCGGCCGGACGCCGGGCGGCACGGTGATCGCCTCGCTCTTCTTCGGCGTGGCTGACGCCCTGTCCAACTACCTGCAGTCACTCAGCATCCCGTCCGAGTTCATCCAGGCCGTGCCCTATGCCCTGACGGTCGTCGCCCTGGCCGTTTACGCGCGCCAGCAGATCAGAAAGCGCGCCCGGCTGGCCCGGCTCAGCCAGAACCCGGAGAAGAAGGCGGCGTGACATGACCAGAAAGCCCGTCATCATCGATGTTGACACCGGCCACGACGACGCCATCGCCTTGCTCATGGCCTTCGCCTCGCCGGAACTGGACATCCGCGCCGTCACCGTGGTGGCCGGTAACCAGACGCTGGAGAAGACCCTGCGCAATACCCTGCGCATCCTCACGCTGGCCGGCGTGAAGCCGGAAGTGGCCGCCGGTGCCGACAGGCCCCTGTTCCGGCCGCTGGTCACAGCGCCGGAGGTGCATGGCGAAAGCGGCCTGGATGGGCCATCCCTTCCGGAGCCTGCATTTCCCGCCAGCGGTCGCAAGGCCTGGGAGGCCATTATTGACATTGTCCGCAGCAGCCCGCAGAAGGTCACGCTCATCCCCGTCGGGCCTCTCACCAACATTGCGCTGGCCCTGATGACCGCTCCGGACATTGCCGCCAACATTGAGCGCATCACGCTGATGGGCGGCGCCGGCCGGGAGGGCGGCAACGTCACTCCGGTCGCCGAGTTCAACATCCTGGTGGACCCGGAGGCCGCGCGCATCGTCTTCCACAGTGGCGTGCCCATCACCATGATTGGGCTGGACGTCACGCACCAGGCGCAGCTGTACCCTTCCGACACCGAGGTCCTGCGCGCCATGTGCGGCCGCGTGCCGACGGCGGTTGCCGGCTTGATGGACTTTTACTCCCAGTACCACCCCAAGATGGGGTTCAAGGGCAGCCCCATGCACGACCCCTGCGCCGTGGCGGCGGTTCTGGATCCCAGCCTGGTCACAACGCAGAGGCTCTTCGTTGACGTGGAGACGCGCGGCGAACTGACCGCAGGACAAACCGTGGTGGACTACCGTGGGCGCACCGGTCGGCCCGCCAACGTGGACGTGGGCCTGGACATCGAGCGCGAGCGCTTCGTCAAGATGCTGTTTGAGGCCATCAGGCGCTATGACTAAAGACATTGCCGCGGGTCTGAAAGCTGACCTGATTCTGGCCAACGCCTCCGTTCTGGACGGCGATGGCCGCTTTTTTGAGGGTCGCGACATCCTCATCCGGAATGGGCGCGTGGAGGCGGTGGTTCCTGCGGCCGCCGGCGGATCCTCCTCAGCCGGTCGCCCCGCCGAGGTGGTGGACTGCACCGGCTGCGTGGTGACGCCGGGCCTGACCGTCCTGCACGGCCACGCCCCCATGGTGCTCTTTCGCGGCCTGGCGGAGGACGTCTCCATTGACGACTGGTTCAACGTCCGCATCTGGCCCTACGAGAGCCGCCTCACGGCGGATGACGTGCGCGCCGGCACTCGGCTGGCCGTTGCCGAGATGCTCGAGAACGGCGTCACCGCCTTCGCCGACCACTACATGTTCGCTGACGCCATCGCTGACGCGGTGCTGGAGAGCGGCATCCGCGCCGACCTGGCCCAGACCATCTTCGGCCTGGGCGATGGCGTTGAGGAGCGCATCGAGGCTGGGGCCGACGTGATCCGGCGCCGCCGAAGCGACAGCCCGCGCCTCACCTTTCGCATGGGGCCGCATGCGCCCTACACCTGCCCGCCGCCGGTGCTGGCGGCGATTGTGGCCAAGGCAAGGGAACTTGGCGTGGGCCTGCACATTCACGTCTCCGAGACCGAGGCCCAGGTCCTTGCCTCCCTGCAAAGCCTTGGCCAGACGCCGTTCGCGGTTCTGGCGGCAGCGGGCGGGTTTGAGCTGCCGGTGATCATTGCCCACGGTCTCTGGGTGCGCCAGGACGACCTGCAGTACCTGACGCCCAGCACCTGGTTCGCCGCCAGCCCCAAGACCTATATGAAGCTGGCCATGGGGGAGGGGGGCCTGTGGGCCCTGCGGGACCGCCTGCAGGTGGCTGCCGGCACCGACGGCGCCGCCAGCTCCAACACCCTGAATCCGCTGGAGCAGGTGCGTCTCTGGGCCTTGCTGGGAAAGCACAGCAGCGGTGACGCCACCCGCTTCACGCTGCAGGAGGCTTGGGCCTTACTGATGAACGGACACCGGGCCCTGGGGACCAACACCGGGCTGGTGCAGCCGGGCCGGGATGCCGATCTGGTGGTCTGGGACCTGCGGCAGCCCAACACGGCCCCGGTCCACGATCCCCTGGCCGCCATTCTCTACAGCGCCGGGTCCCGCAACGTGCGGGACGTGCTGGTGCAGGGGCAGTTCCTGAAGCGCGGCCACCGGCTGGTAACCCTGGACGGCCCGTCGGTGGT
>JBLNCQ010000098.1:0-2805 GCA_050260815.1 Bacillota bacterium
GTGCATCCGCCCATACCTGTACGTCCTTGAACGAAACCTGTCTGCGCTGCCGTCCCATCATATCTGTCCAGGCCTCCTGGTGCTCGATTACCCTTGAGTATTCGACACCTGAGTCCCCATACATGCCAAATGGCCCCATTAAATTGGGATTTTGCAGCACTCTCCTAGGGCCGTCAGGCGCCGGCGGGATCACGAGCTGGCGTGCTCACGTCCCGGCGGGCTGCGCCACCGGCTCCGCCATCCCGGCGATCAGAATCTCCGCCACCTCCGGGCGCGAGAACTCCCGCGGCGGCTTCTCGCCCCGCCGCAGCATCTCCCGGACGCGGGTGCCGGACAGGGCCACGTGGTGCTCCGGTCCGTGCGGGCAGGTCTTGTCCGAGGCCATGCCCTCGCAGGCCGAACAGTAGAAGGTGTGCTCGAAGAACAGCGGCGTGATGCCTAGCTCTCCGGGAGCGAACTCCGAGAAGATCGTCTGGGCGTCGTAGGTGCCGTAGTAGTTGCCCACGCCGGCGTGGTCACGCCCCACGATGAAGTGCGTGCAGCCGTAGTTCTTGCGCGCCAGCGCATGGAGAACGGCCTCGCGGGGGCCGGCGTAGCGCATGGCCGCCGGGTAAGCACCCAACAGCACGCGGCCCGGTGGGTAGTACCGCTGCAACAGCTCGCGGTAGCTGAGGACGCGGACCCGGGCGGGGACGTCGTCGCCCTTCGTCTGTCCCACCAGCGGCTGAAGGAACAGGCCGTCTACGGTCTCCAGGGCGACCTTCTGGATGTACTCGTGGGCGCGGTGCACCGGGTTGCGGGTCTGGAAGGCAACCACGGTCTGCCAGCCGCGGCGCCTGAACTCCTGGCGAACCGCCTCCGGCTCGTCGGGCAGGTCGGGGAAGGGGCGGGGCCGGCGCTGCAGTAGACGCACCGGGCCGGCCAGGAGCACGTCGCCCTGGGACAGGAGGTGGGCGACACCCGGGTGGGCTGGGTCGTCGGTGCGGTAGACGCGCTGTGCCTCGGCCTGCCTGTCGTAGAGGTAGCGTTCCGTGACGACCATAAGGCCCAATAGTGATCCGGACAGATCCCGCAGGGCCACGGTGGCCCCCTCACCCAGGAGTGCGGCCAAATCACGGGACACGGGCAGGGTGATGGGGATGGGCCAGACGTCTCCGGACTGGAGCCTCATGTCTTGAACCACGCTGGTGTAGTCGGCGGAGCCAAGAAAACCGGTCAGCGGGCTGAACCCGCCGACGGCGATCATCTCCAGGTCGGAGGCGGACCAGGCGTCCAAGGTTACGGACGTCAGGTGCTCTGCCTGCTCCGCAAGCAGGGGACGCTCAGCTTCGGGCACCAGGCGGTTCACCAGGGAGCCGCCGTGAGGAACAGCGGGCAAGGGCTTCACTTCCTTTGTGTGGTGGGCGGGGCCCCGGCGCACGTCAAGGTACCGGAGCGCGCCGGGTGAAGGTGTGCAGGCCGCACTCGGTCTTGGCGCAGCCGGACCAGCGCCCGGCCCGCTCGTCTTCGCCTTCGGCGACGGGGCGCGTGCAGTGAGTGCAGCCAATGGAGGCGTAGCCCCGGTCCAGCAGCGGGTTGTAGGGCAGTTCGTGCCGCCAGATGTAATCCCAGACCTCCCGGCGCGTCCAGTTGAACAGGGGCATCACCTTGAGGATGGGGCGCCCGCCGTGCAGTTCGTGATACTCCAGGGGCTTGATGTCCGCCCTTGTTGACGACTGCTCGCGGCGCAGGCCGGTGATCCAGGCGTCCAGGCCGTCCAGGGCCCGCTGCATGGGCTCCACTTTGCGGATCTGGCAACAGAGGTCGGGGTCGCGTTCCCAGAGGGCGTCCCCGTGCACAGACGCCTGCTCCTCCGGCGTCAGGCGGGGGTGGAGCTCCACCAGGTTGAGCCCGTAGCGCCGGGCGAACTCGTCCTTGAGGGCCAAGGTTTCGGGAAACAGGAAGTCCGTGTTCAGGAAGATGACCGGCATCTCCGGCGCGATGCGGCTCACCATGTGCGCCAGCACCAGGCCGGGACCGCCGAAGCTGCAGGTCAGGCCGGCCCGCGGCCCGAACTGGCCTGAGACCCACTCCAGCATCTCCTCCGGGGAGGCACCGTCCAACGACCGGTTGCGCTCCTCCACCCAGGCGGGGGTGATCACGACCGCACCCCCGCCGCCACGTAGCCCAGGTCCTCCAGTCGGGCGATGATGCACGCCGCCGTGGCCTCCGGTGGTTCACCCACTGTGCTGACCGTGATCTCAGGGCTGTCCGGTGGCTCATAGGGATCGGACACGCCAGTGAAGTGCGGCACCTCGCCGGTCAGGGCTCGGGCGTAGAGGCCCTTGACGTCGCGGTTGACGCATTCCTCCAGCGGCGTGCTGACGTAGACCTCGACAAAGCGGCCAATCTGGCGGCGGACCTCGTCCCGCGTGGCGCGGTAGGGCGAGATGGCCGCAGTAATGGCCACCGTGCCGTTTCGGCTCAGCAGTTTCGCCACATAGCCGATGCGGCGGATGTTGGTGTCACGGTCGGCCCGGCTGAATCCCAGGCCGCGGGACAGGTGCTCCCGCACCTCATCGCCGTCCAGGATCTCCACGCGGTGGCCGCGCCGCCGCAGCTCTTCCGCGACCAGGCCGGCCAGTGTGGACTTCCCGGCACCGCTCAGGCCCGTGAACCAGAGTGTGAATCCTTCCGTCACGCGGATCCTCCTCGTATGCTAAGTCTTGAACGATTCTTGTTTACATTTTCGGGGTGCTTCCAGGAACATTGGCTTGAGGCCAATGGGGGATGGTGCTTATCCTCCTCGTTGAGCGATGAAGGTGG
>JBLNCQ010000099.1:0-9272 GCA_050260815.1 Bacillota bacterium
CGTGCTCCCGGAGGAGCGTCGGGGCGGACCCGCCAGGTCAGGCCGGAGGCGGCGCCTCTACACCGCTTCCAGAACCTTCTTCAGGAACATCTTCTCCGGCATGGCGCCCTCCATCTCGACGGCGCCGTTGTTGACCACCGTCTTGGGCACGCCATAGACATTGAACTGCCGCGAGAGGTCCATGAACTCGTTGGCGGAGACCATTTCGCCAATGACCAGGCTGGGGTTCTCCATGGCCATCTGGTGAGCCAGGCGCACGGCCTGGGGGCAGTAGGGTCAGGTAGGCGTGACGAACACCTGAATCCGCACCGGGCTGGTCAGGCCGGCAATGGCGGTCCGGGTTTCGTCACTGAGGCGGGTCTTGCCTTTGGCCACATCGGAGAGGTCCTCCAGAAATGTGGCGAACTCATAGCCCACGGGCAGGCCGTAGAAGCGGATTCCCGTGTCCCTGCCGTCGGCCGGCGTCAAAGCCAGAGCGGGTACCTTGTCAATGTGGAATCGGGCGGCCATCCCGTCGGCACCCTCGAGCTGATGCTCCTCCAGGGTGACCTTGTCGGACAGAGCGTCCACTTCCGTGAACAGATTGCGGGCGTCGTCACAGGTCTCGCACTCCGGGCCGCCGTCGCCTGACGTGAAGAGCAGCAGCCTCACCGGCGCGGCCAGAGCGTCAAGCGCCTGCTTGATCTTGTCTGCGTCCCGCTGCGACAGAATAGCGATGGTCCATCCCTCCTTCATCGTGCCGGTCCATCGCACACGGCGTTTATACCTGTACGGGGTATGGTTACACCAGAGAGCATAGCGCTCCAGGACCTTCCTGTCAAGGACGGTTGCCCGACCGCGGCGGGAGAAGGGAATCGCGACCCAGGCAAGCAAGGGTCGCGATTCCGGGCGACTGGGACGAAATGAGAGGGTCGCCCCTCCTATTCCACGGGCGCGGGGTTGACCTCGGCCCAGGGCCCGTCGTTGATCTGGAAGCTGTAGCGAAGGCTGGCCCGCCCTGAGACCAGGTGGGCCACCACACAGTAGCGGTCGCGCGACAGCCGGATGGCGCGCTCAACCTTCTCCGGAGCCAGCTCGGTACCCCACAGCCGGTAGCGCACGTCAATGCGCTCGTAGGACTTGGGGTGCTCGGCCCGCTCCTCGCCGCTCGCTTCCACTTCAAACCGCTGAACGTCCTGACGCATCTTCTTGAGGATGGAGACGATGTCCATGCCGGTGCAGCCGCCCAGGCCCACCAGGACCATCTCCGCGGGCCGGGCGCCCCTGTCCCGGCCACCCACCTCCTGCCGGGCGTCCATGGTGATGGCGTGTCCGGAACCGGTCACCGCCTGGAACTCCATGCCTTCCACCCAGCGCACGGTCGCCGTCTTGCTCATGTCCTTCCTCCCAACCGCTGGCCTGGTGCTCCCTGCCGGGTATACCTGGTAGGGTACACACCATGACGTTACTACAAGGAGAAGTTGCTGGCAAGACTAGCCGCCGGCCAGCGCTCCGCCTTCATTGTGCCCAATCCGGCCAAAGACAAATAGGCCCCGAGGCTGGTTGGCCTCGGGGCTAGCCCTTGGGCTGCGAGGATGCGGACGGAGGCTCAGGCGACGGCGGTGCCGGACGGCCCCCGGCTGCAGTCAACCAGGCGGTTGTCCAGGACGGTCAGCACCAGGCGCTGGGAGCCCTTCTTGGCTGTGATCCGGCCAGACTCATCCGGCGTGCCGGTGAGCCACAGGGGCATCAGGGCCATGGCCACGGTCAGCGGGGCCGTGCGGCCGTATTCGCTGAGATACCACACGTAGGCTTCGGGCGAGAGGCCCTGCAGCATGTGCACCTGATGTACGTGGCGGCGGCTACCCTTCTCTTCAACCAGTATGTGCTGGTCTTTCCAGGTGTGAAGCGCAAAGCGCCCTTCCTTGCCGGTGCGCTCCGCCACCAGCACCCCCTGGCTGGCTGCCTGCTGCGCCTGGTTGCGCCGCAGAGCACACATGGTGCGGAGGGTGGCCGTCCGGGCGGCCCACTCCGGGCCGCTGGCCATCTGCGCCAGCTCGCGCCAGCCGGCGCTCTGCACGGACTTCAGCCACTCTTCGGGAGCGGAGAGCCCCTCCGGAGCCGTGGCCTGGGCCTCTGCCGCCCCTTCCCTGGCGGCAGCGGGTGCGGCCTCGCCGGCCACCGGCGTCACGGCGGCAGGAGCATCGGCTGCGGAAGAGGCGACGGCGTCCACCGGCTCGGCCGGCCTGGCAACCGCGGGCGCCGCAGCGGTCGCTGCTGCGGCGGTCACGACCGGTGACGCAGACGCAGCGGGCACTTCGGCGGGCACTTCGGCCGCCGCCTTGGCCTCAGCCTTCTTGGCCGGCGAGCGGCGGGTGCGCCTGGCGGGCTTCTTGGCGGCCGCATCGGTGGGCGCGGCAGGCTGGGCCGCGTCATCCGCGGCTGCAGCCCGCCCCTTGTGGGGGCTGGTCCTGGCCCTGGCCGCCTTGGTCTCGGGGGCGGGAGACGCCTGTGTCTGATTCTCCAAGCGGGCAGCGGGCCGGGATGCGCCCACCGCCGCCGGTGCGGCGGGGCGGGCGGGGGTGACAAGAAGGCCTGCCGCTGCGTGGCCGTTGCCATTCACGGCTGCCGGAGCGGCCAGCTCGGACCCGAAGGCGGCCGGAACCACCAGCGGAGTCCTGCTGGAGCGATGGCGGGAGCGGCGCGGGTTGTAGCGGCCGGTCTCCTGCCCGGGCGGTGAGAAGAGGGGAGGGTACTGCTCGGGAAGGGCGTTGCCCTTGACCTCGTTGCAGACCTTGTGCGCCAGCTGCAGGTTGCCCAGAACGTCCGGACCGCCCTGGCTGGACGGGATGCGGTGGTCCTGCGTGGACTCCTCCAGGGAGGCGATGGGCGCTCCGCACAGGGCGCAGACCAGCGGTTCGCGCCGGATCTGAACCAGGAAGCGCTTGCGGGCGTCTCCCATGGGGAAGAGCCAGTGCCCGCTGCGGTGCTGGACCACAATGCCCAGCGCCTGGGCCTGCTCCAGTTCCTCGTCGCTGACCACGCCCTCCACCAGGTGCATGGTGTGGTGGTAGACCAGATTGCCGCCCTCATGCCAGGGGAGGGCGGTCATCAGCGTCCGCGAGTTGAGGGTGACCCAGGGGGCCGCCAGTTTGGCGCGTCCCGGCGTCAGGGTCCCGGGGTGAATGCGGGCCAGCCAGCCGGCCACCAGGTACGGCTGCTGGGCCTCTTCCTTCCCCCAGGCCTGTGGGCCTCCCGTCGTCTCGATTCGCAGAACGTCGGCCACCCAGGTGATTTCCCCCGAGTCGTTGCGGAGGAAGAGGCTGTCGCCCACTTCCACGGGTCGGGGGCCTGGAAGGAGGACCATGCGCTGCTGGTCGGCGAGGGGAATGGAGGCGCGAAAGAACGCTCTTTCTTCTAGAACATGAATGCCCAAACGATTTCTCCTTTCGGTAGGCGTCTCCGGTACCAGTATACAGAATTCTTGACCTGTCGCCAAATTTTTATCCCTGGATGACGGTCACAACGAGGCCGCGACTTTCCAGGGGCATGCTAGGCAGGTCGGCAGGATCGCGGCGGCCGCGCCGCGAACCCTGCAGGTACCATCCCCCAGCAGGCTGCGTTCTGGGGCGGCAAAGGAGCGATTCCCATGCCTGTGATCCAGGTCGATATGCTTCCCGGCCGGACCGCCGAGCAGAAGCGCGAACTGATTGAGGTCTTCACGCGCGAGTTTGTGCGCATCTGCAAGACCAGTCCGGAAGCGGTCAAGATTGTGATCCGCGACATCCCGCCGGAGAGTTTCGGCTCGGGCGGCGTACCCCTGAGCGAGCAGGCGGGCAGGTAGTTCATGAAACTGCACCTTCGACTCTTCGCCGCGGCCGCCGACGCAACTGGAGCACGCCGCCTGGACTGGGAGCTGCCGGACGGGGCCACGGTGGCCGACCTCCGGCAGGCCCTGGCTGAGCGCCTGCCGGGCCTGGCGCGCCTGGCGCCGCTGGTGATGGTGGCCGTCAACCGGGAGTACGTCCAGCCAGACCACGCGCTACGGGACGGCGACGAGGTGGCCCTCATCCCCCCCGTCAGCGGCGGCGAGCCCGGTGACGAGCCCTCCGTTTGCCGTGACGAGACCGGCCGCTACGAGGTGACCCCGGAGGTTCTGTCCGGCGACGTGGTGGCCTCGCGCGTCGTTAACCCGCACACCGGCGCGGCGGTCGTCTTTCTGGGCACCGTCCGGGAGTTCACCGGCGACCGGCGGACGGTTCGGCTTGAATATGAGGCCTTCGCGGAGATGGCCGTACAGCAGATGAAGCAGATTGGCAGCGAGGTGGAGGCCCGCTGGCAGGGAGCCCGGGTGGCCATGAGCCACCGTGTTGGTCCTCTGGACATCAGCGAGGTCAGCGTGGCCATTGCCGTGGCCACGCCGCACCGGGCGGACGCCTTTGAGGCTTGCCGCTACGCCATTGACCGCCTCAAGAAGGTCGTCCCCATCTGGAAGAAGGAAGTCTGGAGCGACGGCAGCGAGTGGGTGGGCAGCCAGACGGGGCCTGCCTGAGGCCGCCTAGGCCTCAGCCCCGGCCGGCACCCGCCGGCGCGTCAGGTAGGAGGCCACGCGCGCCAGCAAGGCTGCCGCAATCAGACGCGGAATGAGCAGCCAGAAGAGGCCGGCGCCCACCGCCACGAACAGGGCGGTGTCCTCCAGCAGCGAGTGGCTGACACCAATGGAGGCGTGCAGCCGGACCAGCCCGTCCTGATCGATGTGGCCCTGCTCCGCCTCCTCGATGATCAGGGCCGCGCCGTACAGCAAGCCTACGGCCGCGGCCGTGAGCCAGGCAAAGGAGGCCGAGGCCGGAAGCCCCAGCACGGCCATAACCGGATGGAGCGCCTGGGAGATGCGCTCCAGCCACCCGTACTCTCGCAGCATCTCCGTCACCACGAACATGACGGTAATGATAACCAGCGTTTTGAGCGCCAGGCTACCAGTGGCCAGAAGCCAGTCCAGCAGGTGCCGATCCCAGCCTACCGCCGCCGGAGCCACGCTGTTGGCGCCTGCGGGCACCACTCCGGCAACGCCCGGCACAATGCGCGCCAGGATAAAACCAACCACAAAAGAAGCGCCCACCCGCAGTGCGACCATGCGCCAGCCGGAGACGCCGGACTTCTGCTGCACAACCCCCTCCATGGGCAGCGAGTGGGCGATCAGGGCCATCACGGCCAGTACGTTGAGCTGTCCCACGGTCAGATGAAGCGGGGCCAGAGCCGCAATGGCGGCGTAGATTCCCACCAAAGCGCCGGACAGCAGGCTGATGGCGGCTTCGCCGGGCAGGCCAACCAGCCCCAGAACGGGACTCACCCAGCCGCCAATGAGATGCAGAAGACCCATCCAGTCCAGGACGTTCACAACTAGCGAGACGGGAATGACTATGCTGAGCAGCCGGTAGGTTGAGCCGAGGCCGCGTTTCAGACCGCGGCGGCCGGCCGCCGGCAGGGACCTTTCCTCCAAAACTGCACCTTCCTTACATGCCTGGACGCCGCCCGCCCGGCCCTACGCCGGCTGCGGGCGATTCAGTTCATAGATGAGCCGCAGACCTTCCAGGGTCAGCAGGGGATCGACGCGCTGGATGGTCTCGGCCTCACGGGCGATCAGCTCCGCCTGGTCGCCGGTGGCCACCACGCGCAGCTCGCCCGGGCCGGGGTCGGCGCCGGCGGGCAGGGGGACCCGCAGTTCCGCGGCGATGCGCCGCACCAGTTCATCCACCTGCCCGGCAAAGCCGAAGACCATGCCGGCCTGCATGCTGGCAACCGTGTTGGTGCCAATGGCCCTGGCCGGCCTTACCAGCTCGATCCGCGGCAGCTTGGCGGCCCGCTGGAACAGAGCCTCGGCGGAGATGAGGATGCCGGGGGCGATGGCGCCCCCCAGGTATTCGCCGGAGGCGGACACCACGTCAAAGATGGTGGCCGTTCCAAAGTCCACCACCACCAGCGGCCCGCCGTACTTGCGCAGGGCGGCGAGGGCGGTCACAATGCGGTCGGCGCCGACCTCCCGCGGATCGTCAAAGCGCACGGGCATGCCCGTCTTGAGGCCGGGGGCAATGACCAGCGGCTCCACGCCAAAGTAGCGCCGCACCAGGTCCTCCAGCACGGGCATGAGCGGCGGCACCACCGAGGACAGAACCACCGCGTCCACCTGGTCCAGGCTGAACCCCTGCTGGCGGAAGAGCGCCCGGAGCAGGACGGCGTACTCGTCCGACGTCTTGTGCCGGTCCGTGCTCAGGTGCCAGTGCACCACCAGCCGGTCCTGCTGAAACAGGCCGGCCACCACCAGCGAATTGCCCACGTCGATGACCAGGAGCATCCCGTCCCCACCGGGGCCTCCAACCTTCATGCGACCGGCACCCCTCTCAGCCGAGGTCCCGCACGGCCGGCACCCCGCCCAGGGACTCGGCCATGGTGACGGCCCGCAGGACCGCCTGCGCCAGGACCTCGGCCGCCACCGTGCCAATGATGTTAACGTGGGACCGCCTGTCGCCGGTGGAGAGGCAGAAGACCGCATCGCCATCAAACATGGTATGCACGGGCGCGATGGTGCGGGCCAGGCCGTCGTGGGCCATCTGCGCCACCTTGTTGGCCTCTTCCTTGGTCAGGGCGGCATCGGTGGCCACCACCGCCAGGGTGGTGTTGGCGGATACAAAGTCCCCCATTTCCCGCCCTCGCTTCATCAGCTCGGCGGTGTGAACCAGGCCGCGGGCCATGGGGTTGCGCGTGCCGGCCAGCAGCTGGCCGGTCTCCGGATTGACGATGTCACCAAAGGCGTTGACGGCGACGATGGCCCCCACCGTCACGCCGGAGTCCAGCCGCTCCGACCAGGTGCCAAGACCGCCCTTCATGGCCTGGCGGACGCCAAAGAACTTGCCGACGGTGGCACCGGTGCCGGCGCCCATGCTGCCCTCCTCAACCGGGCCGGTCCGCGCCGCCCGCGCCGCCTCGTAGCCTGCGCGCCTGTCGGGGCGCGCCGCCGCGCTGCCCAGGTTCAGATCGAACAGGGCCGCGGCGGGAACAATGGGAACGCGGGCAACGCCCACGTCCAGGCCCACGCCGTTCTCCTCCAGGTAGGCGGCAACGCCGCCGGCGGCGTCCAGCCCGAAGGCGCTGCCTCCGGTCAACAGCACGGCGTGCACGTCACGCACCAGGCTGCCAGGGCGCAGCAGATCCGTCTCGCGGGTGGCCGGAGCCGAGCCGCGCACGTCCACGCCGCCCACGGCGCCGTGCTCGGCCAGGATGACCGTGCAGCCCGTCAGTCCCTCCCTGTCCGTTACCTGGCCCACCCTGATCCCGGGAACGTCGGTGATGTAGCCCACAATCGGCACCTCGCTCAGCGGCTCGCCGAACAGCGGACCCCGCCCTTGGTTTGAGCGGGGCCGTTCGGGTCGACTTGATGGTTCTATTCAATCTGCTGGATTTCCTGCCGGTGCCTTTACCGGCGCCGTTCGCTCACGGACGCGGTTCCCGGGGCGAAGAACCGGCATCAGCCGGACGGCCAGACCGGCAGCGGCTGTCAGCTTGAAAAGGTCCGTCAGCAGGAAAGGGAGAAGTCCCAGTTCCGCGGCCCGCAGGAGGCTGAAAGGCTTGCCGGCGGCCGGCCCAAGAGAGTACGCCAGCCACGGCAGGCCAACGGCAAAGACGACGGCGTCGGCCACCAGCATGGCGCCCAGGATGCGCCAGAACGCGGGACGTGCCCCGCGTGCGAGGCGGGCTGTCAGCCAACCCGCCGTGGCCGCCGCCAGCGGGAATGACAGCAAGAAGCCGCCTGTGGGCCGCGCCAGCACGCCAACGCCCGAGGCGAAGCCGGCAAACACGGGAAGGCCTGCAAAGCCAAGCAGGAGATATACGACCTGGCTGAAGAAACCGCCGGCGGGACCCAGCAGGGCTCCGGAAAGCGGCACCACCAGGCTCTGCAGGGTGAACGGGACGGGGCCCAGAGGCACCGTCACCAGGGCGCTGACGGCGGTCAGAGCCGCCAGCAGGGACGCCTGAGTCAGTTGCCGCAACCGCATGGGACGCATCCCTCCTTTGTTAACCGATTCATTCGACGCCGGTTAACAATGTCCTCCCCGGGGTCCCGGCGCGGCCCGGTCGGACGCGGCGCAAGCGGTCCAAAACCCTGCCCAGGTGATTCTGATCGGAGGGGAGATTCTCGTGACACTGACACGGCGGCTGGCACAATCCGGGTTGGTGGTGGGCCTCTACGTGGTGGCCACGGTGCTCAATCCCGCTTCCAGCGGCGCCATCCAGGTTCGGCTGTCCACCGGCCTCTACTGCCTGGCGGCCTTTCGCCCCGATTTCATCCCGGCCCTGGCCCTGGGCAACGCGCTGGCCAACCTGCTGGTGGGCCAGGGCACGCTGGATGCGGCCCTGGGCCTGGTGGTGGGCCTGCTGACGTCCACGGCGGCCTACCTGGCGGGGAAGACCGGCAAGGTCTGGCTGATTCCGGTACCCGTGGCCCTGGTGGTGCCGCCGGTGGTGGCCACCTGGCTCTCTCTGCTCCTGCATCTGCCCTATTGGGCCATGCTGGTCTCGCTCCTGGCGGGGCAGGTCATCGCCGCGGCCACGGCGGGCGTTCTGGTGACGTACGTGGGAGTCCGACTGTTCGGCCTCCCGGGGAGGGCACACGCCAGGTCGGGGCAGTAGCGCTCCCGCCAGCATCGGAGGCGACGCCGCCAGGCGCCGCCTCCGCGAGGTTTCGGGAACGGATGACGTCAGGCCCCCGCCCGGTCGGGCCGGGGCTGTTCAGCCTGTCCATCCCAGTCCGTCGCCCTGTAGTGCGCCATGGCCGTGGTGCCCATGCCGCCGCGCAGGTTAAAGCGGCCCGAGACTTCCATTTCCAGCGGATCCAGCACGGCCACCAGGTCCTCCAGGACCTTGTTGACCACGTGCTCCTGCAGAATGCCAACGTTGCGGAAGCTGTGCAGATAATACTTGAGGCTCTTCAACTCCACCAACACCCGTCGGGGGACGTACCGGATGACCAGCTCGCCGAAATCCGCCAGGCCGGTCCAGGGGCAGACGGAGGTGAACTCCGGGTAGTTATACTCAACGTGGGTCACGCGGCCCGGGTAGAGGTAGTCAATGGGCATCAGCATCTTGCGGTCCACGGCTTCCACGGGCTCGACGTCCCAACGGCGCTCAAACCCCTGCTGTTCGGTCAACGGCGGTTCCTCCTCCGCTAAGGATATCTGCGTTTCGTGGTGTTACGGAGCCGGCGGCGTCAGGTCCCCGCGGGGCGAAGGGTGACGTCC
>JBLNCQ010000100.1:0-3941 GCA_050260815.1 Bacillota bacterium
GGCTCGGCCGTGATGCGGCCGGCGGCATCGTGGCTGTCCGTGTCCGCTCCAAAGGTAATCTCGGCCCGGTACTCCTTGTCCTGGGCCAGCAGGTACTCGGCCGCCCGGGTGGCCTGCCCCAGGCAGACGGCCAGAACACCGGCCGCCGCCGGATCCAGGGTTCCGGCGTGACCGGCCCTGCCCTGTCCGGTCAGCCGCCGCACGGCGCCCACCACGTCGTGGGAGGTCATGCCGGGCGGCTTGTCTATCAACAGGACGCCGTCCAGGCCCGAGTCCCGGGACGCCCTGCTCATTGCGCCTGCCGCAAGGCTTCGGCCACGGCCGCCAGCACCTGGCCGGTAACCTCTTCCAGGGTGCCGGAGGCGGTGGCCCCGGCCGCCCTGGGGTGCCCGCCGCCGCCGAAGCGGGCAGCGACGGCGCTGACGTCCACCCGCGACTTCGACCGGAAGTTTATGCGCACCTGGCCGTCGTCTACCTCACGGAAGAGGATGCCCACCTCCACCCCCCGGACGCTGCGGGCGTAGTTGACCAGGCCCTCGGTGTCGTCGTCGGTGGCTCCGGTATCGTCCAGGGTGCGGCGGGTGACGGTCATCCATCCCACCTGCCCGTCCCGACTGATCTGCAGCGTGGCCAGGGCGGCTCCCAGCAGGCGGACCGCGGCCAGCGACCGGGTTTCGTAGACCTGGTTGCTGATCTCGCCCGGCTCCACGCCCTCCATCAGCAGGGAGGCGGCGATCATGTGCGTGTCCACCTTGGTGTTCTCGTAGCGGAAGCTCCCCGTGTCCGTGGCCACGGCCACGTACAGGTTGGTGGCAATGTCCTTGTCCAGGGCAATCTCAGCCGCATGCAGCATCTGAAAGATCTGCTCGCCCACCGATGAGACCAGAGGGTCGATGTAGTTGTAGTCGCCGAAATAGGTGTTGGTCACATGGTGGTCAATGTTGACCTTGATCCTGGCCAGGTCCGCCACCGGCCTGGCGGCGCCGACCCGGTCCAGATCGCCGCAGTCCAGGATGAGGGCCACGTCATACTCGCCTTCCACCTGCTGGTAGGGCACGTAGAGGTCGGCCCCGGGCAGGAAGCGGTACGTCTCCGGCAGTTCCTCCACCCGCACCAGCGTCACCTTCTTGCGCAGGCGCCGCAGGGCCAGCGCCAGGGCCAGGCTGGAGCCGATGGCATCGCCGTCCGGATTGACGTGGGTCAGGAACAGGAACGACTCCTTCTCCCGCAGGAGCGGGATGATGAAGGGGAAGTCGCCGGCGCCGAGGGGAGACATGGCGTCACTCCTTTTCCGTGGGGGGCTGGCCCTCCCGCACGTCGTTCAAGAGCTTGGCGATGCGCACGCCATGCTCGATGGAAGCATCCAGCCGGAACTCCAGTTCAGGCGCAAAGCGCAGCTGCAGACGCCGAGCCACCTCGCTGCGGACGAAGCCCAGGGCGCTGGTGAGCCCCTTCAGGCTTTCCCTCTGCTTGGCGTCGTCGCCCAGGACGCTCACGAAGACGCGCGCGTGGCGCAGGTCGCGCGAGACATCCACCTTGACCACGCTGGCGAAGCCGATGCGCGGGTCCTTCAACTCCGAGCGCAGAAGCTCGGAGATTTCCTCCTTGATGGCTTCCGCCACCCGCTGGACTCGCTGTTCGGACACGTTGCGGCACTCCTTCCGCAGGGGGCCCGACCGCACCAACCCGGGGCCGCCCTACAGCATGCTGATATGTACGCTTGCCACCAGGGCTTCCGGATCGCTCTCCAGAAAGCGGACAGCGGCCTGAAGGACCTGATGGCAATGTTCTGGCTCATTGGCCACCACCGCCAGCCCCAGGACCGCCCGCTGCCAGAGGTCATTGTCGCGGACCTCGGCAGCGGACAGGTTCCAGCGGTTGCGGCAGCGTTCCAGAAGGCTCTTGATAACGCGACGCTTGTCCTTGAGGGACTGCGCCCCGGGCAGGGAGATTTCGACCTCGGCCACTCCCACTACCATTGCGTCACCTCAGGCGCGAGGACAGGCGGCTACTCCGCCTTGACCTCCTCCACGGTGTAGGCTTCGATCTGGTCGCCTTCCTTGATGTCATTGAAGTTCTCAATGGACAAGCCGCATTCGAAGCCCTGTGCGACCTCGCGGACGTCGTCCTTGAAACGCTTCAGGGAGGCGATCTTGCCGTCGAAGATGACCACGTTGTCACGAAGGACGCGGACGCTGGCGTTGCGGGTGATCTTGCCCTCCAGCACGAAGGCGCCGGCAATGGTGCCGGCCTTGGGCACCTTGAAGGTCTGCCTGACCTCCACGCGGCCCAGGACGACCTCCTGCATCTTCGGCTTCAGCATGCCCTTGAGGGCGGCGGTAATATCGTCCACCGCGTCGTAGATGACCCGGTAGAGCCGGATATCCACCTTGTTCTCCTCGGCGGCGCGACGGGCGTTCACATCGGGGCGGACGTTGAAGCCGATGATGATGGCCCCGGTGCCGGCAACGGCCAGCATGACGTCCGACTCGGTGATGGCGCCCACGGCCCCGTGGATGACGTTGACCCGGACCTCGTCGTTGTGCAGCTTCTCCAGAGCGCCGCGCACGGCCTCAACGGAGCCCTGCACGTCGGCCTTGACGATGATGTTGAGGTCCTTGACCTCCCCTTCGCTGATGCGGCGGGACAGGTCGTCCAGGGTGAGGCGCGAGGTGGCCTCCATCTCCACGGCCCGGCGGCGAGTCTGGCGCTTCTCGGCGTTGGCGCGCGCTTCCTTCTCGTCCATGACGCGGAAGACGTCGCCGGCCGAGGGCACGTCGGTAAAGCCCAGGATCTGCACAGGCGTGGACGGGCCGGCTTTCTTGAGCTTCCGGCCCTTGTCGTCCATCATGGCGCGGACGCGGCCCCAGGTGGCGCCGCACAGGAAGGAGTCGCCGGGCATCAGGGTACCGGTCTGGATCAGTACCGTGGCCACGGGGCCGCGGCCCTTGTCCAGTTCGGCCTCGATGACGGTGCCCCGGGCCTCCATGCTGGGGTCCGCCTTGGGCTCCTTCACGTCCGACACCAGCAGGATCATCTCCAGGAGCTGCTCCAGGTTGGTGCGGTTCTTGGCCGAGACCTGCACCATGACCGTATCGCCGCCCCACTGCTCGGCCACCAGCCCGTACTCGGTCAGTTCGGTCTTGACCCGCTCCGGATTGGCGTTGGGCTTGTCGATCTTGTTGATGGCCACGACGATGGGCACGCCCGCCGCCTTGGCGTGGTTGATGGCCTCCACGGTCTGCGGCATGACGCCGTCATCCGCGGCCACCACCAGCACCACCAGGTCCGTCACCTGCGCGCCGCGGGCGCGCATGGCGGTGAAGGCCTCGTGGCCCGGGGTGTCCAGGAAGGTGATCTTGCGGCCGCGCAGTTCCGTCTGGTAGGCGCCGATGTGCTGGGTGATGCCGCCCGCCTCGCCGGCCGCCACGCGCGTCTCGCGCAAGGCGTCCAGCAGGGAGGTCTTGCCATGGTCCACGTGGCCCATGACCGTGACCACGGGGGGCCGCGTCACCAGCCTGGCCGGGTCCATCTCAGCGTCATAGATGATATCCTCTTCGGCCTCGGTCTTCTCGATGTTGACCTCCACCGGGAAGCCCATCTCCGTGGCCACCAGTTCGGCGGTCTCCACGTCGATCTCGGCGTTGATGGTGGCGGTCACGCCCAGGGACAGGAACAGCTTCTTGATGACCTCACCGGCACCCACGGCCATCTTCTGGGCCAGGTCCTTGACGGTGATGGGGCCTTCCAGGGTGATAGGCTTGACGTTCTTGGGCGGAGCGGAGACCGCCTGCCGGCCCGGCCGGCGCTCAAAGCGGGCAATCTCCTCCTGGCGGCGGCGGTCCTCACCGCGGCGCCGGTCATCGCGGCGGTTGCCGGCGCCGCCGGTACGCCGCGTCTGCTGCTGCTGCGCAGCCTGCGCCTGCACCTCTTTGGGAGGC
>JBLNCQ010000101.1:0-42278 GCA_050260815.1 Bacillota bacterium
GACGTAGCGGAGCAGCGGGTCGGAGGGGTCCGCCGCTTCCAGCCCGGCCACGGGTCGGGAGGCGCTCACCGCCAACACGTTGTCGCGCGGTGGGTTGAGCACCCACAGGTTGGTGGCCGGCAGGCGGTCCGGCAGGTAGCCGTCAAAGACCACCAGGGCGTAGGCTTCGGGCTCGGTCAGGACGGCATACTCCTCTGGCGCGGCCCGGTAGACTTCCAGGCTGGGGAAGAGGCTCATGGCCCGCTCCAGGAACCGGTTGCCGGACGTGACCAGCAGCGCCCGGGCCCGGTCGGCCGAGGGCGAGACGGCATATGCCACATTGTCGACGGCCAGGGCGTCAGCGGCTGCTGCGCCGCCGAGCGCCGCACCGCCGGCTGCGGCACCGCCAGGCGCGTGCGTTCCCGGCGCCGGCTGAATGCGTGCCAGATAGGAGGGTTCAAGAGGAAGGTCCGCAAAGGTCAGGTCCTGCTCACCGCCGGCCGCCAGCCTGAGGCTGCGGGTGGCCACCACCTGACCGTTGGCCAGTAGGTCGAGGACAGCCTCCGCCGGATTCGGACCGTAGTTGGCCACGCGCACGAGGCCGGTCAGGCCGGGCGGCGGGGCGGTCGGGCCGCGCGCGGCGCCGACTGCAGAACCCGAGGGCGGGGGCTCCGGCAGGGCCAGCGAGAAGGCCAGGACCGCCAGGTTGCCGGCGTCCTCCCCCACCCGCTCGTAGCGGATCGCCATGGGCCAGTTTGGACGCGAACCGGGTGCCACGCGGCCGTCGCTGATAACCACGGCGGTGACGGACGGCGTCTGGCCGGAGCGGCCCTGCAGAGAAGCCAGGGCCGTCTGGAGGGCCTCTTCCAAATCGGCGGTCTCGCTGGTGACCTGCGCCTCGCCAAGGGCGCGCAGCAGCTCGGCCCGGTCGCGGGAGGCCACGGCCAGCACTTTCGGGCGCGCTGCCGCCGTGACCAGGGTCAGGCGGTCGCCGCGCCCCAGGCCTTCAATCAGGGCGCGGGCGCGGGACCGGGCGACCTCAAAGCGCGACGGAGCCACGTCCGTCGCCTGCATGCTGGCCGAGGCGTCCAGCACCACAATCACGTCCCCGCTGGGGGCGCGCGTCAGCAGCGCGGGGCGAACGGCGGCCAGCACCAGCAGAGCCGCCGCCGCCAGCTGCAGGTAGAGCAGCAGGTGGCGCCGCAGTTTCTGCCAGGGGCTGGACGCCTCCAGGTCGCGCAGGGCCTGGCGCCACAGGTAGGTGCTGGAGACCGTCTGGTCCTGGTAGCGCCGCTTGAGCAGGTAAAGGACCAGGATGGCGGGCAGTGTCAGGCCCAGCCAGAAGGCCGCAGGCGTGAGCAGGCTCATGGCTGGCCGCCCCCTTTGGCGGGCACTGCGGGAACCGGCCGGCTTGAGGCCGCCGTCCGGGCGGCTCCCGGCAGCCAGCCCAGCAGGGCCTCTTCCACCGGCACATCGGTGGTCCAGGCGTGAAAGCCAATGCCCCGGCGGTGGCAGAAGGAGCGCAGTTCCTCCTGAAGCTCCGCCAGGGCCTGCTGGTAGCGGTCGAGAAGCGGCCCGGTCACCGTGACCTCCTGGACCTGGCCGGTCTCGCTGTCGATCAGGCGAAGGTCGCCGCCCAGGGGCGGGCTGGCGTCCTCGGAGGAGAGTACTTGAATCACGGTAACCTCCTGCCCGGCGGCCTGGAGCGCGCGAAGTCCGTCCTGCCAGCCGGAGGGCGTGAGAAAGTCCGAGACGAGGAAGGTCAGTCCCTGGCCGCTGTGCTGGCCGACAAAGGGCGGCAGGGCCCGGTCCAGGTCCGTCTGCCCCTCGGCGGACAGGTTGGTGAGGAAGTCCCAGACGCGCCAGACGGACTCCTGGCCCCGGTGGGGACCGGAGCGCACCAGCCTGTCCGTGACGGCGTAGAGGTTGAAGCGGTCGCCCCCCCGCAGGGTCAGGTAGGCCAGGCCCCCCGCCATGCGGCGGGCCCACCAGTGCTTGGACGGCTCGCCCCAGCCCATAGAGCGGCTGGCGTCGACCAGCACGTGAACGGACGTGTCCTGCTCCTCCAGGAACAGCTTGACGAACAGCCTCTCCAGGCGGCCGTACGCCTTCCAGTCCACCAGGCGGAGGTCATCGCCGCGGACGTAGTTGCGAAAATCGGCGAACTCCACGGACTGGCCGCGGTGGGGAGAGCGCCGGTCGCCGGCGTAGCGCCCCGCCAGGGCCTTCTGAGTGAGGAGCGCCAGGCCTTCCAGGCGGCGGACGAAGGCGGGATCAAAGAGGGGCTGCTCAGCGCCCGCCATGGCCGCTCCCCCGCCCGGCCGGCGCGGCGTCCGGCTCAACCTGCTCCAGGACCTGAGCGATGATCTGGTCCGTGCTCAGTCCTTCCGCCTGCCCTTCAAAGTTCAGCAGCACGCGGTGGCGCAGCACGGGATAGGCCATGGCCCGCAGGTCCTCGTAGGCTACGTTGTAGCGGCCGGAGAGCAGGGCCCGAACCTTGGCCGTCAGGGCAAGAGCCTGCAGCCCACGCGGGCTGGAGCCGAAGCGCACGTACCGCCGCACCATCTCCGGCGAGCTTGCCTCCTCCGGGTGCGTGGCCATGATCAAGGCGACGGCGTAGCGTACCACGGGCTCCGCCATGGGTACCTGGCGAACCACCGCCTGGATGGCCTGAATCTCAGCGCCTCCGGCCACGCGTCCGGCCTCGGGGTTCGCAACGCCGGTGGTCCGGCCCAGGATCTGCATCAGGTCATCCACCTTGGGGAAGGGCACCTGGATCTTGAGAAGGAAGCGGTCCAACTGGGCCTCCGGCAACGGGTACGTGCCCTCCATTTCCACCGGGTTCTGCGTGGCCAGGACGAAGAAGGGGCTGGGCAGCGTCCGTGTGGTGTCGCCCACCGTCACGGTGCGCTCCTGCATGGCCTCCAGGAGGGCGCTCTGCGTCTTGGGCGTGGCCCGGTTGATCTCGTCTGCCAGCAGCAAGTTCGTGAAGACCGGCCCCTGTCGGAAGGAAAAGCGGCGGCGACCGGTGTCATCCTCGGTCAGGACGTCCGTGCCCACGATGTCCGCCGGCATCAGGTCGGGCGTGAACTGCACGCGCGCGAACTTGAGGTCCAGGGCCTGGCCCAGTGTCTTGACCAGCACGGTCTTGCCGAGGCCCGGCACGCCTTCGAGAAGCGCGTGGCCTCCCGCCAGGAGGCTGACCAGCACCTGGCGCACCGCGTCGTTCTGGCCCACGATGACCCGGGCGACCTCCCGCTCAATGGCCTGCGCCAGTTCCGAGACGCGCTCCACGGCCATGGACTGCCGATCCTCCTGCAACCCCGCTTGCACTTTGCCATCCGACTCATGGGACATCCTGGCTGCACTCCTTGAACGGCCGCCCGGCGGCCGGTTTTTTGCGTATGGTCAAGCGGCGCGAGGCCTTACGCGCCCGGACTACTGCCCCGGCTCCAGCGACGAGAAGTACTGCCGCAGCACCTCACTCATGGCCGGCGGCAGGTCACTGCGCTCCAGGCTGTCGCGGATCAGGCTTTCGTAATCGGCCCAGACCTGATCATAGGGGACGAGCTCTCCCGCCACCGCCGGGGAGCCGCTGGCGTCCACCACGTCCTCCGGCCCCTGCTGCCCCACCGTGCCGCCGATCAGGCTGCCCTGGCCGTCGCCGCCAAGAAGGCTCGGTGCGTAAATGCTCTCATAGGTGCCGGTCTGGCCAGGCCGGTTGGACGTGCCCAGCGAACCGCCGCCCCCCAGGGGCGCCTGCGGTCCCTGCCCGCCGTCGCCGCTGCCCGAGCCGCTGCCCGCTCCCGAACCACCGCTTCCTGAGCCGGAGCCGCTACCCGCTCCTGAGCCGCCGCTGCCGGAGCCACCGCTGCCCGACCCTGAGCCGCCCCCCGACTGTCCCCCCGAGCCGGAACCCTGCTGACCCGATCCCGATCCGCCGGACTGGTCGCCCTGACCCCCCTGCCCGGTCTGACCGCCCTGACCCGGCTGGCCGGCCTGGCCCGCCTGACCCGGCTGGCCGCCTGAACCGCCGGCCATGGCCAGCATCTGCCCCTGAAGCTGACTGAGCTGCTGCGACAGTCCCGCCAGGGTTGCCTGGCCTGACACCGCGCTGCCCGCCGCCTGCACGGCGCCGGCCAGGTTGGCCATGGCCTGTGCCTGCGCCGCTGCCCCCTGCTGCCCTGTTGCCAGGGACTGGGCCATTTCACGCAGGGCAGAGGACAGAGACCGATCGCCGCGGGCCGCATTGGCGGCCTGCTGCAGGCGTTCCGCCAGCTGCTTGCGCTCCGCCTCCGTCAGTCTCGCCTGCCCGGCCTTCATCGCCTCCGCAGCCTGGCGCAAGGCCTCGGCCGCCTCTTTGGTGAGACCCTTCTCCAACTGTTGGCCGGCCAGGTCGGTCATGGAGGCGGACTTGAGCGCCTTGGACAGCTGGTCCAGTCCCCGGGCCGAGGCCAACGACGAAGGATCCGCCTGCTTCTGCAGTTCCTCCCGAGCCCGGGCCAGAGCCCGCTGTGCCTCCTCGCCGTTGCGGGCCCGCTTCAGCTCCTGCTGAAGCCGCTTGAGAGCCTCCAGGGTCTCCTTCAGACGCGGATCGGCCTGGTCCCCTGCTCTTGTGAGCTGGTCATCAAGTTGGGTGACCAGTCGGGCGACCTGCTCCGCCTGACGGCGGGCCTCGGCCCGCTCCCGCGCCTGCTGCGCGGCCAGGTCCGCCATGGCGTTGGGCATGACCGCCAGAACTGCCACCGCCAGGGCCACGAGCGCGACAGGCAGCCAGCGACGGCGTTCAGCCTGCATGGGGATGCGGCCGACATCCAGGCCCTGCAGGCGCTGCAGGGCGTCCTGCTGCTGCAGCCGGGCCATCTCTCCCGGCTGGTCGGCCAGCTCCAGCGCCGTGACGGTGCGCTCCGCCAGGCCTAGCCTGTCGGCGGCCCGAGCCGCCTCAGCCAGTCCGGGGCGTGTCAGCCAGGAGGCCACCAGCGCACCGGCCAGGATCAAAGCGCCGGCGGCCGCCGCCACCACGCTTGCCCCATACCAGGGAAAAGCGCGGGACAGGCCCAGAACCAGGCCGGACGCGACAAGAGCCAGGAGGAGCGATGGCCAGAGCCAGGCTGTCAGGTGCCGAAGACGCACCCGCGCCAGCACAGGCTTCAGAGCTCGCTCCAACTGAGTCTGAAAGGAGGCCCCTTCCTGAAGAGAGCCCTGGGGAGACGTCATGCGGATTCACTCCTGGCCATCGCGCGGTCCCTGCGGGCTTGCCGCCGGCGCCGCCAGGCGGCAAGCCAACGGGTCCAGGGTTTGACAGGGGTGAGATGAAGAACCGATATGAACAGGCTCAAAGCGAAGATCCCCAGGCTGATCCAGAGATAGACCACCCAGGGTGTGGGCATGTTGGTGGGCCGGATGGGGCCGTTGGGCCCAGGAACGGAGAAGGCGCGGAAGATGATTTCATTGAGCATGCCGCTCAGAATACCGCCGCCCATCCCGTAGCCGGGAAGGCTGGAGGCCAGAGCCACCAGGGGGTTGGCAAAAACCACCCAGGGAACTGAGGCGGCGGCGGGCTGCATGCCACGGGCTGGCGGCATGGGGCCGTAAGGCGATCCCGGCAGGGCCAGGCGGAAGGCGAGGTAGGCCAGCGTGCCAACAAACAGGAACGCCACCACGCCGTAAGCTGCCACGGACGCCACCGCGGTGCGGCGGAACAGCGTGGAGGCCAGCAGTCCCACGGCGCCCAGCGTCAGGGTTGTGGCCAGGTAGAGCAGAAAGGTCAGGCCAAGCTGCTTCAGGCTGACACCGCCAAAGAGGAACACCAGGCTGAACACGGGCATGGAAGCCACGATCAGCAGGACGGTATAGGCCAGGGAGGCCAGCAGCTTCCCCACCACAATGCTGGTGGCGGACATGCGCGTCACCAGCAGCAGGTCCATGGTGCGCCGCTCGCGCTCGCCGCTAATCGTCCCCACGGTGAGGGCCGGGGCCAGGACGCCGATCAGTATCAGCTGCATGAAGGCCAGCACAGCGTAAATGCGCACGCCGGCATCGGGGCCGATCACGCCGCCGTACCTGAGCTGGCTGGTCATGAGGTACAGTGTGCTGAAGGCCACCAGCCCCAGGCCCACCAGATAGCCCGACAGCACCAGGGAGAAGCGCCAGTCGCGCATGCGGGAACGCAGCTCTCGGCCGAGCACCGGGTTCATGGTCGGACGCCAGGCCCGAAGGCGCTGCATCAGAGCAATGCCGCGGGAGGCTGAAGCCTGGGCGGCGTTGACGTTGCTGGTCACGCGCTCTCCCTCCCTTCCGCCGGCTCTTCTTGGCCGGCCGTGGCCTGCAGGAAGATCTCCTCCAGCGTGCTGGTCATCTCCGAGAACGAGGCCACCGGGAAGCCCTCGTGCACCAGCCTTGCCAGGAGTTCGGCCAGGGTGGCGTCGTCGGCGTCCACCGTTGCTTCTACGATGGGCCCCAGGACGGCGGCCGCTCGCACCGCGGGTTCGCGATCCACCCGGGCCGCCAGGTCCGCCGGCGTCTGCTCCCCGGGGGCCAGCCGCAGCCGGACCAGCCGGCCACGGGTCCTGCCGTATAGGACTTCCTCCAGGGTGCCGGAAACCACCATCCTCCCGCCCTCCACGATGCCGATGTGGGTGCAGAGGTCGGCCAGCTCCGACAGGATGTGCGAGCTGATGACGATGGTCTTGCCCATGGTCCGCAGCTCCTTAAGAAGTTCCCTCATCTCCACGCGAGCGCGCGGATCCAGGCCGGAGGCGGGTTCATCCAGGATGAGCACCTGTGGATCGTGCACCAGCGTGTGAGCCAGGCAGAGCCGCTGCTTCATGCCGCGGGACAGTGAGTCCACATACTCGTCGCGCTTGGGGGCCAGGTCCACCAGCTCCAACAGGTCGGAGACCATGCCCGGGCGGCGCCGCGCCGCGACTCCTTCCGCCGCGGCGTAGAAGTCCAGGTATTCCCACACCTTCAGATCGTCGTAGACGCCGAAGAAATCCGGCATATAGCCCAGGATTCGGCGTACCTTGCCCGGTTCCAGCATGACGTCGTACCCGCCCACGCGTACGCGCCCTGAGGTCGGGTGCAGCAGCGTAGAGATGATGCGCATGGTGGTGGTCTTGCCGGCGCCGTTCCGGCCGATGAGCCCGTAGATGGCCCCTTCCGGCACTGTGAGGCTTAGCTGGTCCACCGCCACCACGCGGCGGTAGCGCTTGGTCAGTTGGGTAATCTCAATCACTTGGCCGGCACCTTCCCTTCCAGGGCCAGCGACGGCGTGCTGAAATCTCCCGGCTGACCGGAACTGCTGACCTGAACCCGGGCCACGCCGGTGTCGGAGCGCAGGAAATCACCAATGTCCCCATCCGGCACCCAGCGGTCGCTGTTGGGACTCTGCAGACGGGCCTCCACCCAGGCGTTGGTCCGCCAGTTCCAGACCTCCACCTTCGGCGTACCGCCGTTGGCGGACAGCACTATGGCGGCCGCGCTGACCTGCGTGCCGGCGGGCAGCGACGGGTCGATCTCGAAGGTCATGCTGCCGTCCTCCAGGAAATAGCGGTTGGGTCCCGCCGGGCCGCCGCGGACGTTGTCCGACTGCAGCAGGCGGCCGGTGGCGAGGCCTGGCGGCAAGACAAGCTCGCCGGGCTTCTGCTCCAGCTTGAGGGGCGTTACCACGAGCGTCAGGGCGTGGTCACGGCCCTCGCGGCTCTCCAGCCCCACGTCGGCCAGGCGGTTCCGGGTCCAGCCCATGAACGTGATGGGATAGGGCACAGAGCCGTTATCATAGGCAAAAGCCGCATCCAGGATCTGCAGGCGCCGCTGGGCTTCCTGGTCAAAATTGGGCCCGCCGCCTGGATTGTAGATCTGGTAGAACACCGGCGGCCCGTAAGGCTGCTGGCCGGAGTTCACCACTGTCCCAACCTGCACGTCCACCGTACCGCCCGCGGGAATGTCGCCTAAGCGTTGGTAGGCCGAGCCGGCCAGCACGATGACGTCCTCCAGCGGGAAGTCGAAGCCGTTGGTGACCTTGCCTTCCATGACGTACCGGGTGAGGCCTGCCGGCGGGTGCTCCACGCGGGCGGTCAGGACGCCGGTGATGCCGCCCTTGACTTCGATGTCCTGGTCGACGGCAAAACTGCGCACCGTCCATACGTTCCAGTCCAGCAGGTCGATGGAGCCCGCCGCCCCCTCTGAAACGCTGGCCATAATGGGCCGGCCGGAGCCCGACGAGGCCACAGGCATGGGTCCGTAGTAGCCGGGGTCCGCTGACGGCGAGATGAGCGCCGCCTCCGGGACGTCGACGGTGAACTTGCTGCGGCTGGGGGCGAAAACGCCGACCCACGACTGCAGCGGCGCCACCCGCTGCCCCGGCTCAAGCTTCAGGATAGCGATGGTGTTGGTGAAGTAGTCGCGCCCCTTGCCGGCGAAGCCCACGCCGTAGACCGTTCCCGCCACCGCAATGGCCACTACGGGGATGATGACCCAGGCCCAGTCACGCCGGTCGAACCGGCGGAGGGCGAAGTACATCAGCGGCCCCACTAAGAGGGCGTAACCGAACAGAAGCAGGCCCAGGGTCCTGAGCGATGGCACTTCAAGCGAGGGCATGTTGCGCACAGACCAGTTCAACTGGCTCATGAACCGGCCCGGGTAGCCGGGGCCGGCGCCGGGCGGCGCCGGTCCGAACTTGCCGCCCCAGGGGGCGTTGCTCATGGCCAGGCCGGCGCGCCGCAGGAGCGTCTCAAACAGTCCGGCGGTGCCCTCCCAGATGGTCAGGGGTTCCCCTGCCAGGTCGAGGGCGCTGAAGTAAACGGTTCCTTTGCCATAGCGGTGCTCCACGAGCAGGGGGACGTCGCCCTCGCTGGCCAGCACCTCGCCCCTGTCCACCGTCCCGGTGGCCGCCACGAACGCTCCCTCAGGCACGCCCCGCGCCACCGAGCCGGCGGGCAGGTACTGCTCGAGCGCGGCAGCGCTTTGGAGCGTGGCCGTACCGGTCACCTGTACCGGACGAAGGCTGGCGGGCGCCGCGTCCAGGACCTGGCGCGCCTGGGTTCCTCCGCCTAGAATCAGCACGCCGCCCTGGCTGACCCAAGCCTCAACGGCGCGCCACTGTCGGTCGTTTAGCTTTTGGGGCGCCGTATCGGCCAGAACCAGCACGTGCAAGGCCGAAACGGCGGCCGATACCTCCGGAATGTCTTCCGGTGCCAGGCGCACAGCGCTCACGACGTAGGGCCGGTTGGTCACGCCCAGGTTGATGCCGCTGAGGAAGCGAGCCGTGTCAGCGCTGTCTGACACCACACCGGCCAGCACGCCCATGACGGGCGGCATGACCATGGGCGTGCGCTGCGCCAGAACCTTGCCGCCGGCATCCACCAGGCTGACCGTCACCGAATCGCGAAAAGCCGGCACGAACATGGTCACGTGCTTCTTGGCTCCCCGCGGCAGCGAGACCTCTCGCGTGTACTCCGTGATAGGAGACTGGGGCCCCTGGTCCCAATAGGTCTGGATCTTTAATTGGGCCGAGATGTCCGGTCCGCCGTTTTCAACGTCAATGGACACGGGCAGCCACTCGCCGAAGCGGGCTGAGCCTTCAAACCCAACTTTGACGTCCATTTTGATGTCCGGCGCCTGCCCCGACCCCGGCTGGCCCGTCGCCGGGCCCTGCTCCGCCGCCGCTGGCACCGCAAGAACGGACACCAGCAGCAGGGCCACCAGTCCCGCCAAGACGCGTTTGGAACCCCGTAGCATGCAATCTCCCCCAACGGTCCTCTGCCTGTCGACAATACCTGAGAGGATAGACGGGCGAGGGACTATTTGGTTTCCCTCGCCCTGTCCGGAGGAATTCCAGTGCGGTCCGGACTTTCCCTGCCGGGCGGGTCCCGCATCCAGGCCCCTTGGGCACTGTCTGGCGGTAAACGTGGCAGGGGCGCACCTTGATGGGTACGCCCCTGTCTGCTGGGACGGATGGGACCGGGTCTACTTGATCCAGGCTCTGAGATGCGCTGCGTCCCGGGCTTCCGGTCGGGCCACAGCAAAGGAGGTAACCAGGCTGCGCTCAAAGGCGCTGCCGTCGGAAAGCGTCCCTGTCACCGTCAGGGAGAGGTTGTAGACGCCCTCCTGGCCGGGCGCCGCCAGGCGTCCACCTACTCCCTGGCCCTGGGTAAACCGGTCCAGGCGTGCGTCGGTCACCCGCACGGGCCTGGCCTTCCCCGAGGCGGTGCGCACCAGCGTCCCGGTGGCCGAGCCGGAGGCAACCGCACCACGGCCGCCAGTCA
This sequence comes from Bacillota bacterium, assembly GCA_050260815.1. GTDB lineage: Bacteria > Bacillota > Sulfobacillia > JAMDAP01 > JAMDAP01 > JAMDAP01. The sequence continues at coordinate 10,248 of JBLNCQ010000101.1, forward strand.
GCGAGATGTTCAGGCTGAGGTTTTCGCCCGGCGCCACCAGCCCCGGCCGGTTCAAGACGGCCCTAACTCCGCCCTCCAGGGAAGCCGTGAGCAAGTAGGCGCCGGATGTGTTGGCGACGCTTGCCGCGCTCGCAGCGCTGGCCCCGCCGGTCGCGTCCATCTCAATGGTCCACAGCCCCGCCTCGGGCCGGTCAACCGTCAGGGCGATGCGCTCCGCCCCCTGGAAGTACTCGTCGGCCTGAGACCGCTGGCCCGCGGTCAGCCGCTTGCCGGAGGGGCTGAGCACAGCGACGTCCAGGCCCGGCGCGGCCGTCAGAACGTCAAAGGTTACGCTTTGGACGCCGGTCTCCACGGGAACGGTCTCCACCGCCCGGCCCTGCGTGAACTCCCCGCCGCGGTAGATGCTGCCGCTTTCGACTGCGGATTGCTCGGCTTCGGCGGACGCTGCGGCAACCTCTTGATCACCCAGTGCCGCGACCCGGTAGGCCGTGGCCGCCTTTGCGCCGGCGGCCAGGTAGCCGGCGCCACTGGGCTCCGCCGCGGTCAGTTGCCCGGCGAAGCTATTGACGTAGCCGAACACCTGGCTGCCCATGCGGATGTTGTCATGGTTCCACGAGCTGCTAGTGGGGTCGGCGCTGTGCCCGGGCAGGGCGTGCGCTGAGTAGGTTCGCACCACCCCGTCGTTGGAGCCGTAGGCGTTGAGGTAGGTCCCGCCGAACCACAGGGCGGAGAACAAGGGGCCGTGATGCGTTCCGCCCAGGGTATAGTAGTGGTCCATGCCGATATCCTCAGGCCGTCCGTCGGTGATGGACCGGAAGTAGTCCATGTAGCCCGTCTGCATGACGTAGGTGCCGTCATCATGCTGGCCCAACAGTGCGCCCAGCCACCATGCATACCAGCTGTATGAGAGGTCGGCCAGCTCAGACCCCCTGTGCGGAGAGGACAGGGTCAGCACCCGATTGACATAGGGGTAGGCGCCATAGTGCACGATGGCCGACTGGCTGTCCACGCCGCCCTTGGAGTGGGCGACGATGTTCACCTGGCTGACGCCGGCGTACTTGGTGATCCACTCCAGCTGCTGGCGCAGCATGGAGCCGTTCAGCCACATGCTGCCGGCGTTGCCGTCTGCGTCCCGGAACTGGACGAAGAACGTCCGGTAGCCGTTGTTGTAGGCGTAGGCGTACATGTCATTGTCGCCGTAGTACGTGATCGGTCCCCACCAGTTGTTGGCTGATCCGTGCAGCCCCTGCACGAAGACCAGGACGGGCTTGGCCTGCCAGTTGGCCGGCACGGCACCTTGCAGGATATCGCCTGCGTTCCCCGCCCCGCCGTCATAGACCAGGGTCGGCGTCGGCGGCGTCACCCAGGCGAAGGCCGGAGAACTGAACGAGACGGCCCACACGAGCCCCACGATGATCGCAGCCGCGATGGCCTTACGAAACACGCTGGTCCCTCCTTGCGATTGGGTATGTTACCCAATCGGACGTTCGGGATGGGCGGAAGCGTGTCCTGCCCACGGCTGCCTCGTGCCTGCCTTAACTTGTTGACAGGGTTCGCGGGGTATTACCGAAACGGCGATTCACCCTTGCCCAGCCAGTATTTGGCCGGCAGTAGTTGCACCCGCGGGATGCCCAACACGGAGTAGCGGACTCGAACGTACTCGCCGGGCTCACTCGGAACCTGCACCGGCACGATGAATTGACGCCAGTCGTCTTACGTCATGCGCACGGGGGAAACTGTCGCGAAGCCACTCTGGCGGGAGGTGGTCCGTAATGCCGCCACCGGCGCGCGCCGAGACTACAGCCGCCAGGCCCCCGGCGACTTGCGGCTGCAACAATTCCACGCTACGGACCTGGGCGGGGACCCGGCCCTCGTAGGCGAGATCCACCGCCACATGGAGCAGGCCTCTGTAGTCCGGCGGCACTCCAGCAGCGGTCGTGACCCGGAATGAGGCGGTGAACACCGCCCAGACCGCCAAAGCCAGGGCCACGACAACGTCAGTCGTTGACGTGTGTGGCCCCGGGTCCGTTGCGGATTCCGGCTGCGGCCGACAGGAACAGCAGAAGCGTAGGCACCAGGAAGAGCGGCCCCAGGGAGAACCCCGCCAGCAGCGAGGCCCCCAGCCCGACAAGCGCCAAGACCCCCAGCGCGCGGGGGCGGGCGTCCGTCAGCCATTCCCAGCACGCGACGACCAGGCCCAGGGCCAACACGCCCAGGACCCCCGCCATCCATGAAACTGCCGTGGCAGTTGTGCGCTTCAGGTCCATGCCCGATCACCCTTGTCTGCCGGCAGCAGGCAGTGGCCAGTCCGCATCACACACGACTCTCAGATGTCAGCGCCGCTTTTGGTAGCCAACTTTCTTGGCGTGTCCCAGGAGGTACAGAAAGATGTAGGCGGGCACCATAAAGGGACGAAAACCGCCCTCCAACGCGCCGTCAGCGGGGCCGAAGTCCCTGGCTGCCTTCGTCACAATCAGCCCGATAGGAGCGGCAGCAGTCCTGGCGTATTGAATCAGGCCGGACTCCACGTCCAGGCTGGGGTTGTTTCGATACTTGACTTCCACCAGGATCTCCCACGAGCCGGGGCGACGAACGATGACGTCCACTTCCCGACCCTTCTCGCCTCTCCAGTACCCGATTTCCGGCTTCTGTGGGTAGTAGAATGCGCGGAGATGCTTGATAACGGCGGTCTCGACCCACACCCGATTCGACACTTCCGGCTCCAATATCCCGGCTAGCCGATCCGGTGGCGATGATGCGCGTACTCGGCCTCTCGTCCACCAGGCGCTTGAGCCACAGGCTCCAGTCACCTGTATGGGGCTGGGGAACAGGCGTTCCCCAGCCCCAGTCCCTATCCCTCGTCCGTAAACGACAGCAGCCCCGGCCTCTGCACCGGCTGGTCGAACAGCTCCATCAGGTCGAAGCCGTTGATCACCGCGTAATTCTGGTAGTTATTATTGAGCAGCAGGTGAACTTGTTCCACATGCGCCTGGTGGCCGCGGACGATGGGCACGAACGTTGACAGCTCGTCACGGTTGTAGAGGTAGCGGAAGCGCTCACCGCTGTCCTTGGCCTTGATGTACCACGTGTCCTTGTTCCGTCCGTGGAAGCGGAAGACCGACAGCTTGGGGTGAGTCACCTCCGGCACCATGGGGATTGAACCGCTGCCCACCTGCGGTTCGTCCACCACCACGTTGGCCGCCTGCAGCACGCGGAGCAGGCCCAGGGTCTCCTCGCGGCGCTCGTCCGTCCACCAGCTTCGGTGCCGGAACTCAACGGCCACGATGTCTTTGGGGAAGAACTCGCGAATCCAAGCCAGATAGGCCTCGTTCTCGGCGTTCTGCACGAACCAGGGCGGAAACTGCAGGTGCACGGCCACCAGCTTGCCCTCGGCCCGCATGGGCTCCAGGGCCTCGCTGAAGCGCTCGGCCAAAAACCCCACGTCCTCCTCCCCCGGCTTCGGCGCCCGGTCGTGCCGGGTGATAGCGCGGTAAGCCTTGACGTTGAAGCGAAAGTGCTCCGGCGTGGACTGGGCCCAGGCAGCGAACCGCGCCGCCGGCTGCATGGCGTAGTACGTGCTGTCCACCTCAACCAGCGGGAAGAAGCTGGCGTAGTAGCGCAGCCGATCCGTGGGCTTGGTGCCGCGTGGATAGAAGGGCGCGTGGTCAGCCCAGGCACACGTGCCTACCAGAATCTCGCCCATATCAGCACCCCCGTTGTCTAGCGACCTGACCCCAGCCGCCGGGCAATAGCATGCCGCAGCCGCCGGTTGCCGCCTACCAGTCCAAGAAAGGGCTTCACGGCTGGATTGAACCAGACCCAGGAGCGCCGGGCAAGCACGCCCTGAACCAGCTTGCGGGCAATGCGCTCCGGCGGCTCGGCCCTGCTGGTCATGCGGGAGGGCATGGCGAACCCGCCGCCGCCCCGGCTGTTCTGGAAGAAGCCGGTGCGGGTCACGCCGGGGTAGACCAGCATGACGCGGATGTTGTCCCGGGCCAGCTCTGCCTCCATCGCCCAGTTGAGGGCGTCCAGGGCGGCCTTGCTGGCGGAGTACGGCCCCGCCGAGGGGAACGGCATCTGGGCCATGGGCGACGAAACGTTGACGATGGTGCCGCCGCCCTGACGCCGCATGATAGGTACGGCAGCATGCACAGCGTACACCGGACCCATGACGTTGAGGCGGAACAGATCCTCGATGTCCCGGGGATTGCTATCCGCTACGCAGCCGCCAAATCCGGCTCCGGCGTTGTTTACCAGGACGTCGATGCGGCCGAATGCCTCCACGGCCCGGGCCACCAGACGCTCGACCTGCTGTTCGTCTGAGACGTCCGTGGGCACCACCACCACGCGCCCCGGGTACGCTTCCAGCTCCCCGGCGAGCGCGTTCAGCTTCTCCTCCGACCGGGCCGCCAGCACCTGATCGGCACCCAGGCGTGCGAACTCCCTGGCCGCCGCGCGGCCGATGCCGCTGGATGCCCCCGTCACGATAATCGCCTTGCCTTGGAACGGCAGCACGCAGCTCGCCCCCCTGATGTCGGTTCGGTTCCCTGACGGCCGCCGGTCATCTGGCCGAAGCCGCTGTTTACGGCAGCACCCAGGTCTCACCCGGGCGGGCCGGACCGCTGCCTTGCAGAAGGTACTCCTGGCCGATCAGCTTCTCCCGAGCCTTCGCGTCATCCCACAGCCATTCAATCATCTGAGACTGGGTTCGATGAGCCCGAAACGCTCTGACCCTGGCTTCGGCAGCCTCCCCCTGGACGCGCACGGAGGTCACCCTGTCCTGCGGCTGCTCGACCTTCTTCAACTGGTCCGCGTACTCGTGCCAGAGAACGTAGTAGAGCCTGGCCTCCGCCGCTCGCTTCTCCCCCGGAGCCCGCTTCTCCTCTTCGCTCCGCCACGCCTCCCAGGCCAGCGTGGCGGCGCGGCCGATCGCACAGTGGTCGGGGTGCCCACCAATCGCCTCATGGAAGGTGATGGCCACGTCCGGACTCACGTCCCTCATGATGGCGCGGATGCGCCCCGCCAGGTCCGTTGGGTCGTAGTAGTCGACGGTCTTGTCACGCAGGCCCAGCAGCCGAAGATCGGCGATGCCAAGGGCACCGCAGGCCTCACGCAGCTCCTTCTCGCGCAGGACGGGAAGGGTCTCCCGCGTGGCATAAGCGGGCTGGCCCAGGCGCCGTCCCATTTCGCCCAGCGTGGCCGTCACCAGCGTGATGCGTGCGCCCTCCAGGGCCAGGCGGGCCATGGTTCCGCCGCAGATAAAAGTCTCATCGTCCGGATGGGCAAAGATGGCCAGGACCCGGGGCTGATGGGGCCCAGGCTGGCGGCTCTCGGTACGGCGGCGCGCGGCTGGCCGGTCTTCGGGCCTGCGTCCTTCCAGCATCTCGCTGTCCCTCATGGACGGAACGGCTCCACGCTGAGTTGAAGGGCCCGAGAGAGGCGCTGGTCGCCCTCCAGAGCGCATAGGAACAGAGGCTGGCCTTCGGTCAGGTCCATGTGGGTGAGCCCCTCCGTCACCACCCAGGCGTCGCCCCGGCAGCGCAGGGCCACGCGATACGGGGGCTGGTCCCCTCGCAGCACGGCCTGTTCAATATCGACGCGCACGTTTCGGATGAAGCCCCCGGGCACAGTCTCCTGGTGTACGTAGGCCGTCCTACCCGCCCACGCAGCCAGGGCCGCGGACACGACCTGCGGATCGATAGGCTGCAACTCTCCGCCTTCCTTCTGGACGATCTGCCTAGACGATCTGCTTGAATCCTCATGGGCCACCTGCCTCCGGAGTATACCGTGTTCATTGCTGCTCGTCTACGGCGCGTCTGGTGCGAAGGCACCTTCGCTGTAATGAAAGATCGGCGCGGCCTGAGACGGGCCATGCGGCGGGGACTTGAACGGGTGGCCGAGCAGGTGCTCGTCACAGCGGCGGCGGTGAACCTGAAACGCTTGGTCTCAGCCCTTTTGAACCTTCCTGGATACCTCAGCCAGTGGCCCCTCCCGGCACTCACCTAAGGCTAGCACGAGGAAGAGCGACCAGAATGACTCCTGGTCGCTCCCTTTTCTCAACAGGCCTTTCAGGGCGGCCCTCCGATGCCAATGGGGAACGGTCTTGGATGTAGTGAAGCGCCTCAAGAGAGTCTAGGATTTCACAGCCCCCGCAGTAAGGCCCGACACAATGTACCTTTCCATAATCAGGAACAAGACTACCATCGGCAGGGTTGAAAGGAGTGAACTGGCCATGACATCATTCCAGTGCACCACGTGCTCTCCAAAGAAGGAATGAATCCCCACGGTGAGCGGCCATTTGGTCTGGCTGGAGACCAGACCCCGTGCGAACTCATAGTCGCTCCAAGCCAGCACTGCGGAGGCCACCGCTGAGGCAGCAATGCCCGGTCCGGTCAGCGGCAGGCTCACACGGAAGAAGGCCCCGAGGGGTGTACAGCCATCCACCTCCGCTGCCCGCTCCAGTTCCACCGGGATGCTGTCAAAGTACCCCTTGAGCATCCAGGTGGCAAACGGGATCTCAAAGATTGTGTAAGAGACGATTAGGGCGGTCCGGGTGTCCAGTAGACCCCACTCCTTGAAAATGATATAGAGGGGGATCATCAGCAGGGTCCCGGGAATGGCCCGAGTCATCAGCAACATATAGGAGATGACCGTAGAGACTGGACTCTTGTAGCGGGAAAGGCTGTAGGCGGCAAAGACTGAGGCGACAAGTGCGAAAAGCATCGAGGACAGAGTGATCAGCACGCTGTTGCCTAGCCATAGCATAAACGGCCGCTCGGTGATCACAAGGTCAAAGGAGCTAAAGTCCACACTGCTGGGGAACAGCACCGGCGGGTATCGGAGAAGGTCGCTTGTCGGAGTGATGGCCGTCACGAAGATCCAGTAGAGTGGAAATAGGCTAATCAGGCTAACCAGTGCAATAGCAGCCCCGCGGAGCCAAGGAGAGAGCCTACGCATCAGTCGGCCTCCTCAGTCTAGTAGAATTCGGAGCTAGAACTGCGCAACGTTAGGTAGGTGAACAGCAGAGAGACGAACAGCATCACCACGCCCAGCGCCGAGGCATACCCGAAGTGGAAGAGCTGGAACGCCTCGACGTAAAGCTGAACGGCTAGGGTCTCCGTGTCCCGGGCCGGGCCGCCGCCCGAAATGACCCAGATCTGCCCGAACTCGCGGAAAGCATGTAATACGGTCAGCAGGATCGCTACCATCCGTACATGGCCCAGCGCTGGCCATGTGATGTGACGGAACTGGTGAAACGCATCGGCACCATCGACTCGAGCTGCCTCGTAGAGCTCGGCCGGGACTGACTGCAACCCGGCGAGCTGCGTCAGCATATTGAAGGGGGCGGTCTTCCACACCGCCGCCAGGATGATCACAACCATCGCAGGCACGGGACGGACCAGCCAGGGGATTTGGGCGTCAATCAGGCCGGCCTGTTGCAGCAGGTAGTTGGCAATACCAAAGTTTGCGTCAAAGATCCAGACGAATACGAATCCGGCCACCACGCCCGGCACCGCCCAGGGCAGGGTTAACAGGGTGCGGCCTATCCGGACACCGCGGGAACGTCTGTTCAACAGCAGAGCCGTCGAAATGCCGATCGCGTATGACAGGATCGTTACGGCGGCGGCATAAATCACCATTACCATCAACGACTGCCAGAACTGGCCGTCCTGAAAGAGACTCCTGTAATGGCTCAGTCCGACAAAGTCGTTCAAGTGGGCCGGGCGGGCAATATTATAGTTGTGCACGCTCATCCAGAAGGTTCGGGCGATCGGGTAGGCGATTAGGGCCAAACTGAAAATGGCAGCCGGCATGATTAGGCCCAGCCCCAACAATCGGCGCCGGAGAGCTAGTGCATTCATGCGAAGATTTCCCTCCCAGCGAAGCCGTTGTCGGCCACGGAACACACGGAACTAACCGTATGAGCCGTGGCCGATCGACGGCCGCGTCGTTACTGCTCGAGCATCTTTTTCAGATCGGCCTGGATCTCGGCCAGGGCCTGGTCTACGGACTTGTCACTGTGGAAGACATCGGCTACCCGGTTGATCACGATCTTGTCGATCTCATCCTGGTACCCTTCCAGGCCCGGGATCAGGTAGTTTCTGCCCGACTTCTCCACCTCGGCGAAGGTGGTGAGCCAGGGCGCCTTCTCCAGCGCCTTGGCGGTGAGGGCGCCCTGACGAGCCGGAGTCACGCCAGCCATCTCGCCGTACTTCTCCATCCACTCCTGGGATGTGACCATCTTGATGAACTCCCAGGCGAGGTCCTTGTGCTTCTGGTCCTTGGCGATGGCAAAGCCATTGGACGCACCGGCGAACTGGGTCGGGAAAGGGATTAGGGCGACACCGATGTCGGGTAGCAGGCCCGGGTTTTCCTTTTGCACGGACGTCATCACCCATGGCCCTTCGATGATCATGGCTGCCTTTCCGGTCCAGAAGGCCTCGCGAGCCTTGATTCGGTCAGCACCGATCGGGGAGACGCCCGCCTTGATCAGGTCACGCTCGAACTCAATTGCCTTCCTGTTAGCGGGGTTCATCACATCAAGATTGCCATCCTTGCCCCAGTTGCCTCCCAGACCGATAACAAACCGGCTCAGGCCGTAAATGGTGGCGTTCACGTCTGGCTTGTTTGCGATGGCATAGCCAAACTGGGTGACGTTGCCAGCAGCATCCTTCTTGGTTAGCGCCTTGGCGGCGGCCATGAACTGCTCCGGCGTCTTGGGCACCTCGATACCGGCCTCGCCCAGCATCTTCTTGTTATACATCAGAGCGATCGGTGAACCCGAGACCCAAACGCCGTAGGCTTTGCCGCCCACCTTACCGGCATCAAGCAAGTAGGGCGCCCACTTCTGAGTAATATCGGTCTCTGCAAGCCGATTGTCGATCGGCTCGAGCCAGCCCGCGTCCACGGACTTGTAGAAGACCTGGGTTAGGTACTGCACTATCTCGGGCGGGTCGCCCGATGCAAACATCTTCGTCATCTCATCCGCGTAGTTGGCACTGGAGACTGGGATCTTCTCGATAGTCACGTTGGGGTGGGTCTTGGTGAATTCGGCAATGGCGGCGGTAAAGAACTCGTCATAACCTGGCTGCCCCCACTGCCATGACGGAAACCGTAGCTTCACTGACTCGCTGGAGGCGGGTGTCGGGCTTGCGGGGGACCCCGTCTGCTTCGAGGTACCGCAACCTGCCAGTACGGAGAGAGAGAGAACCACGGCCGTGAACAAGGAAACCAGCTGTCTGCCTTGCATCTGTCTGAACCCCCCATGTCATTTTTCCGGTTCTTGGTAAGGGCATCGCCGCTCCCCTAGAGGAAGTACGGCTTCATACCGCTTTCACACGGATTCCCCAGGCCCACCCAGAGCGTGCGCTCCTGGGGAATCGCAACTACCGAGATCACCGTCTTGGACTCCGAGTGCTCCCCCGCGTGGGCGCAAATCGTCTCCGGGCCATCCCCGTGATCTGAAAGGATGGCGTGCAGGCTCTCCACATCCAGCGGGCCCTCGTGCGCCTCCAGTAGCTGCCGCATGCGATTACGGCGTCGTACCGAGCCGCGGTAGAGACGTGGATTGGCGTCATGGAGCCCCTCTTCCGGCACCAGGTCCGGATGCAGGTAGTGGTTGGCATGGGCGAGAATGCCCTGTTCAGGTCCGAAGGTCCGGTAGGTATCGGGAGTCTGCTCCAGGTCGATGATCCGGCCAGCGGCGTCAGCCAGTACCAGGTGATGGCCGGCAGCCCGGTGAGGAACCCGTTCTATCGCTCTGAGGGCGGCGGGAATGTCCTGCTGTTCAAGGATGAAGCGACGCAGGAAGTTTCGGTTCGGGTAGCCTACCCGCCAGTTCCGGGAGACCACTAGGCTGCCGCACAGGGCAAGCCCGGCGCTGTTGATCCCCTCCTGCGAGAGGATGCCGCAAACGGTGGCGGTCAGGATCTCCGGGCGCCCGTCGTTCGGGACCAGGTGCAGCAAGATTATGTTCTCCTCGTCTTCCGGCGGGAGGTCCATGTTCTGGCCAATCATGACCTTGCCATCCCGCGTTCGCTCCGCGGCCGCACCAAAGACGGTGCACTCCGGGGCTGGGGTGTAAACAAGTTCGAAGCGGGCCTGCAGTGCGAAGGTCTCTTCAAACGGAATTGCCGCCCCGTCTGCGATGCCCCGAACCTCCTCAATCAGGTAGGGTGTGGCCTCCTCCACGAAGGGGACATACTGTCGAACCCGGCTAAGCAAGTCTGCCCTGGCTACCCCAGCCGTCCGCTCCACCCACGCCAGGGACTGGGCGGACATCGTTCGAATCCGCTGGTCGAAGGCTCGCCCGTGCTGGAACCCCAGCTCATAGGCAGAACCCTTGACCTTCAAGTACGGTATCGGGCGAGCAGGTTTCATCTACTCCCTCCCATCGCAGCGGCCAGCAAGATGGCCTGCCGCATGGACTCAGGGTTGGCCGATCCCTTGCCAGCCTGGTCAAAAGCGGTACCGTGCTCCACCGAGGTGCGAACGATCGGTAGCCCCAAGGTCACATTCACCCCGCTGATCTCCACGAGGCGACCGGTGGAATCGAACTTGAAACCCCTGCTCTTCATCGGGATATGCCCCTGGTCGTGGTACATCGCCACTACGCCGTCGTACGACCCACCAAACGCCTTGGCAAAGACTGTGTCGGGAGGAATCGGACCCTCCGCCCGGATTCCCAGCGCCCGGGCGTCGGCCACTGCAGGGAGAATCTCCTCTGCCTCCTCTTGGCCGAACAGACCCCCCTCGCCGCAGTGAGGGTTCAGCCCTGCCACTGCGATATGCGGCTCGGGGATGCCGAGCTTGCTCACGGCTCCGTGCAGGAGACGAATCACCTCCAGTACCCGTTCTCGTCTCACCAGGTCGCAGGCCCGCCGGAGCGAGACGTGGGTAGAGACGTGGGCAACACGCATATCGCCGTCCACCAGCATCATCGTGTACTTGTCACACCCGGTCAGGTGGCCGAACATCTCGGTGTGGCCCGGGAAAGGGATGCCCGCGAGCTTGATGGCCTCCTTGTTGATCGGTGCCGTCGCAACCGCCTGGACCCAGCCGTCTCGGGCCAGGCGGACCGAGGTCTGAATGTACTCCCAAGCTGCCCGGCCGGCGTCAGCACTCACCCGACCGGGCCGTGCTACATTCAGGTCGACATTGGCTAGATCCATGAGAGGGAACGCCGATGGCGTGGCCAGTTCATCCGGTCCCACCAGGGTAGCCCTGGTTCCCATGGCCCGAATTGCGTTTTCCATCACCCTGCGGTCGCCGATCACTAGAGGTCGGCACGCATCGTAGACCGAGGGGTGGGCCAATGCTCCAGCGATGACCTCAGCGCCCACGCCGGCAGGGTCACCCATCGTAATTGCCACCGTGGGGAGTACGGACTCAGTCACGGGTCAGTCACCTCCGAATCCAACTGCTTGAGCATCATCCCTGCCACGTGGAAGGCGTCCACCTGCCCCAGAGAGCCACTCTTGGTCACTAGGGCCAGCGGGGGGAGCCCCGGGCGCAGTACCCGTCCCAGCGGCACCCCGGCCTGAACCTCACCCACCAGTTCGATCTGGGAAGCTCCTAGGGCGTGTAGCACTTGGCTTGAGACTTCACCGCCTGTCACCGTCAACCCAGCGACCCGTACCTGGCCCAGGATCCTTGCCACGAGCACTGCCAGAGCTCCGGCCAGCACCCGTCGGGTCTCCTGGGGCGTATACCCCATCAGGTCCCCTGCGGTCAGCCCTGCCCGCACGGCTTCCGAATCAGGGGCCGAAAGAACCAGAGTGTCCCTACCGCTTCGGAGACTGGCGACGACCGCTTCCATTACCCGAGACTGCTCGCCCACATCGCCGGACAGCAGCGCCGCCGCGTTTCCGGCAATAACCGCCACCTCGCCTTGCGCCAACAAATAGCCAACTTGCTCACGATTAACCTCGGTGGTAGAGCCGGAAACGAATAGCACCGGCCGATCCGACCTGGATGGTCCGGAACTGCCGAGGAATACGGGGGGATCGCCCACTCGCTCGAGCCGGGCGGCCACCTCCTCGGCCAGACCCGCAGACCCGGCCAGGAGAAGCGGCTCGCCAAAGAGGTCCGCGGCGTGTGCGACCGCTGACAGATCCTCCCGGGTTGCCGCATCGGCCACCAGAATCTGCTGCCTGGAAGCAAAGGCCGCTCCCATGGCAGCCAGGATCTCGTCCGAACCCGCCATGACGGTACCCAAGGAAATGTGACCCACAGGCCGTCTCGAGTTCTCCTGTAGGAACCCCGGCACGTATGAGGTCTTGAAACGGGCGCCGGGGTCACTGGTCAACTCGGTGCGCTGCAGTGGTACCTGGTGCACTAGGTGGTACCCACCTACCAGGATCCGGCCCGATTCCGGGAAGGATGGGCAGAAGAGCGCACGACTATAACCCAAGGCATCCAGCATGGCATCTAGGTCGGTGGCTACATGCCCCCGCAAAGTGGAGTCCACCTTCTTGTAGAAGCGCAGAATGCCGGAGGCAGCCATCTCACGAGTCGCAGACCATACCGCCTTGTAGGCGGCGGAGGGAGAGATCTCCCGGGAGTCAGTGGACACGACGATCACATCGACGACGCAATCGTGGAGCGGCCCCATCCCGGTCAGGCTGACCACCGTGCGGTGGCCGGCCTTGCCAAACTGGAGCGCCGTGTCCATGGCTCCAGTCAGGTCGTCCGCGATAACGGCCAGTCTGGGTGCCATCACTATTCCTCCCCGGGGACGGGCCCCTCGGAGAGGTGGACACCCTGTCTAGTTAGCGACTCCCGAAGCAGGTCGGTGTCCAGCAACCGTGGGCTCACTCCCTGGCTCAGGCAGAGCGCAGCGGCGGTGCCGGCCGCCTGGCCTGTCATCATTCCGGTGATCATGGTGCGAGAAGAGGCCATACCCTCATGAGTAGCGGAGATGCACCTTCCTATCACCAGCAAGTTCTCCACTCGCTGAGGCACCAGGCAGCGGTAGGGAATATCGTAAGAACCGTCAACCCCCTGGACCGGTGTGAACAACGTATTGCCACTGGTGGGGTCGTGAATGTCGACCGGATAGCCCACCTTGCATATGCCATCGTGGAACTTGCGCCCGCTCAGGCAGTCCTCGCCGGTTAACACATGCCCACCCATGATCCGGCGGGTCTCCCGGACCCCCATGAAGGGCGCCGTAGCCAGCAGGTAGGCGTTCGCAAAGCCCGGCACATACTTGCGCAGGAAGTGCGTAAGCTGGTGCACCTGTTGTTTACCGACGATCTCGGCTCGGGTCAGGTCGTCCCCGCTGGTACCGTCAACACCCTGAATCCGGGAGGCATTAATGTTGGCCTCGTTCTTGCGCACTGTGTTGCCCCAAAACTCGTCGGTACCCAGGAAGAGCCCCTCCGCCTCGGCTTCCTTAGCGTATTTCTCGAGCGTTGCCGACCACCATACCGGGTACATATCGCCGGTCAGGGGTAGCGGTGCCCAGGCGCCCCCCTTACCGATGGCCTCGAAGGCCCGCGGCATATCCACGCCACCCAACTTGAAGACCAGGGACATGCGCTGCATCTTGCCGTCACCTTCGCGGCCCTTCTCCCAGGGGGCGCCCGCCTGGTAGGCGATGTCCCCGTCACCGGTTCCGTCAATCACAACGCGGGCCCGAATCTCCTGGCGGCCGCCCTTATTGACCACAACTACGCCCTTCAGGGCGCCATCCTCCACGATCACCTCAAGGGCGGTTGTATGGTAAAGGATCTCGCCACCGGATTCCAGCAGCATCTCCTGCAGAACATACTTCATGGTCTCTGGGTCGACCGGAGTGGTCGTTTTCATGTGGGCGTTCTCAATGAAAACCGGGCCGGTGGAGCCGCCGAGCTCCTTCATGCGGAGGATCATTTCCCAGGGGAGGCCCGCCACGATGCGCTTGCCGTAACTGGAGTGGAACGTGTGCAGGCAGAGGCCCACGTTAGCCACGCCACCCAGAAAACCGTAACGCTCTACGAGCAGAGCGCGTACGCCGCTGCGAGCGGCTGCAATCGCAGCACCGACGCCTGCGGTACCGCCACCGATGACCAGGACATCCGTTTCCCGGGGTTCAGGACATCCAGCATGAGTTGTCACTTCCTGTACGGTTGGACTGGTGTGCTCTCCTTCAATGTCAACCCATACGAGCAAGGGGCGTGCCAACGATATCGGAATCCCGAAAACAGACGGGATTCGAGAAACCACGCCAATTATCATTCGAGAAAAGCTCTATACAAACGTTTCATGTCGCGACATATGTCGCGACATGAAGTGATCAGAGAAGAAAGTGATCAGAGAAGATGGTACTCACGCATCAGGCGCCAAAGGGTAGATCGGCTTACACCCAGTATTGCCGCTGCCATGATCCGGCGCCGGCCTGCCTGTTCCAGCGCGGCCAGAACACGCTCCCGAGTCAGGCCCTGGTGCGCCGGGCGCCTGACGGTCGGCGCCATCTCCTGCGCGATCCCCACCGCCCGCACGTGTTCTTCCGTAATCCGGGCCGGTGCCACCGCTAGAAGGCGTTCCACGACGTTTTCCAACTCACGAACGTTGCCAGGCCAGGGATAGGCCTGCAGCGCGGCGAGCGCTTCGGGACTCACCTCCGGTACCGCCTTATGCTGGCGGGCCGCCAGTCTGGACAGCAGAGCCCGGGCGATGTGCGGAATGTCCTGCGTGCGCTCCCGCAGGGGCGGTAAGTGCAGGTGCAGCACGTTGAGTCGATAGAACAGATCTTGTCGGAAGCGCCCCGCTCGCACCGCCTCTACCAGATTCACGTTCGTTGCGGCTATCACTCGCACATCCACGGGGACGATTCTATCCCCGCCGATCCTCATCACTTCCCGTTCCTGGAGCACTCGTAACAGGCGGCCCTGCATCTCTAGTGGCAACTCCCCGATCTCATCAAGGAAGATCGTCCCAAGGTGTGCCTGTTCAAAGAGCCCCATCTTGCCACCCTTTCGGGCATCGGTGAAGGCGCCCTCCACGTAACCAAAGAGTTCGCTGTCAAGCAATGTGCTGGGCAGTGCAGCGCAGTTGATCGCCACAAAGGGACCCGACCGGCGGGCGCTGGCGTTATGCACCCCCTGGGCCAGCAGTTCCTTTCCAGTGCCCGTCTCTCCGGTAATCAGGATCACCGAGTTGGTAGCGGCAAAGGCCCGGGCCTGGGAGATCACAACGCTCATGGGCGGAGAGGCGCCCACGATGTCATCCAGGGTGGTTCGCGCCGTGTGCCCCCTCGCCAGAAGCGCCCTTCGCACTCGGGATTCCGCCCGCTGCAATTGCTGTACGTCCTGCAGGGTGATCACCACGCCGGAGGTTCTCTCCCCCACAGGATACGGAAAGAAGTTGGCGACCAGCTGGAGCGATCCGTGACGAAGCACGCGCCCCTGCGGGTTCCCATGCAGGTCTTGGCTTCGGGCCGGGTGGAGGTCAGGGGCAATGCGGCTGATCTGGCGCCCTGTGAGTTCCTCCTCGGGGTAGCCCAGCAACCGGGCCGCCTCCGGGTTGGCCAGCGTAATCTCATTGTGCTCGTCCAGAGCCAAAATGCCCTCGCCCACCGATCCCAGTATCGCCCGCAACCGCGATACCCAGGCCTGCTCCTGGAGCCATACGTCCAGCACCCGGAGCGCCTCCTGGCAAGCCGCCAGTACGGTCTCCTGACCGGAGGTGACCAACTCGCCGGGAATGCCATGTGCCTCGGCGGTCTTGACCGCAATGGCGTCACCCACAACGGCCTCGACACCCGACTTGGAGAGGTCGCTCACAATTCGCTCGATCTCCGATTCAGAATGCAGCGGCACTTCAGTGATTTTCAGGCCTAGGATCGGCCCGATACCCTGGGCACCTAGCACCACGTTTTCAAAGCCTACCACTCCGATTCGCCCACCGTGGTTGCGGGCTCTGTGCACCGCTCGCAGCACGTCATAAGCGGAGACGGGGATCTCAACCACCGGCTTGCCCAGGGCTTGCCGGATCGCCAGGGCGGTCCCACCGCGGCTGATAATGACGTGGGCGCCGGCATTCACAGCGTCTGTCGCTGCCTTGACCCCCTCCTGGAGGTCACCAGTGTGCACGGCCACGGGGAGGTCAAAAGCCGTTACGACACGCTGAGCGATTTCGGCCAGTTCGGGATAGGGGGCAATCAGGGCGACCTGCACTTCTCGCACGAATCTCACCCACTTCGTCACTGGATATCCTCTCATTCGGATGGAGAACGATCTTTTCCTATACTCTTGATGCGTTGCGCCTGTGTGACTTTGGTATGCGCTCAGCACCCAGGTATTCCTGGAGCCGATACCTCTCGTCCTTCTCTTATGTCGGGCCTGCTTTGCTACAGCGCGCACTATCGGTCACAGCAGGGCCTCAGGCATTCCGTCCAGCACGGCCATAAGCAGTGCCTGCTTGCTGTGGAAGTGCTTGCACGGAGTCCGCATGCCGGTTCCTGGCCCTGGCCATGCCAGACCAGACAGCACAAGGGCAGGAGCCGCCACGGCTCCTGCCTTCATTCGATGCCTCTCCTCAGTTGTTGCAGAGCCGGGCGCAGCCGGTCGTGATCGCCGAAGCAACCCTAATCCCGCAGCACCTCGCGGGCGATGACCAGACGCTGGATCTCGCTGGTGCCCTCGTACAGCTGGGTGATCTTGGCCTCGCGCATCAGCCGCTCCACAGTGTAATCGCGCAGGTAGCCGTACCCCCCCAGGATCTGCACGGCCTCCACGGTGTGGCGCATGGCCATCTCGGACGCGAAGAGCTTCGCCATGGAGATCTCCTTGGTGGCCTTGACGCCCTGCTGGCGCAGGAAAGCGGCGCGGTACATCATCAGCCGGGCGGCCTCCAGGTCCGTGGCCATATCGGCCAGCTTCCACTGAATAGCCTCAAACTCGGCGATGGGTTTGCCGAACTGCTGGCGTTCGCGGGCGTAGGGCACGGTGATGTCCAGGGCGCGCTGAACCAGGCCGACTGCCTGCGCGGCAATGCCGATACGGCCGCCGTCCAGCGTCGCCAGGGCAATCTTGAAGCCCTGGCCCTCGTCACCCAGCCGGTTGGCAGCCGGCACATGCACATTCTCCAGGAAGACGTCCGTGGTCTGGCTGGCGTGCAGGCCCAGCTTTTCCTCCGGCTTGCCGAAGCTTACGCCGGGCATGTCCTTGGTGACGATGAAGGCGGTGATGCCCTTTGAACCCCTGCTGGGGTCCAGGTTGGCCATGACGATATACTGGTCCGCCACACCGCCGTTGGTGATGAAGGTCTTCTGGCCGTTCAGGACGTAGGTGTCGCCCTCCTTGTCGGCCCTGGTGCGGAGCGAGCCGGCGTCGGAGCCGGCGCCGGGCTCGGTCAGGCAGTAGGCCCCAAGCACCTCGCCTCGGGCGAGCCTCGGCAGATGGTACAGCTTCTGCTCCTCGGAGCCGAAGTGCAGGATGGCCTCGGAGTGCAGGGTGTTGTGAACCTCAAAGATGACGGAGGTCACGGCGTCGCCGCGGGCCAGTTCCTCGATGACGATGGCGTAGCTCAGGTAGTCGGCGCCGCCGCCGCCGTACTTTTCGGGCACCTGCATGCACAGGTAGCCGTCGCGGGCCAGGGCCTTGAAGACGCCCCAGGGAAACTCATGGTTCCGGTCGCGGTCCGCCGCGCCCGGCTCCACCTCTTTCTTGACGAACTCCCTGACGGCGCTGCGGATGGCCTCCTGGTCCTCGCTGAGATTGAAGTTCATGCTCCGGTCCTCCCCGATTGATCTTGTCGGACTCGGCCTGGCCCGGGTCGCCTGTCACTGGCAGGCCTGCGGGGCCGTGCTATTTGGGGCCGGGGTTGTCGTCACCCGGCCAGTACTGCCGCAGTAGATGTCGCGCCGCGGTAAAGGGGTCCTGCTGCCGGTTCGCCACCGATGCGGCCAGACGCGCCAGGTCGCCGTTCTCCTCCGCCGGCCCAAGGACCGCGGCCAGAAGGCGGTCGGCCACCAGTCGGCGCAGCTTGTTCTCGGCCTCCTGCCGCTGCCTCACCTGCCAGCGTCCCGACGCGTGCAGGTAGGCCAGGTGGGCCTGGAGCGCATCCATGACTTCGGCCACGCCTTGCCCGTCGCGGGCAATGGACTTGAGCACCGGCGGCCGCCAGTGGGCCGGGGCTGTGCCGGACCCCTGTGCCGGGGGCTCGCCAGGATCTTCGGGACCGCTCCCGGCGGCGGAACCCTCGGCGGCACGGTGATGAGCCCGGGGGGCCAGGCGGGCAGCCGAGGCCGCACCGCGGGCACCGGCCACGCCGGCCCGGACCCCGCCGGCGCCACCGTGGTCCTCACCCAGGTCCAGCATCATCTCCAGTTCCATGATGGTGCGGTCGGCGCCGTCGCGGTCCGCCTTGTTGACCACGAACAGGTCGCCGATCTCCAGGATGCCGGCCTTGATCGCCTGCACGTCGTCGCCCAGGCCCGGAATGGTGACCACCATGGTGGTGTGCGCCAGGCGCATCACTTCCACCTCGGACTGGCCGGCGCCGACGGTCTCCACCAGCACCAGGTCAAAGCCAAAGGCGTCCAGGACGGAGACCACGTCGCCGGTGGCGGCGGAGATGCCGCCGGCGTGGCCGCGGGCGGAGAGGCTGCGGATGAATACACCGCGGTCTGACGCACCGCGCTCCATGCGAATGCGGTCGCCCAGCACGGCGCCGCCGGAGAAGGGGCTGGAGGGGTCGACTGCGACGATGCCCACCGTCTTGCCCCGACGCCGCGCCTCGGCAGCCAGCTGGTCCACCAGGGTGCTCTTTCCCACGCCGGGGGCGCCGGTGATGCCCACCACGTGGGCGCGGCCCGTCAGGGGATGTAGATCCGCCAGAATCGCGGGGCGGTCGGCGTGGTCGTTCTCCACCAGTGTGATGGCCCGGGCCAGAGCCCGCTGGTCACCGTGTCGGAAGCGGTCCAAAAGTTCCATCAGGTGTCTCCTCAGGCCCCTCTGACGTGGCTCCGGGTGTAGTTGATGATGTCGTCCAGGTCGGCGCCGGGTCCGAAGACTCCGGCAACGCCGGCCGCCTTCAGGGCTGGCACGTCGTCCTCCGGGATGATGCCGCCCACCAGCAGCAGGACGTCGTCCAGTCCTTCCTTCTTCATGCCGTCGGCGACGAGGGGGACAAGGGTGTTGTGGGCGCCGGAGAGGATGCTCAGGGCCACCACGTCTACGTCCTCCTGAACCGCAGCCTGCACAATCTGCTCCGGCCGCTGGAAGAGGCCCGTGTAGATGACCTCAAATCCGGCGTCGCGATAGGCTCTGGCCACCACCTTGGCGCCGCGGTCATGGCCGTCCAGCCCCGGTTTGGCTACCAGCACGCGAATCTTGCGCTCCATGGTTCCCCTCCTGTTGAATGTGGGTCAGGTCTCGTATTCCGCCGATCCCCAGGCCGCCACCACCCAGACGCCAAGGCCCGCCGGTACGGCCAGCCACGGCATGGCCACAAGCTCCGGCAGAAACACGATGGCCATGCTGATGAGCACCTCCAGCAGCCAGGAGCGGCCCGGCGGGTAGCCGGCGTAGCGTGAGG
This sequence comes from Bacillota bacterium, assembly GCA_050260815.1. Classification (GTDB taxonomy): domain Bacteria; phylum Bacillota; class Sulfobacillia; order JAMDAP01; family JAMDAP01; genus JAMDAP01. The sequence goes on from JBLNCQ010000101.1 coordinate 29,772, forward strand.
CAAGGGCGACCCCCATCTGCACCAGGCCCATCCAAAGGGCTCCGACCACGCCGCCATTGCCGGACAGCGCAGGCGTCAGCAGACGACTGGCCAGGGCAGCGGCTGTGCCCGCCGCGGCCACCACCACGGCAGTCAGGAGAACGGCCAGCATCAGGCGCTGCAGGCGCGGACGCCGGCCGGGGGCGTAGACGGCATAGGTCCCGGCCACAGCCGGGAGCCAGATCACGATGAGCCGCCACGGGGCCGCCGGGCGGTCTCCCCGCAGGGCCAGCAGGGCCATGCCCAGGGCGAAGAGCCACAGCGACAGGGTCCAGAGAAGACCCGCCAGAAGGAACCTACCGTAGTGGACAACCAGGCGGGGTGGAACGGGCCGGTCCGTCATGTACGCCTCCCTACGCCGGGGGCAGAAGCTGCAGCCCCTCAGCCCCTCCCAGGGCCTCACGAATCCAGTAGACGTGTTCCGCACCCACTACCACCAGGACGCAGCGGCCCGGATTCTCGCGCAGCACGTCCATCACCGCCGCCACCAGATCGTCGTTGCGCTGCTGCCACAACACCTGCTCCACCTCGGGCGCCAGGCGGAGCCGCGCCTCGTGGCACAGGCGCGCCGCGGCCTGAGACTCTTCGTCGTTGCAGCAGAGCGGCCCCAGCCCGGCGCGCCGCCACAGGGCGGTCAGCCGCTCGCGCTCCGCGCGGTCGCCGTCGGCCAGTCGCGGGTCCGCCTGGGCGGCCCGCTCCAGAGCGCGAAGGTCCTCGGTGGCGCCATTCACGGGGGCGACGGCCATGGCCTCCGCCTCGGCCAGGGGCAGCAGGCAGGAGGTGTAGACGGGGGCCAGGTCGGAACCGGCGGGGTCGTGGCGATAGCGCAGCCAGTCGTCCGGCGTGATGTCCAGACAGAGCACGTCCGGCCGGAAGGCCCGGACCCGATCCTCCAGCTCGGCCAGGCCGTAATGGCTGAAGGCGGGATCGGTGTGCAGATCGCCCAGAAAACCGAGAACGCCAACGGTGGCCGGTCCCTCGGCGCCGACCGCGAGGTCCAGGGAGAGAACCCGCGGCCTCCAGCCCGCCCCCTGCTCCAGGGGAACGGTCAGGGCCAGGGAGCCCCAGACCACCAGGTTGGCCGCCAGCGTGTACTGCCCGGCGCCGGGCTGGGCCCAGCCCAGTTCCAGCGGAACGGACAGCAGGGCCAGGGCGGGGAGGAAACTGAAGACGCGGTAATCCAGCGGGTATCCGACCAGCCGCAGCCCCAACGCCGCAATGCCCAGAGCTACCAGGCCGGCGCTGGCACCCGTGCCCACAGGCAGCATGCGCTGGGCGCCCACCACCCAACCGGCCGTTAGAACGGGGAGGGTCAGCGACGCCAGGAACCGCAGCCACAGGGGCCGTTCCGAGGCGCCCAGGACCCAGAGGGCAGCGACGGTTGCCAGGCCCCACGCCAGGGCCGATGCCAGTGGCCCGCTGGGAAGCCCCAGCGATCCCGCCGCCAGTATGCCCGCCAGGCTGAAGGCCAGGGCGCCGGCCAGGAAACGCTGCACCACGGCAGCCCTGGGCCGCAGACGCCACCGGACCCGCCGCGTGCGGCGCCTCCGGTGAGGGCTCCCCAGCATACCGGGCTCTTCCGGCAGGGGTATGGCCCCGGACAGCAGCCGCGCCAGATCCTTCTCTTGAAGCGCTTGGGTCATGGGACACAGTCCTTCATCTCCGAGCAGGAGCGCCTCCGGAAAACGCGCACGCACCCTGCCCGCCGCTGCGAAACCGGGCCGCCATGGCGGCCCCCCGGCCCCGGAACGGGCCGGCTAGCTGCTTCCCGAGCAGCTTTCTAAAAAACCACGTTTTCGCGGTAGGTGCCAAAGACAGACTTCAGAACGTCGACGATCTCGCCCAGGGTGGCATAGGCCCGGACGCAGTCCAGGATGCGCGGCATGGTGTTCTCCGTGCCGGCGGCAGCGCGGCGCAGCGCCTCCAGGGTCTCGCCCACGCGGACGCTGTCCCGATCCGCCTTCACCCGCGCCAGCCGCGCCAACTGGCGCCTCTCCACCTCGGGATCGATCTTCAGGGTCGGGATGCGCACGGGCTCCTCGTCCACGAACTTGTTGACGCCCACCACGCCGTAGTCGCCGCTCTGCACCCGCCGCTGGAAGCGGTAGGCGGATTCGGCCAACTCCCGCTGGAAGAAGCCCTGCTCGATGGCGGCCACCACGCCGCCCCGCCGCTCGATCTCGGCGAAGTAGGCGCGGGCCTCGCTCTCCAACTCGTTGGTCAGCGACTCGACGAAATAGGAACCGGCCAGCGGGTCGACGGTGTTGACCACGCCGCTCTCCTCAGCAATCACCTGCTGGGTGCGGAGGGCCATCTTGACTGCCTCCTCGGTGGGAAGGCAGAGCGCCTCGTCCATGGAGTTGGTGTGCAGCGACTGGGTGCCCCCCAGCACCGCCGCCAGGGCCTGCAGGGCCACGCGCACCACGTTGACCTCCGGCTGCTGCGCGGTCAGGGAGACGCCGGCCGTCTGGGCGTGGGTCCGCAGCATCCAGGAGCGAGGGTTCTTTGCCCCAAAGCGCTCCCGCATGTCTCGGGCCCAGATGCGGCGCGCCGCACGGAACTTGGCGATCTCCTCAAAGAAGTCGTTGTGCACGTCCCAGAAGAAGGAGAGCCGCGGGGCAAAGTCGTCCACATCCAGGCCGGCGTCGACGCCCGCCTGCACGTAGGCGAAGCCGTCCGCCAAGGTAAAGGCCAGCTCCTGTCCGGCCGTGGCCCCCGCCTCGCGGATGTGGTAGCCGGAGATGGAGATGGTGTTCCAGCGCGGAACGTGGCGGGACGCAAAGGCAAAGTTGTCGGTGATCAGCCTCAGGGAGGGCCGCGGCGGGAAGATGTACTCCTTCTGCGCGATGTACTCCTTGAGGATGTCGTTCTGGATGGTGCCGGAGATGCGGTCCCAGGGCACCCCCTGCTTCTCCGCCACGGCCAGGTACATGGCCCATAAGACCGAGGCGGGGCTGTTGATGGTCATGGACGTGGTGACCTGGTCCAGGGGAATGCCTTCGAACAGGGCCTCCATGTCGGCCAGGGTGTCGATGGCTACCCCCTCCCGCCCAATCTCGCCGCGGGCAAACTCATGGTCCGAGTCATAGCCCAGCAGCGTGGGCAGGTCGAAGGCAGTGGACAGGCCCGTCTGGCCGTGTTCCAGCAGAAATCGGAAACGCCGGTTGGTCTCCTCCGCCGTGCCGAAGCCGGCGAACTGCCGCATGGTCCAGAGCTTACCCCGGTACATGGTCTCGTGGACGCCCCGGGTATAGGGGTACTGCCCCGGGTCGCCGAGGTCCCGCTCGTACTGAATGGGCGCGTCCTCCGGCCTGTACACCTGCCTGACCTCGCGGTCGGAGATGGTGGCAAAACGGCGCTTGGACAGGGCCTTCTCACTGAGGGCCATGGAGCCCGGCCTCCTTGCCTCTGTAGTTTTCTGGATTCTCCTAAGAATGGCACGAAAGCATACGTGGATTCGTCACGACGGGGCTGACTTCCTTCCGCCCGGGAGGGAGAGCCCCCTCTTTGCCATACCCCAAAGGGCTCAACAAATACACCAGGGGGTATTGCGCAACTGGGTAGACGGTGTAGACTGGTGGTGAAGGCTATGCAACACTATGAAACACGGTTCGGATCTTTGATATTCAAGAGGAAAGTAGACACTTTCCCGTCCGGACAGCAAGACACAGAATGAATTACAGTAAACACACTTCAACATCCCAGGACGCTTCAGTATCCTTCAGTCCACGGAAGGTGGTGCGAACGGTGGCTACCGACGAGAGCAAAACCGGCGACAAATCCGCCAGTAACCCCGCGAGTTTTGGCGCCAAACTGAAGCGGATCCGAACTGCGCTGGGCCTTGGCGTGAGAGAAGCGGCAAAGCTTGCATCCCTGTCCCCCTCCATGCTGAGCAAGGTCGAGCGGGACCTGGCGCAGCTTTCCGTGGCATCTCTCATGCGTCTGGCCAAGGCTTACGGCATTAAGGTTGGCGACCTCATGGACACGGACGACAGTCCTGTGCGCATTTTCCGTGGCCGTGATAGGGTCAGCAATACCACCCTGATCGGGGGGAGTAAGGTCGCCTGGCTGCTAAGCGGGGCGACCTCGGCGATGGAGGTGGACGTGTTCTACATCCCGCCGGGAGACGAAAGCGGCGCACCTTACTCGCATGAAGGAGAGGAGATTGCCTATGTGATCAAGGGTCAGATCGAGCTGATTGTTGACGGGGAATCGTATGCCCTGGAATCCGGCGATGTGCTCTATTATCCCAGCACCAAGCCCCATGGCTGGGTCAACCGATCTGACGAGACGGCCGAGATTCTGTGGGTGACAGCCGGGGGACGGTTCTAATCACCGGCCTCTCTGCAGAAAGGGGGAAGGAGCGACGATCAAGGTTCTGGCGGCCTGCGGCGTGGGCATGTCCATGTCCCATATGATGAAGAAGCTGGAGTTGGCGGCGAAGAAGCGCGGTATTGAGATGACGATCAAGCCCTCCGGCGTCGACGCTCTGCGCCTGTCCAATTTCGCCGGGATTGACCTCATCATCTTGGGTCCGCACGTGCGTTATCAGGAGAAGCCAGTCAGCGAGAAGGCAGCTAAGACTGGGACCAAGGTGGTAGTCATCCCGGAACAGATCTACGCCACATTTGATGCGGAAAAGGTCCTGGACCATGTGTTGGAGGCACTACAGCCCAGCAAGTGAGTCTTCCAGCCAAGGGGGAAATCACATGGCTGCTCCGGTCGTAACAAACAAGAAGCTCGGCCTTACGGATGTCCTTGAGCAGAAGCTGTCTCCCATCGCACAAAAGTTTGGCGCGCAGCGGCATGTCGCTGCCATCCGTGAAGCCTTCCTCTCCGTCATCGCCTTCATCATCGTCGGCGCCTTCATTACGGTCCTCCGTGATGCTCCGGTTGTGAGCAACTGGATGAAGCCGCTGGCTCCGCAGCTCTCAGTCGCCCTGAACCTGACGTTCGGCATCATCGGCCTCTACCTGGCCTTCTCCGTGGCCTACAACCTGTCCGTGCAGTATGAGGTCGACCCCATGGCGGGCGGCCTTATGGGCGTGATGGCCTACCTGTTTGCTGCGGCGCCCCAGGCCATCGACAACATCCCGTTTCAGTTCCTGGGCTCCCCCGGCATCATCCTGGCGGTGGCTGCAAGCATCTTTGCCGTAGAGGTCTACCGCCTCTGCATGCAGCACGGGATCTACATCAAGGCGCCTGAGGCAGTTCCCCCGGCGGTCACGCGGTTCTTTGTCATGCTGGTCCCTGAACTGCTCATCATTGCCCCGGTGTGGCTGATCTCCACCGTGTGGAAGATTGAGCTGGGCCCCCTCGTCCTGAAGATCTTCGGCAGCATGTCCGTGCTGATGGACACCTACACCGGCGGCATCATCATGGACGGCATCCTCAACAACTGGACCTGGTGGCTGGGCATTCACCCGTTCTCGGCCCTCGGCCCGCTCTACATTCCCTTCCTTACCTCCAACTCCATGGCCAACGCCCAGGCCTTCGCAGCCGGTGACCCCATGCCCTTCGTTCAGACTCTGGCCTGGTGGACGGGCTACAAGACCGGCGGCACCGGTTCCACCATTCCGCTGGTGTTCTTTGCCATGATGTCCCGCTCCAAGCGTCTGAAGGCCCTGGGCGCCGTCTCGCTGATCCCGGTGCTGCTCCACATCAACGAGCCCCTGCTCTTCGGCCTGCCGATCATCCTCAACCCCATCTGGTTCATCCCCTTCGGCATCCTGCAGCCCATCCTGAGCGTCACCGTCTCCATGTGGGCCACCAAGGTCGGCCTGGTGGCGGCGGCTCATATCCCATTCATGGGCTTCATGCCCGGGCCCATTGCCTGGTACCTGGGCACCCTGGACTGGCGCGCGATTCCGTGGGGCTTCATCACCGGCTGGATCATCCCGGCTATCGTGTATTACCCCTTCTGGCGCGTCTACGAGCGGACCGTTCTGAGAGAAGAAGGCCTTCTCCCGGAACTCTCCGCCGGGGACTAGCATTCGCCTGCTAAGGGCTAACGGGAGGAACTGACAGTGAACCACGACGAGTACGAGCAGACAATCGGCGAGCTCATCACCCAGGCCGGCTCGGCCAAGAACACCATCTTCGCGGCACTGGACGCAGCAATTGAGGGCGACTTCGACAAGGCAGGGCAACTCCTGGAACAGGCTGATCTGGCTTTGAGTGAGGCCCACCGCGTGCATGCCAGGTTCCTGGAGCTTGAAGCTCTGGGTGAGGCAGGAGCCCCCTCCTTCCTCAGCGTGCATGCACTCGATATCCTCATGACCGCCATGAGCGAACGGGACATGGCGCGCCGCGTGGTTGCTCTGGCAGCTCGTTGCTGGTCCACTGGCAGATAACACACAGGAGGGGCGCGGGGGCGCGCATACGCAAAGTTCGTCCCAGTCCGCACGTCCCTGTCGCCCCGCCCCTGTCGTGTCAGGCTGCCATGAACGGGAGTGATTGAGAGTGGTCAAGCGTTTCTTGTCGGCAACGCCGCTCGAGCTGCTGGGTTACACCGGCAGAGAGCTGCTGGAGTCGATCCGCTCCTCGGAAGGACGCATCATCCTGGTGTCCTCGCGCGTCCGGGCCGCCAACATGGTGGACGGGGTGGCCAACGCCGAACTAGCCGCGGCGTTCGGCGCGGATCTGATTCTCCTGGATACCTACGACGTGACCGCCCCCGCGATTCCCGGCTGGCCCTCCAAGGATCCGGCCGCGGATAAGCCGTACGCCGACGTGCAGGTGCCCAAGGGAGCCGGCTACACCCTTCGCGAGATCCGTGAGCGCATCGGCCGCCCGGTGGGCGTCCTGCTGGGCGTCTCCGACGCCGAACGCGCCAAGGAACTGGTCGCCTGCTACGGCAATATTGCTGCCACGTCGGAGAATGCCAGGGCCGCCGTTGAGTCCGGCGCCCATTTCCTGAGCATCGCCGGCTGGGGTTCGCGGGAGCTGTGCCTGGACGGCATCCGCCAGGTCCGGCAGGCCGTGGGCCCCGATCCCATCATCGAGTTCAACCGCCCGCACGGGCCCGGCCTCATGAACTACTCCGACGGCTCTGCTGACCTGATGACCCAGGAAGAAGCCGTGGAACTGGTCCGGGCTGGCGCAGACATCATAGGCATCCCCGCACCGGCTACCTTCCCCGGCTGGACCGTAGAGAAGTGTGCCAGGATTGCCGACGTCGTCCACCAGGCCGGTGCGCTTTGCTCCATGGGCGTTCACACCTCCCAGGAAGGGTCCAACACCCAGACGCTGGAACAGATTGCCCTCTATTCCAAGATGGCCGGCGCGGACATGCACGAGCTGGGCGACTCCGGCTACAACGAGCGCAACATTCCGCCCGAGAACATTTTGGCGTACGGCGTGGCCATCCGCGGCAGGAGGCACCACTTCCGCCGCATGGCCATGTCGCCCATCAGATAGGAGACGATACAACAGTGGCAGACACCAAGGTTCCGGAGTACATGGTCAAGTCAGGCGAGCGCACCGGCCATCCCTTCTTGATGTACGACAACATCACCATGACCCCGTCGCTCCTCAGGGGCTGCATCAGCGGCGATACCTTCGCCCAGACCGAGGCTATGGCCAAAGCCATTCACCAGCGCGGCGTCAAGCGCTTCTTCTTCACCGGCTGCGGCACCTCGCTGTTTGTTGGCAAGCAGCTGTCACTCGCCATGGAGCAGGTGGCCGGAATCCCCGCCCAGGCGGAGAACCCCTTCGAGATGGTCCACTACCCCCCGCTGGGTCTGGACGCCGACGCAGCCCTGATCGTCATCTCCCACTCCGGCGTTACCAAGGCCGACCGCGACGCCATTGAGCTGGCCCGCAAGCGGGGTGCCTTTGTCGGCAACTTCACCGACAACCCGGAAGCGCCCATTATTGCCATGTCCGACGCCTCCATTGTGGGCCCCGGCGGCCGCGATGCGGCCATCCCCAAGACCAGAAGCTACACCACGGCCCTTTACCGCGGCCTGGTTCTGACCTACCTGCTGGCCGGTCTCAAGGGTCGCCAGGTCTCCCTGGACGAACTGAAGTCGCTGCCGGATAAGGCGGAGAGCGTTGTCCGGTCGACGGAAGAGGCGGTCAAGGCGTGGGCCAAGGCCTGGGCCGATGTGGACAAGTACTTTGGCGTCGGCGCCGGCCCCAATGCCTGGACCGGCACCGAAGCTGCCTTGAAGATGATGGAGACCACCGGCATGGTGGGCCAAGGCTTCGAACTGGAGGAGTTCACCCACGGGCCGGAGCTGTCGCTGGATGAACACAGCGGCGTGATCATCTTCCAGGCCGACGAGGCGACTCTGGTGCGCGCCCAGACGGCGGCGGCAGCCAGCGCGGCGGCCGGTGCCAAGGTGGCGGTCATCACCACGCTGCCGGGGGCCAAGTGGGTGCCGGAAGCCACCGTCATCACCGTTCCCTCGGCATCCGTCCTGGCGTCTCCGGTGGCCATGATGCTGCCGGCCCAGATGCTGGTGTACTACACCGCGCTGCGCCTGGGCCGCAGGCCGGACGTCGCCGGCACAGACAACCCCAAGATCCGCGCCGCCATTCAGGTCCTGCACCCCCCGGGGAGCCATTGAGTTCGGGGCGGACCCACGCCCGTCTCAAACAAGGCGCTGACCCTTGGGAGGCTTCACCCGATTGAGTGCCATCGTCACCTTCTTCGTTGCAGCGGGCCTCGCCGGACTGGCGGCGTTTCAGGGGCCCATCAACGCACAACTCGCCTCACGGACCGGCGTTGCGGCCGCCAATGTACTATCCAACGTGGTTGGGACCGCCGCCCTCCTTGTGCTCATGGCAGCCATGCAGCCCGAAGCCTTCCGGCTGACCTTCTGGCGCGACCGAATCACTGACGGAAACCTGCCGTGGCCCCTCTGGCTGGGCGGGCTGCTGGGGTCGCTGTACATGATCACCATGGTGGTGGTCGTCCCAAGACTGGGCACTGCGGGGTGGATCATGACCGCTCTGGCCGGTCAACTGGTAGCCAGTATCGTCATTGACATGTCCGGTTGGTTCGGGTTGGCAAGACACACAGTCAACTGGCAGCAGGTTGTGGGACTGGTTCTGGTCTTCCTGGGCGCGGTCGTCTTCCTGCTGCCGAGACCCAAGTTCTAGAAGAGCTTCCATCACGCTTTCCAAGTCAACGGGGAGCATCCCAACAAGGGTGGTCCCCTTCTTCTTCCGTCCATAACTTGCCGCACCGCCGACCCTGTGGCACAATGAAGGTCGGAACGCGTCTGCCGCGGTCTGCATCCGGCGACGGAGCAGAACCGGCGCTGCGCGGAGAGTCGAGCTCCGCACAGGCGGCGGACGCCGGGCACAGTCAGAGAGGACCGAGGTCCCGAATCATCGTCCGGTATCCCTTCCGGGAACTGGAACGGAGGTGCTTCAATTGCATAGCAGGACCCGTTCGATGGTCGTCATCGGCATGCTGGGGGCTCTGACCGTGGTCATGGGCCTCACGGGAATTGGGTTTATCCCCATCCCGCCGGTACAGGCGACCATCATGCATTTGCCCGTGATTCTGGCCGGCGTGCTGGAGGGGCCGGCGGCAGGGGGCGCGGTGGGCGCCATCTTTGGCGGCTTCTCCATGTACCAGGCCGCCACCACGGGCACCCCCATCTCCAAGGCCCTCTTCCTCAACCCGCTCATCGCCTTTCTACCGCGGATCCTCATTGGCATTGTGGCAGCCTACGGCTTCCGCGTGGCGCGGTCGCGCTGGGCCCGGAGCTTTACGGCGTTCCTGTTGGCCGCCCTGGCCGCCCGGCTTGGCTACGCCGCCTGGGTGGCCCTGAAGGGCGGCTCCCTGGCCACCACGTCCTTCGGCCTGATGCTGGCCGGAACGCTGGCGGCGACCGCCGCCGTCATCTACCTTCTCTGGCGGGGTGAGGAGGCCGCGCCGGGATTTGCTGCCATGCTGGGCACGCTGACGAACACCGTGGGCGTCCTGGGGCTGGGAGCCCTATTCAAGGCCCTGCCGGCGCCCCTGGCCTGGACCATCGGCCTGACCAACAGCCCGGCCGAAGTCTTCGTGGCCATGACGGTTACCGTTCTCGTGTACCAGGGCGTTACGCGGGCTTTGGGACGGTACCGCGCTCCTCAACCGCCGTCCCGCAGCGCCGCCGCCATCTGAAACGGGCCCGGCCGCCCCAGGGCGGCGCCGCCGGGGCTGCGGACCTCGACTCCGCCCCGGCCGAACTCTCAGGAGAGATAAGCATGCTTCTGGCCATTGATGTGGGCAACTCCAACATTAAGCTGGGCGCCTTTCAGGGGGAGCGGTTGGTCGAGCACTGGCGGCTCGCCACCGACCGGCACCATACCGAGGACGAGTACGGTATCTTGATGAACGACCTCTTCCAGAGCCGGGGCCGGTCGTTCCGGGACTTCTCAGCGGTCGCCATCTCCACGGTGGTGCCTCCCCTCACCCCCACGCTGGAGGCGGTCTGCCGCAGGTACTTCGGCGTGGAGCCTCTCATTGTGGGCGGCCCCGGGGTGAAGACCGGCCTCAAGGTCCGCTATGACAACCCGCGGGAGGCCGGGGCGGACCGCATTGTGGACGCGGTGGCCGCCTACGCCAAGTACGGCGGGCCGGTGATCGTGGTCAAGTTTGGTACCGCCACCACCTTTGACGCCGTTTCCGCCGACGGCGAATTCTTGGGCGGGGCCATCGCCCCGGGGGTTTCGATTTCTACGGAGGCCCTGTTCGCCCGGGCCGCGCGACTGCCCCGAATTGACCTGGTGCGGCCGAAGAGCGTCATCGGCCGAACCACTGTGGACTCTATGCGGTCCGGCATCCTCTACGGCTTCGCCGGACAGGTGGACGCCCTGGTGACGCGGATTCGGGCTGAGATGAAGGCCCCGGAGGCCCCGGTGGTGGCCAGCGGCGGCATGGCCGAGCTGATTGCGCCGGAGACCCGGACCGTGTGCGTGGTGGACCCGGCCCTCACGCTGGAGGGGCTGCGCATCATCTGGGAGCGCAATATGGCGGCGGTGTAAGCTGACGCCGTCTTTCCGCAGACGCGCGCGAACGCCCGCGGGGGTGGCCCCGCGGGCGTTGCTTTGCCAGGGTTACTGTGCATCGTCCGGTGGAGAGGCTTAAGCCATACCGCTGCCTGATGGACGCAATGTCCTGAGGACTCAGCAGTCCATGGCGCCTCCGGTATTCCTCATAGGCACTGAGCAGAATTGCGTTTTCGGCCTCCGGCGTTGATACTTCCTCACCGCAGACGGAGCAGACAGGCACGATGTTCTTGACCGAGAGCTTCTCGCCACGAACTGCAACGGAATGCTCCCGTTCTTCCAGTCTTGTCTCTCGTTCCTCATAGCACGTATAGCAAAAGGCCACGGCACATGCTCCTTGACTGGCTACCTGAAGTGCCGCCGCATCGGGGTCCTTGGGGGGTGGAAGGACAACACGGCAATGTGGCTGCCGCTTGGGTGCGGCTTGAGCTTTATGTACACGTCCCCGGTCTGATCGGGCAGTGTGACCGGAAAAAACCAGACGTCGCCGGGGCGCTGGGGATCACGGTCGGGGAGAGGGCCCTTGCAGTAGTCTGAGACCGCGATTCCCAGCAGAGTATCGCATACATCGCCTAACGTCATGCCCAGGTCTGCAGCGGGCTGCCTATTCCGCGGTTCGACATGCCACTTTCCTGCGAGAATGAGATCCTTGGCAGTGTCCAGAAACTCTTCTCCGGAACCGGCTCGGAGTCATCCGGGCGGAGTGAGGCATCTCACAGGAACAGCTGGCCGGCCTGGCAGGCGTGACGCGCCAGACCATTAGCGCCGTTGAAAACAACCAGTACGTGCCTTCGGCCCAACTGGCGTTTGTGCTGGCGCTCTGCCTGAACAAGCCGGTGGCGGAAGTATTCTATCTCGAGGAGGTTCATGGCAACGTGACGCAACGACCAGTACTGGTGGACGAACGGACACGTCATGGTAGCCCCTCCGAACCGGCACACTCACTCGTCCGAACCTGAGGCCGCTGGCCCTGGCCGCTGTCTTTGCCGCGCTGGCGGCCGACTGGCTGACCGCGTGGTTTCTGCGAATGGGACGGTAGGACCCCGCCTATCCGCGGCGGGTGAGTACCTCGGCCACATAAAGGTCGCGGAAGCCCAGGGTACGGTAGAGACGTTCGGGGGCGCCGCCGGTGCCGGTCTGCAGGACGGCCAGGCTGGCGCCCTTCTCTTTCGCCAGGTCCAGCGCCCGGCGGACCATGGCCCCAGCCACGCCGCGGCGACGCGCTTTGGGGGCGGTGGAGACGGCATAGAGCCCCGCCGTGTCCCCTTCGGTGAAGAGGCAGGTGGTGGCCACCGGCTCCCCGTTCAGCACCCCCAGCAGGCCCGTGACCTGCGGATGCCGCAGCGACTGCAGGTTCATCTCGTACATCACTGCGTGCATGTCCCGTGGCACCTCAAACCCCTCCAGGAAGACCCGGCACCAGGCGTGGTAGTCCGCCGGGCCCGTGGTCTCCAG